>NZ_JBSFCI010000059.1:0-32328 GCF_053593375.1 Streptomyces sp. NPDC002309 | reverse complement strand
AAACGCCCGGTTACATTCCGAACCCGGAAGCTAAGCCTTACAGCGCCGATGGTACTGCAGGGGGGACCCTGTGGGAGAGTAGGACGCCGCCGAACTACCTTTACAGCTCCGGTTCTTGGGCACTGCCCAGGAACCGGAGCTTTTTTGCGTTGAGGTAGGGTTCGGGGGGCATCGTTGGCTCGTTTTCGACAGGAGGCCCCCGGTTGGAGGTCCAGGAGACCCGCGTTCAGACGGACCGGGTCCTCACCATCCCGAACATTCTCAGCATGGCCCGGCTCCTTGGCGTGCCCCTGTTTCTGTGGCTGATCCTCAGGCCCGAGTTCGGCGGGCCGAAGAGTGACGGCTGGGCACTGCTGGTGCTGGCTCTGAGCGGGATCAGTGACTACCTGGACGGCAAACTCGCCCGGCGCTGGAACCAGATCAGCAGCCTCGGCCGGCTCCTCGATCCCGCGGCGGACCGGCTCTACATTCTCTCGACCCTGGTCGGGCTCACATGGCGGGAGATTCTGCCCCTGTGGTTGACCGCTGCACTGCTTGCGCGGGAACTGGTCCTGCTGGTGATGGTGGGCATCCTCAGACGCCATGGCTATCCGCCGCCGCAGGTGAACTTCCTCGGGAAGGCCGCCACCTTCAACCTGATGTACGCTTTCCCGCTGCTGCTGTTCAGTGACGGAAGCGGATGGCCGGCGTCACTCGCTGCGATTTTCGGATGGGCGTTCGCCGGGTGGGGTACAACCCTCTACTGGTGGGCAGGAGTCCTCTACGTGGTACAGGTCCGCCGCCTGGTTCGCGCGGACGCCACGGCCGATTGAGCTCGTCGATTGCGCGGCCGTAGCGGTGCGATGGCCCGCAGGGGAAAAGTGCGGGACAATTCGGACGGGTGAAGTCGGCTAGACCGTCGTCTCTTCGAGGAGGACGCTTCCGACATGAAGGCCGTCGTGATGGCCGGTGGCGAGGGCACGCGCCTTCGTCCCATGACCTCAAGCATGCCCAAGCCGCTCCTGCCGGTGGCCAACCGGCCGATCATGGAGCACGTTCTTCGGCTGCTCAAAAGGCATGGGCTCAACGAGACAGTCGTGACTGTCCAGTTCCTTGCCTCTCTGGTCAAAAACTACTTCGGTGACGGCGAAGAGCTCGGTATGGAGCTCACGTACGCCAACGAGGAGAAGCCACTCGGTACCGCCGGAAGTGTCAAGAACGCCGAAGAGGCGTTGAAGGACGACACGTTCCTTGTCATCTCCGGTGATGCTCTGACGGACTTCGACCTCACCGATCTGATCAACTTCCACAAGGAAAAGGGCGCACTGGTCACCGTCTGTCTGACCCGTGTCCCCAATCCTTTGGAATTCGGCATCACGATCGTCGACGAAGAAGGCAAGGTCGAGCGGTTCCTCGAGAAGCCGACCTGGGGTCAGGTCTTCTCCGACACCGTGAACACCGGCATCTACGTCATGGAGCCCGAGGTCTTCGACTACGTCGCGGCCGATGTGTCCGTCGACTGGTCCGGCGAGGTCTTCCCTCAGCTCATGAAGGAGGGCAAGCCGATCTACGGCTATGTCGCCGAGGGCTACTGGGAGGACGTCGGCACGCACGAGAGCTATGTGAAAGCACAGGCCGACGTCCTGGAGCGCAAGGTCGACGTCGAGATCGACGGCTTCGAGATCTCGCCGGGTGTGTGGGTGGCCGAAGGGGCCGAAGTGCATCCTGACGCCGTGCTCCGCGGGCCGCTCTACATCGGCGACTACGCCAAGGTCGAGGCCGGCGCGGAAATACGCGAGCACACGGTCGTCGGCTCGAACGTGGTCGTGAAGAGCGGAGCGTTCCTGCACAGGGCGGTGGTGCACGACAACGTGTACGTCGGGCAGCACAGCAATCTGCGCGGCTGCGTCGTCGGGAAGAACACGGACATCATGCGGGCGGCCCGCATCGAGGACGGCGCCGTCATCGGTGACGAGTGCCTCATCGGTGAGGAATCGATCGTGCAGGGCAATGTGCGGGTCTACCCGTTCAAGACGATCGAGGCCGGCGCCTTCGTCAACACCTCGGTCATCTGGGAGTCGCGGGGCCAGGCCCATCTCTTCGGTGCGCGCGGCGTCTCCGGCATCCTGAACGTCGAGATCACACCGGAGCTGGCCGTACGGCTGGCCGGCGCGTACGCGACGACGTTGAAGAAGGGGGCCACCGTCACGACGGCGCGCGACCACTCCCGTGGTGCCCGTGCGCTGAAGCGAGCCGTGATCTCCGCGCTGCAGGCCAGCGCCATCGACGTACGCGACCTGGAGAACGTACCGCTGCCGGTCGCCCGTCAGCAGACGGCTCGGGGCAGCGCGGGCGGGATCATGATCCGCACCACCCCCGGGGTGCCGGACTCCGTGGACATCATGTTCTTCGACGGGCAGGGCGCCGATCTCTCGCAGGCGAGTCAGCGGAAGCTGGACCGGGTCTTCGCCCGTCAGGAGTACCGAAGGGCGTTCCCCGGCGAGATCGGGGATCTGCACTTCCCGTCCAGCGTCTTCGACTCGTACACCGGGTCGCTGCTGCGTAACGTCGACACCACCGGGATCGCCGAGTCGGGGCTGAAGGTCGTCGTCGACGCCTCGAACGGAAGCTCCGGGCTCGTGCTGCCCAGCCTGCTCGGCAAACTCGGTGTGGACTCGCTGACGATCAACCCGGGCCTGGACGAGTCCAGGCCGACCGAGTCTGCGGAGACGCGTCGGTCGGGCATGGTGCGGCTCGGAGAGATCGTGGCGTCCGCGCGAGCCGCCTTCGGCGTGCGTTTCGACCCCGTCGGCGAGCGGCTGTCGCTGGTCGACGAGAGGGGGCGGATCGTCGAGGACGACCGGGCGCTGCTGGTGATGCTCGACCTCGTCGCGGCCGAGCGTCGCAGCGGACGGGTCGCGCTTCCGGTGACCACGACGAGGATCGCCGAGCAGGTCGCGGCGTATCACGGGACCCAGGTCGAGTGGACCACCACGTCCCCCGACGACCTGACCAGGGTCGGCCGGGACGAGACGACCATCTTCGGCGGCGACGGCAAGGGCGGCTTCATCGTCCCGGAGTTCAGCAGCGTCTTCGACGGCACGGCGGCGTTCGTCCGGCTGATCGGGCTGGTGGCGCGGACGCAGCTCACCCTCAGCCAGATCGACGCACGCATCCCTCGTGCGCATGTCATCAAGAGGGATCTGGCGACTCCGTGGGCGGTCAAGGGGCTGGTCATGCGGCGCGTGGTCGAAGAGGCCGGGAGCCGTGACGTGGACACCACGGACGGTGTGCGCGTGGTGGAGGCCGACGGGCGCTGGGTGATGGTGCTGCCCGACCCGGCGGAGGCGGTCACCCATCTGTGGGCGGAGGGGCCGGACGACGCCTCCGCCCAGGCACTGCTCGACGAGTGGTCCGAGGTGGTGGACAGCGCCGGGCGGTAAATCAGCAGTACGCGCGCGTGCCGGACAAGTGTCCCCAAGGGGGCCTGTCCGGCACGCCGGAGGGCCATTCGGAGGTAGCGGCCGCGACGTGCGACGATGTGCGGCATGCCGCAGCAGCCCCCCGTTCGGAGCACACCCACGCGCCCCACGCGCCCGGACGCGTCCATGTCGCTGCTCACCAATGTCATGGATCACAGCCTCGACGACGGCTACGCCGAGGCCGCGGCGCGCAAGCAGTCCGCCGGAGGCCTGCCGAGGACGTTGCGGGCGAAGCTCGGTCTTGCCGCCGGACTGGTGCTGGCGGCTCTGGTGGTGACCGTCGGCGCGGCACAGGCACGGGTGGCGGCGCCGGCCGTGGCGAAGGAGCGCGAGGAGCTCATCGACCGCATCGACCGGGAGACCGAGGCGGCCGACGAGCTGGAGAGCACCGTCGACAAGCTGCGGGACGACGTCAGCGCCCGGCAGCGGGAGGCGCTCAGGCAGAGCGGCGGTGACCGGAGCGACCTCGTCGGCATCCTGTCCGGCGCCGCCGAAGTGCACGGCCCCGGTGTGAAGTTGGTCGTGAACGACGCCAAGGGGGCCACCTCCGGCGGGGACCACGACCCGCGCGGGACCACCGGATTCTCCGACACCGGCCGGGTGCGCGACCGCGACATGCAGCGCGTGGTGAACGGGCTGTGGGAGTCGGGCGCCGAGGCCGTTTCGATCAACGGGCAGCGTCTGACGGCGCTGTCGGCGATCAGGGCCGCGGGTGACGCGATACTGGTCGACAACCGGCCGCTGGTGCCGCCGTACACCGTGCTCGCGGTGGGGGACGGCGACGGGCTGAGCAAGAAGTTCCAGAACAGCGCGGACGGGCTCTATCTGCATGCCCTGCAGGAGAGCTTCGGCATTCGGACGAGCATCTCCGTGGAGGGGGAGCTGAGGCTCCCGGCCGCGCCGAGTGTGATCGTCCGCACAGCACAGCCGATAACCGAGTCAGCACAGCAGAGCACTGAGAAAGGCACATCGTGATCGCCGTACTGGGCCTCGTCGTGGGCGTCGTGGCCGGCCTGTTGGTCCGGCCCGAGGTTCCGGCGGTCGTCGAGCCTTATCTGCCGATCGCCGTGGTGGCGGCCCTGGACGCCGTCTTCGGCGGCCTGCGGGCCATGCTCGACGGCATCTTCGACGACAAGGTCTTCGTGGTCTCCTTCCTGTCGAACGTGGTCGTCGCCGCGTTGATCGTCTTCCTGGGCGACAAGCTGGGCGTCGGCGCCCAGCTGTCCACGGGTGTCGTGGTCGTCCTCGGCATCCGGATCTTCTCCAATGCCGCGGCGATCCGCCGGCACGTCTTCAGGGCATGAGGCCGATGAGCGACCAGGACGAGAAGGCCGGCGGGACGACGGGCGAGAGCCGGCTGCGCGAGGAACTGCCCGCCGAGGTGCCGGCGGAGGGCACCACGGAACTTCCGGAGACGGCCGAGGGGGAGACGCGGTCAGGGCTCACGGGGCGACAGCGGCTGGTGAAGGGGCTGTGGCCGCCGCGGATCACCCGAGCCCAACTGATCGTCGCGCTGCTGCTGTTCGGGCTCGGCTTCGGCTTGGCCGTGCAGGTCGCCTCGAACAGCGACGGCGACAGCGCGCTGCGCGGGGCCCGGCAGGAGGATCTCGTGCGCATCCTCGATGAACTGGACGACCGTACTCAGCGTCTTGAGGACGAGAAGCAGGGTCTCGAGAACCAGCGGGAGGAGCTGGAGAACAGCTCGAACCAGGCCGAGGAGGCCCGGCGGCAGACGATCGAGAAGGAACGGCAACTCGGTGTGCTGGCGGGCACGGTGGCGGCGCAGGGTCCCGGCATCACGATGACCATCGGCGACACGAAGGGAACGGTCGAGGCGAACATGCTGCTCGACGCGATCCAGGAGCTGCGCGCGGCAGGGGCGGAGGCGATCCAGGTGAACGGCGTGCGGGTCGTCGCGAACACCTATCTGACGGACTCCGGGCAACGTGTGAGCGTCGACGGGAACAAGATCAACGCGCCCTATCGTTTCAAGGTCATCGGTAAGCCGCAGGACCTCGAACCCGCGCTCAACATCCCAGGAGGCGTGGTGCAGACGCTTGAGAAGGAGCAGGCCACCGTGACTGTCGAGCGGTCGGACAAGATCGTCGTGGACGCCTTGCGGTCGGTGAAGCGACCTGACTACGCTCGGTCGTCCTCCCAGTGAACCGGCGGTGCATGGGGGTGGTCCGGGGAGGGCATGAGGTTGCGGGGGGTCGGCGCACCGATCGGCTGGTGCGTGGTGGAAACTGTCTGGTGGATACGGACGTTGTGAGGATGTCCGGGTCGGCCAGTGTGTGTGGTCACGGTTCGTCCTGCCCCACGGGCGGGTCTGTTTCGGTCAAGGGGAATCGCCCGTGAAGTTGTTTGCGAAGTTGTTCGGCAAGAGTGCGCGAGACGGTCGTGACAACGCGACCGCTCGGCATCGCGCACAGCCTGACGCGGAGGGTCAGCGCCCGCTGTTCCGGGACCAGGTCGCTGGTCCGGGTGGTGACATTTCCGGTGGTCAGGGCGCGCCGTCGGTTGACCCTGCCCAGGCCGGAGGCATAGGTTTCGGGCAACCGTCAACCTCAAGTGCGGGTGGAGGGTTTTCCGCCGACCCGTACGCGTCCCACGCCCCTGCGGGGCAGCCGCGGCAGGAGGATCCGTCCATGTCGGCCCTGGTTTGTACGAGGTGCGGCAACCGCAACGCGGAGAGCAGTCGCTTCTGTTCCCACTGCGGTGCGCCGCTGCGACCGGGAGTCACGCCCGAGCGTCCGTCCGAGACGACCTCCACGATCTCCATCAGCGGTCTTGAGGCGTACGACGCCGAGGTCACCGGTCAGACGCAGATGCCGACGCTGTCCCCCGAGGCGCAGGCCGCGGTGGACGCGCTGCCGATGGGCTCCGCGCTGCTGGTGGTGCGTCGGGGACCGAACTCGGGCAGCCGCTTCCTGCTGGACAGCGACCTGACGACGGCCGGTCGGCACCCGCAGAGCGACATCTTCCTGGACGACGTGACGGTCTCGCGTCGCCATGTGGAGTTCCGGCGCAGCCCCGACGGGTCTTTCACGGTGGCCGACGTCGGCAGCCTCAACGGCACATACGTCAACCGGGAGCGGATCGACCAGGTCGCCCTGTCGAACGGCGACGAGGTCCAGATCGGCAAGTACCGGCTCGTCTTCCACGCGAGCAGGCAGGGTATCTGACCCTCCTCCGGAGTCCGTCCGGAGAAACTCCGAGGGAAGTTCCATGCGTCTCACACCGAGCGGCGGCTCCGGGTACGGTGCCGCCGCCACGGACAGCGGGCTGATCAGTATCGGCACGGTGTTGAACGTGCTGCGCGAGGAGTTCCCCGAGGTCACGATCTCCAAGATCCGGTTCCTGGAGTCGGAGGGGCTCATCGAGCCGCAGCGGACACCCTCGGGGTACCGGAAGTTCAGCCCGGGGGACGTCGAGCGGCTCGGGCACGTGCTGCGGATGCAGCGTGACCACTATCTGCCGCTCAAGGTGATCCGCGAACACCTTGACGCGCTGGAGCGCGGTGAACAGGTGCGGCTGCCGGCGCTAGGCCGGCAGCGGGCCGGACAGGAGCCCGCGGAGGAGCCGTCCGAGGGACCGACGGCGGCGCGGATCGCCCGGGCGGAGTTGCTGGCGACGGCCGGGATCGATGAGCGGGAACTGTCCGAGTGGGAGTCCTACGGACTGGTCACCCAGGTGGCGGCCGGTGTGTACGACGCGGAGGCGGTCACCGTGGCCGCGCTCGTCGTCGAACTGGGCCGGTCCGGGATCGAGCCGCGGCACCTGCGTGCGATGAAGGCGGCGGCCGATCGTCAGGCGGGGCTCGTCGACCAGGTGGTGGCTCCGCTGAAGCGGCACCGGAATCCGCAGACGAGGGCGCACGCGCAGGCGCGGGCGCAGGAGCTGGCGGGGCTCACGGTGAAACTGCATGCGGCGCTGGTGCAGAGCGCGCTCGGGGTGCGCCTGCCCTGAACGGGCTGTGTGCGGCGGGCTGTGCACCGGGGCCTCGGCGGGCGTGCGGGCGGCAGGGCGCGCGGTGTGGCGGTCCTCGGCGGCGCGTTTCGAGCAGGAGGGGCTGTGCTGCGGTTGTGAGCCTCGTGCAGGTCCTCGGGTACGAGGACGGGCAAGCCGGGCCGGGCAGGCTTCGCCGCCGGCTCAGGCAGCGGTGAGGATGCCGGTCCGCCTCGTCCGTCCCGTGGTGGCCGAGAGGTGGCCGTGGCGGCTCGGCCGACGGCCGGACAGGGCCGTCCGGGCGCAGGGGCTCCGGTCCGTCGTGGCCCCAGGCGCGCGGGCGCCAGGCTGCGCGCGCCCCCGAGCTGCGGGCACGTGCCCGGCGCACCGGGGTGAGCGCGAAGCGGGTGGGTGACGGCCGGATCGCGTGGGGGATGACGGCCCGACTACCCAAACGTCCCGGGCACGGCCTAGGGTTGCTGTGTGAACGAGCTCGATGTCGTAGGTGTCCGGGTCGAAATGCCCTCCAACCAACCGATCGTGCTCCTGCGCGAAGTGGGAGGCGACCGTTACCTCCCCATCTGGATCGGGCCGGGGGAAGCGACGGCGATCGCCTTCGCCCAGCAGGGCATGGCCCCCGCGCGACCGCTGACCCACGACCTGTTCAAGGACGTGCTGGAGGCCGTCGGCCAGGAGCTCACCGAAGTACGCATCACGGATCTGCGTGAAGGTGTCTTCTACGCCGAGCTGGTCTTCGCCAGCGGTGTCGAGGTGAGCGCCCGCCCGTCCGACGCCATAGCGCTCGCCCTGCGCACCGGTACGCCGATCTACGGCAGTGACGGGGTGCTCGACGACGCCGGTATCGCGATCCCCGACGAGCAGGAGGACGAGGTGGAGAAGTTCCGGGAGTTCCTCGACCAGATCTCGCCCGAGGACTTCGGCACCAGCAGCCAGTGAGTGTGGCGGCCCGCGCGGACCCGGGGTCCGCGGCGGGCCGGTATGTGCCCGGCGCCGTGTCGCGCGCTCCGGCACGTGCCAGTGGCGACTGAGAGCGTCACGCGACTTTCCGCCAGAGCATTCGGCTAGCCTTTCCCCGCGGTGGGGTGCGGGAAACCACTCTCAGGGTGATTATCACTCGGCGTGCCGAGTGTGGCGATCGTTGACGCACCCTTGGTGACTGCCTACCGTCGAGAAGGCAGGTCAAGGACGGAGGTCGGCGTGAGAACCAGCGGCGACGGTACGGCTGGGGGTGCCCCCGGACGCGGTTTCGGGGAGAGCGGTTCGTACCCTCCCCCGAGCTCTCGGCTTCGCCCGAGTGGGGGGTACCCTCCGCACGGCAGGGCGACTGATCACGCTCCGCAGCGACCTATGGCCGTTCCCGGCGGCGGAGGGGCGGCGCCCATGGCGTCCGAGGAGATCGGCTACCGAGGCCCGACGGCCTGCGCGGCCGCGGGCATCACCTATCGGCAACTGGACTACTGGGCCCGGACGGGCCTCGTCGAGCCCAGTGTGCGGCCGGCCCACGGGTCCGGTACGCAACGCCTGTACAGCTTTCGCGACGTCGTCGTACTGAAGATCGTCAAGAGATTCCTCGACACCGGGGTCTCGCTGCAGAACATCCGCACCACCGTCCAGCACCTGCGCGAGCGTGGCTTCCAGGACCTGGAGCGGATGACACTGATGAGCGATGGCGCCACGGTCTACGAGTGCACCTCGCCCGACGAGGTCCACGCCCTGCTCCAGGGTGGCCAGGGGGTCTTCGGGATCGCCGTCGGTGTGGTCTGGCGGGACGTGGAGAGCGCCCTGTCGCAGCTGCACGGCGAGCGGATCGACACCGGTGAGACGCTGGTCGGGCACAATCCGGCGGACGAGCTGGCGCGGCGGCGCAACAGGGCCGTCTGAGGCACTGCCGACGGCGGCCCGTGGCCACGGGGGCGTTGTCAGTGCCGTGAGGCAGCATCGGACCTGTGAGAACCGCGCCCACGATCCTGCATCTCGACATGGATGCCTTCTTCGCCTCGGTGGAGCAGGCGTCCAAGCCGAGCCTGCGCGGGAAAGCCGTGATCGTCGGTGGGCTCGGACCGCGCGGAGTGGTGGCGACCTGCTCGTACGAGGCCCGGGTGTTCGGGGTGCATTCGGCGATGCCCATGGGCCAGGCGCGCAGGCTCGCGCCGAACGCCGCCTGCCTGGTGCCGCGCTTCGGGCTGTACCGGACGATCAGCGAGCAGGTGATGGCCCTGCTGCGGGCGATGTCGCCGCTGGTGGAGCCGTTGAGCCTGGACGAGGCGTTCGTCGATCTGGAGGCCGGTGGGGCCGCCAGGGACCGGGAGTCGGCTCGGCTGGCGGGGGTCAGGCTGCGCGCCGACATCCGGGCCGTCACCGGTCTCACGGGGTCGGTCGGGCTCGCCGCCTCCAAGATGCTCGCGAAGATCGCCTCCGAGGAGGCCAAGCCGGACGGACTGGTGCTGATCGAGCCGGGCACCGAGCGGGCGCTGCTGGGCCCGATGTCGGTGCGGACGCTGCCGGGGGTGGGACCCGCGACGGGCGACCATCTGCGCCGGGCCGGGATCGTCACGGTGGAGGAGATCGCCGAGGCGGGCGAGGACGAACTCGTCCGGCTCCTGGGCAAAGCGCACGGGCACGCGCTGTACGCCATGGCGCTGGCCCGTGACGACCGTCCCGTGGTCGCCGAGCGGGAGGCGAAGTCCGTGTCGGTCGAGGACACCTACGACGTGGACATCCATGACCGGGTCCGGGTCGGGCTGGAGGTGCAGCGGCTCGCGGACCGGTGTGTGCGGCGGCTGCGCGGGGCCGGGCTCTCCGGCCGGACGATCGTGCTGAAGGTGCGGCGGTACGACTTCTCGACGCTGACCCGTTCCGAGACGCTGCGGGGGCCCACGGACGACCCCGCGGTGGTGCGGGAGGCGGCGGCCCGGCTGCTGGACTCCGTGGACACGACCGGGGGCGTGCGGCTGCTGGGGGTCGGCGTCAGCGGCCTGGCCGACTACACCCAGGAGGACCTGTTCGCGCAGGCGGCGGGGGAGCGGGACGCGGGGCCGGCGGAGGGCGCCGCGGACGAGCCCGAGCGGGAGGAGGCGGGGCCCGTCACGAGACGGTGGGCCGCGGGGCACGACGTGCGGCACGCCGAGCACGGGCACGGATGGGTGCAGGGCAGCGGGCTGGGGAGAGTGACCGTGCGCTTCGAGACGCCCGGGTCGGAGCCCGGGCGGGTGCGGACCTTCCGGATCGACGATCCCGCGCTGGAGCCGGCCGATCCGCTGCCGCTGGTGGCGCGAAGACCCGAGCTTCAGGGCTGAGTCCTCCGGGTCACGTCTCTTCCGAGCCGGCCAGCTTGCCGAAGTCGTGGTCCGGGAGCGTCGGGGGAGCGGCCACGTCGAGGCCGTAGTGGTGGTAGAGCTGGAGTTCCTGCTCCGGGGAGAGGTGCCGGCCGACGCCGAAGTCGGGGGCGTCCTTGATGAGGGCGCGCTCGAAGGGGACGTGCAGCGTGCCGTCGATCAGCTCGCTCGGCTCCAGGGGGACGAAGGCGTCTCTGCTGAACAGGCCGGTCCGTATGGCCGCCCACTCCGGTACGCCGGTCGCGTCGTCGAGGTACACCTCGTCGATGGTGCCGATCTTGCTGCCGTGACGGTCGAATGCCTTGCGGCCGATCAGGTTGCGCGGATCGATATCGGTCTGCACGGGCCCTCCACTGGTTCGCACCTCGTCCGTAAGCACAACAAAAGAGCACATTGCGGGACGCGGCCACTCGAACGCCGGGGCGTTGACCTCGCTGGTACCCTGGCAGCGGCTGCTGACCCCGTGCGGGAGAGTCCTCCGGAGATCACACCGGGGGGCGCCGAAGGAGCAAATCCTCCCCGGAATCTCTCAGGCCCACGTACCGCACGGAAGAGGTCACTCTGGAAAGCAGAGCGGGTGTCACGGCTCCCGCTCTCACCGACGGTGCAAGCCGGACGTCCTGTGGCGGCCGGTGAAGCTCTCAGGTTGTGATGACAGAGGGGGAGGCCGTCGGGGCACCCGTGCCGGGGTGTCCCTCGAAGGTCGCGTCAGACCAGGAGGCCTCCGCAATGACCGCCCAGCGCATCCCGCTCTCCGAGCTCGAACAGGGCATCCCCTTCGAGCAGCGTCACATCGGGCCCGACCAGGAGGCGCGGGCCAAGATGCTCGCGCAGGTCGGCTACGGCTCGCTCGACGAGCTCACCGCCACCGCGGTACCGGATGTGATCAAGAACGCCGCATCCCTCGCTCTGCCGGGCGCCCGCACCGAGGCCGAGGTGCTGCGTGAGCTGCGCTCCCTCGCCGACCGGAACCAGGTGCTGGGCTCCATGATCGGGCTCGGCTACTACGGGACCTTCACCCCGCCGGTCGTCCTGCGCAACGTCATGGAGAACCCGGCCTGGTACACGGCGTACACCCCGTACCAGCCGGAGATCTCGCAGGGCCGGCTGGAGGCGCTGCTGAACTTCCAGACCGTGGTCGCCGACCTCACGGGGCTGCCGACCTCGGGTGCCTCGCTGCTCGACGAGGGCACGGCCGCGGCCGAGGCGATGGCGCTCTCCCGGCGCATGGGCAAGAACAAGAAGGGCCTCTTCCTGGTCGACGCGGACGCGCTGCCGCAGACCATCGCCGTGATCCAGGGCCGCGCCGAGCCGACCGGGGTCGAGGTGGTCGTCGCCGACCTCGCCGGCGGTATCCCGGCCGAGATCGCGGACCGTGAGATCAACGGCGTGCTGATCCAGTACCCGGGTGCCTCCGGGGCCGTACGCGACATCAAGGCCGTCATCGACCAGGCGCACGAGCGGGGCGCGCTCGTCACCGTCGCCGCGGACCTGCTGGCGCTGACGCTGCTGAAGTCGCCGGGTGAGCTGGGCGCGGACATCGCCGTCGGTACCACGCAGCGGTTCGGTGTCCCGATGGGCTTCGGCGGGCCGCACGCCGGTTACATGGCGGTGCAGGAGAAGTTCGCGCGCAGCCTGCCCGGGCGGCTCGTGGGCGTCTCCGTCGACGCGGACGGCAACAAGGCCTACCGGCTGGCGCTCCAGACGCGCGAGCAGCACATCCGGCGTGAGAAGGCGACCAGCAACATCTGCACCGCGCAGGTGCTGCTCGCCGTGATGGCCGGGATGTACGCCGTCTACCACGGGCCCGAGGGCCTGGAGGGCATCGCACGGCGGACCCACCGGTACGCCGCGATCCTCGCCGCGGGTCTGCGTGACGGCGGTGTCGAGATCGTGCACGGCGCCTACTTCGACACCGTCACCGCGCGGGTGCCGGGCCGGGCGGCCGAGGTCACCGCCGCCGCGCGCGCGAACGGCGTCAACGTGTGGCGGATCGACGCCGACCACGTCTCCATGTCCTGCGACGAGACCACCACCCGGGACCAGCTGGCCGCCGTGTGGGCCGCGTTCGGTGTCGAGGGGGACATCGAGGCGCTGGACGGTCGCACGGAGGACGCGCTGCCCGAGGGGCTGCTGCGCACCGACGCGTACCTCACGCACCCGGTCTTCCAGCAGCACCGCTCCGAGACCGCGATGCTGCGCTACCTGCGCCGGCTCGCCGACCGCGACTACGCGCTCGACCGGGGCATGATCCCGCTCGGATCCTGCACCATGAAGCTCAACGCGACCACGGAGATGGAGCCGGTCACCTGGCCGGAGTTCGGTCAGCTGCACCCGTTCGTGCCGGCCGAGCAGGCGGCTGGGTATCTGACGCTCATCCACGAGCTGGAGGACCGTCTCGCCGAGGTCACCGGCTACGACAAGGTGTCGTTGCAGCCGAACGCCGGCTCGCAGGGTGAGCTGGCCGGGCTGCTCGCCGTGCGCGGGTACCACCGTGCCAACGGCGACGAGCAGCGGACCGTCTGCCTGATCCCGTCCTCCGCGCACGGCACGAACGCCGCGAGCGCCGTGATGGCCGGCATGAAGGTCGTCGTGGTGAAGACCGCCGAGGACGGCGAGATCGACGTCGAGGACCTGCGGGCGAAGATCGAGCAGTACCGCGACGAGCTCTCGGTCCTGATGATCACGTACCCGTCCACGCACGGTGTGTTCGAGGAGCACGTGGCCGACATCTGCGCCCAGGTGCATGACGCCGGCGGTCAGGTCTACGTGGACGGGGCCAACCTCAACGCGCTGGTGGGGCTCGCCAAGCCGGGGCACTTCGGCGGCGACGTGTCGCACCTCAACCTGCACAAGACGTTCTGCATCCCGCACGGCGGCGGTGGTCCGGGTGTCGGTCCCGTGGCCGTGCGGTCGCACCTCGCGCCGTACCTGCCGAACCACCCCCTGCAGCCGGAGGCCGGGCCGGAGACCGGGGTCGGTCCGATCTCGGCCGCGCCGTGGGGTTCCGCGGGGATCCTGCCGATCTCCTGGGCCTATGTGCGGCTCATGGGCGGGGAGGGCCTGAAGCGGGCCACGCAGGTGGCTGTGCTGAGCGCCAACTACATCGCCAAGCGTCTGGAGCCGCACTTCCCGGTGCTGTACACCGGCCCCGGCGGGCTGGTCGCGCACGAGTGCATCATCGATCTGCGGCCGCTGACCAAGGCGACGGGCGTCAGCGTCGACGACGTGGCCAAGCGACTGATCGACTACGGGTTCCACGCGCCGACGATGTCGTTCCCGGTGGCCGGCACGCTGATGATCGAGCCGACCGAGTCCGAGGACCTCACCGAGATCGACCGGTTCTGCGAGGCGATGATCGCGATTCGCGCGGAGATCGAGAAGGTCGGCGCGGGCGAGTGGCCGGCCGACGACAATCCGCTGAGCAACGCTCCGCACACCGTCGGCCTGCTGGGCGGCGAGTGGAACCACGCGTACTCGCGCGAGGAGGCCGTCTTCCCGAACGGCGTGTCGGTCGCCGACAAGTACTGGCCGCCGGTGCGCCGTATCGACCAGGCGTTCGGTGACCGGAACCTGGTGTGCTCCTGCCCGCCGCTGGACGCGTACGAGGACTGAGGACGACGCAGGCGGCGCCGGTCGCGGAAGCGGCCGGCGCCGGTGGACGAGGGCTCCCTTCGGGGGCCCTCGTCGTGTTGTGCGGGGAGATCCGGCCGGGGCGAGCGCTGTCGATGTGTACGTCTGTCGATTCCACGCGGACCCCGTCATGGCGGGACCGGGCAGGCTCGGTCGGCCGGGCCGCGCCGGTGCTTCGGTGTGCGCTGAGGTGCCGGCCTGCCCGGACGTCGCCGGAGCGGCCTCAGCCCGTGTGGACGCGGGGGCGCCGAGCGACGTCCGGTTCCGCGACGCGCAGGACCTCCCGGGTGACCGGGGCGACCTCGCCCTGTCCGAACAGGAAGAAGCGCAGGAAATTGGTGAAGGGGTTGCCCTCGGTCCACTCGAAGTAGATGTGCGGGGTGCAGCCCGTCGTGTCGCGCACGTGCAGGAGCAGGGCGGCCAGGGCGTTGGGGATGGAGGAGGACTCCAGGGTCAGCACGCGGTACCGGTTGTGCAGGACCTCGCCGCGGACCGTCAGACCGGCCTCGAACTCGGACGGGTCGGTCACCGTCACCTCGACGAAGACGAAGTCCTCGGGGCCGGCCACGTCGTTGTCCTGACGGATCTGCTCGATCTTGTCGCGGTACTCGGCCTTGTCCCGCTGGTCGGGCTCGTTCGCGATGAACCGGATCTTGCGGCTGGCGATGTCCCGTACGAACCGTTCGGCCATGGGGTCCAGGGTCACGCCGGTCACCCGGAGCTCGAAGGAGCGGGCGAGCCGTGAGACCAGGGAGAGGATCATGATGCCCGCGATGAAGCAGGCGCCGATCTTCACACCGTCGGGCCGCTCGACCACGTTCACCACCGTGGTGTAGAGGAACACCACCGAGATCACGCTGAAGCCGATGGTCCACTTCCGCTGTCCGGCCTTGCGGGCGGCGATGGTCACCGCGATCGCCGCGGAACTGATCAGCACCAGGACGCCGGTGGCGTAGGCGCCGCCCTGCGCGTCCACGTCGGCGTCGAAGAGCCAGGTGACCAGGAAGGCGACCAGGGTGAAGACGATGACCATCGGGCGGACCGCGCGTGCCCAGTGCGGGGCCATGCCGTAGCGGGGCAGGTAGCGGGGCATCAGGTTGAGCAGGCCGGCCATCGCGGAGGCGCCGGCGAACCACAGGATGGCGATGGTCGAGACGTCGTACAGCGTGCCGAACGCGTTGCCCAGGTATTCGTGCGCGAGATACGCCAGAGCGCGGCCGTTGGCCTGGCCGCCCTCCTCGAACTCGTCCGCCGGGATGAGCAGGGTGGTGATGAAGCTGGTGGTGATCAGGAAGAAGCTCATGATCAGGGCGGCGGTGGTGAGCAGCTTCTTGGTGCCGCGGATGCGGCCTTCGGGGCGCTCCTCCGTGTCGCTCGGGTCCCCCTGGACATGGGGCATCACGGCGACGCCGGTCTCGAAGCCGGAGAGGCCGAGGGCGAGTTTGGGGAAGACGATCAGGGCGACGCCGATCATCACGAAGACGTTGCCGTGCTCGGCGGTGAGGGCGTTGGACCAGTCGGTGACGACATGGCCCTCGGTGGCGACGTGCAGGAGGCCGGCCACGACGACCACGGCGTTGAGCGCGAGGTAGCCGGCCACCAGGGCGACCGCGACGCCGATCGCCTCCAGGAAGCCCTTGAGGAACACCGCGCCGAGCAGGGCGATCAGCACCATGGTGATCACCAACTGCTGGTCGTGCAGGGCCTCGTTCAGGTGGGGGTTCTCGACCAGGTGGGTGGAGGCGTCGGCGGCCGACAGCGTGATGGTGATGAGGAAGTCGGTGGCGGCGAAGCCGAGCAGGGTGAGGACGAACAGCTTGCCCTTCCAGAAGGTGAGCAGACGTTCCAGCATCGCGATCGAGCCCTGGCCGTGCGGGCTCTCCTCGGCCACCCGCCGGTAGACGGGCAGGGCGCCCGCCAGGGTGACGATCACGAGCACGATGGTCGCGATCGGCGAGAGCAGACCGGCCGCGAGGGCGGCGATGCCGGGCTGGTAGCCGAGGGTGGAGAAGTAGTCGACACCGGTCAGACACATCACGCGGTACCAGGGGCGGCCCTCGGCGGCGGGAGCCTGAGAGGCGGGCGGGCTCTGATGGCCGCCCGCCTTGCCCATGTCGGACAGCCCCTCCAGCATCCAGGCGCGCAAGCGGCCGGGCGCGGCGTGTTCGATCGGGGCCATCGACGTGCTCCTGATGTGCGGTCGGCGTGCGGTTCCGGCCATCACGCGGACGGCGCCCTCAGCGTATGCGGAGAGTGACGCCTGGGCCTGCGGTCGGGCGGGCTCGCGGCGTCAAGCTTGCGTTAAGACTGAGCGGTGGGGCGACCCATCGCATCAAGAGAGTGGCAAACGTGTCGACTTCAACCTTGTTGAGCCGTATGGGGGTGAGGGCGCCGCATCCCCGGGACGGACACCGAGTGTCACGACGTTCCCGGCCCGGCCGTCCGCCGTGCCTGGAAGTGATCGGCTGCGAGGGGCGTCTCAGCCGAGGCCGGGTATGCCGGAGATCAGCAGGTCGATCACCTTGATGCCCACGAAGGGCAGCACGAGACCGCCCAGCCCGTACAGGAGCAGGTTGCGCCGCAGCAGGTCGTGTGCGGAGGCGGGACGGTAGCGCACTCCCCGCAGGGCCAGCGGGATCAACGCCACGATGATCAGTGCGTTGAAGATGATCGCCGCGGTGATCGCGGACGTCGGACTGTGCAGACCCATGATGTTCAGGGCTTCGAGTCCGGGATAGGCCCCCGTGAACATGGCCGGGATGATCGCGAAGTACTTGGCGACGTCGTTGGTGATGGAGAACGTCGTCAGCGCGCCCCGGGTGATGAGGAGTTGCTTGCCGATCTCGACGATGTCGATGAGCTTCGTCGGGTTGGAGTCGAGGTCGACCATGTTGCCGGCCTCCTTGGCGGCCGACGTGCCGGTGTTCATGGCCACGCCGACGTCGGCCTGCGCGAGTGCCGGGGCGTCGTTGGTGCCGTCACCGGTCATCGCGACCAGCTTGCCGCCCTCCTGCTCCTTCTTGATCAGCGCGAGCTTGTCCTCGGGGGTCGCCTCCGCGAGGAAGTCGTCGACTCCCGCCTCCCGGGCGATCGCGCGGGCGGTGATCGGGTTGTCGCCGGTGACCATCACCGTGCGGATGCCCATCCGACGCAACTGCGCGAAGCGTTCGACGATGCCTTCCTTCACCACGTCCTTGAGATGGACGAGGCCCAGCACGCGCGGGCCGTCCCAGTCGTGCACGGCGACGAGCAGCGGCGTCCCGCCGGCCGCGGACACCGAGTCGGCGAAGTGCCGTGCCTCGGGCGGGATGTGGCCGCCGTACATCTGTACCCACTCGATGACCTGCTGGGCGGCACCCTTGCGGATCGCGCACACGGCGCCGTTGTCCCAGCGCAGGTCGACCCCGCTCATCCGGGTACGGGCGCTGAAGGGCACCCACCGCGCGTGCGTCAGCTCGTCCGCGGACGGCGCGCGCAGGCCGAACCGCAGCTTCGCCAGCACGACGACGGACCGGCCCTCGGGCGTCTCGTCGGCCAGCGACGACAACTGGGCGGCCTCGGCGAGCCGCCCCTCGTCGATGCCCGGCATGGGCACGAAGGCGGCGGCCTCGCGGTTGCCCAGGGTGATGGTGCCGGTCTTGTCCAGCAGCAGGGTGTTGATGTCGCCCGCCGCCTCGACCGCGCGCCCCGACATGGCGAGGACGTTGCGCTGCACGAGCCGGTCCATGCCGGCGATCCCGATCGCGGAGAGCAGAGCGCCGATCGTCGTGGGGATGAGCGTGACCAGGAGGGCGACCAGCACCGTCGTCGACTGGGCGGCGTCCGCGTAGGCGGCCATCGGCTGCAGGGTGACCACGACCAGGAGGAACACGATCGTCAGCGCGGCCAGCAGGATGTTCAGCGCGATCTCGTTCGGTGTCTTCTGCCGGGAAGCCCCCTCGACCAGGGCGATCATCCGGTCGAGGAAACTGTGGCCGGGACGGGCGCTGATCCGGACGGCGACACGGTCGGACAGGACCGTCGTACCGCCCGTCACGCCACTGCGGTCGCCGCCCGCCTCACGGACCACGGGGGCGGACTCACCGGTGACGGCGGACTCGTCGACCGCCGCCACGCCGTCCACCACGTCGCCGTCCGCCGGGATCACCCCGCCCGCCTCGACCAGGACCACGTCGAGAGGCTTGAGGGCGTCGGGGGTGACGGCCTCGGTGCGCAGGGTGCGCAGGTCGACGCCGTAGCGCCAGTCGAGCACCCGCAGCGCCACGGTGTCGGTACGCGCGCGGCGCAGCGACTCCGCCTGGGCCTTGCCCCTGCCTTCCGCCACGGCCTCGGCCAGGTTGGCGAAGATGACCGTCAGCCACAGCCAGACACTGATCGTCCAGGTGAAGACCGCCGGATTGAGCACGGCCGACAGGGTGGTCACGACCGCTCCGACGGAGACCACGCACAGCACCGGGTTCTTCACCAGGACGCGGGGGTGGAGTTTGCGCAGGGCGTCGGGGAAGGACTGGACGAGCTGGGCCGGTTCGAACAGGCCGCCGTGCGTGCGCCGCCGCGGGCCGGTCGGCGGAGTGGGCTGCGGCCGGGACGGTGGGGCCTGCTCAGGAGCAGCGGGAATCATGGACACCTTCGTGTCTCGTGACCGGCCCCGCGCGTACCGGGGCACGCCGGCGACCGGCAGGACGGACTGGACGTCGGACGCCGGAGCCGTGCGGTGCCGGGACCCGGCGCTGAACGGGGGGCCGGCACCGCACGGGGGACCGGCCATGGGCGGCGGGAGGCCGACCGGCGCGCATCGGGCGCCCGTCGGCGGGACACCAGCGGCGCCCGTGGCCTCTGCGGCGGCCAGAGTGGAATCCAACCACCGCCGATGACCCGGACGGCGCCACTACCGCAGGTATTTGCGGCTCTCATACGGCTGCCGCGGCCGCTCCGTCAGCATCACGTCAAACGCGCTCGGGGAACCGTCAAAGGGGTGTCAACACGAACCGGGACGGATGGAGCCGGTCGCAGACTGGCTCGACGGAGGAGGGTCACGACCGTCCGTCCCGCGCGGGCCGTGCCGGTCACGGCCCGCGCGGGGATCGCGGCGCGAGTCTGCCGGAGATCGCGACGGGAACGGGCCCTGCTGCCGGCGGAGTCGGTGCCGGCCGCGGTGCGGAGGGGGCGCGGCCGTCCTGCCCGGCGGAGTGCCTCCGGCAGCAGGCCGTGGCCGCGTGGGCCGCTCTGCGCCGCCGCTGACGGGATCCGTTCCCTCGCGGCCGCGCCCTTCGCACGCGGCCACGGTCCTGCCTCTCTTCTCGCCGGCACGTCGTCGAGGGTGCCTGGGACGACCTGGTCGTGCGGCCGCCGGACGGGGAGCGGCGGCGCCCGAGCGGGTGCCGTAGTGGTGGGAGTGCGGTGATGATCCCGGCGGACGGCGACGGGGTGGCCGGTCCTGGCGTGGTCGGGGTCGTGGTGGCCGGTCCGTCGTGCTTTGAGGCCGTGGTGGTCGCCCGGCGGTCGAGCCGAGTGGTCCCGCCCCGCGCCCGTAGCTCGTCAAGGCGGTGTCAACGTCCTTGTGAGCGGCGCCAGGGAGGCGTCAAGAGGCCTGACCCGGAGGCCCGCCGGGCGCTTCCCTGAGTGTGATGAACGAAGCACGGCGCGGACGGCTGAAGGTCTACCTCGGGGCGGCTCCAGGGGTCGGCAAGACGTATCGCATGCTCGACGAGGGGCGGCGGCGCGCCGCCCGCGGAGCCGATGTGGTCGTGGGATTCGCCGAGTGCCACGGGCGGCCCCACACCGAGGCGATGCTGGACGGACTGGAAGTCTTCCGGCCGGTCCCGTGCGCCTATCGCGGGGGGAGCTTCGAGGAGATGGACCTCGCCGGGGTCCTGGCACGCCGGCCGAAGGTCGCCGTCGTGGACGAACTCGCCCACAGCAACGTCCCCGGCGGCGGCCGGAACGCCAAACGCTGGCAGGACGTCGAGGAACTGCTCGCGGCAGGCATCGATGTCGTCACCGCCGTCAACATCCAGCACCTGGAGTCCATCAAGGACGTCGTCGAGAAGATCACCGGGGTGCCGCAGCACGAGACCGTGCCCGACGAGGTCGTGCGCCGGGCCCACCAGGTCGAACTCGTCGACATGGCGCCCGAGGCGCTGCGCCGCCGGATGGCGCACGGCAACATCTACGCCCCCGAGAAGATCGACGCGGCCCTCGCCAACTACTTCCGCCCCGGCAACCTGACCGCGCTGCGCCAACTGGCGCTGCTGTGGACGGCCGACCGGGTCGACGAGGCCCTGCAGACCTACCGGGCCGAGCACTCGATAGGCGGGGTGTGGGAGACCCGGGAGCGGGTCGTGGTCGCCCTGACCGGGGGACCGGAGGGCGACACGCTGATCCGGCGCGCGGCCCGGATCGCCGACCGATCGGCCGGCGGGGATCTGCTCGCCGTGCACGTCGCCCGCAGCGACGGTCTCGCCACCGGCTTCTCGCACGCCTCGCTGGCCCGGCAGCGCCGGCTGGTGGAGGACCTCGGCGGCAGTTACCACTCCATGGTCGGTGACGACGCCGCCACCGCGCTGGTGGACTTCGCCCGGGCGGAGAACGCCACCCAGCTCGTCCTCGGCTCCAGCAGGCGCGGACGCCTGGAGCGGTTCCTGACCGGTTCGGGCACCGGGGAGCGAGTCGTCGCGCTGTCCGGCGACATCGACGTCCATCAGGTCACCCACGAGCGGGCCGGCCGCGGCACCCTGCTGCCGTTCCGGCGCCGCACGCTGTCGAGGGCCCGCATGATCGCCGGGCCGGTGGCCGGCCTGGTGCTGCCGTTGCTGCTGACGATCGTCCTCGCCCAGCTGCGGGGCACCTTCAACCTCACCAGCGAGGCCCTGCTGTTCCTGCTGGCGGTGGTGGGGGTGGCCTGCATAGGCGGGGTGGCCTCCGCCGTGATCGCCTCCCTCACGGCGTCGGTGCTGCTCAACTACTGGTTCATCCCGCCCATAGGGCAGTTCACGCTCGCCGACGCCAACGCCCTGGTGGCGCTGGCCGTTTTCGCGGTGGTCGCCGCGACCGTGGCCGGCGTCGTCGACCGCTCGCTGAGACTGTCGCGCCGTGCCGCGCGCGCCACCGCCGAGGCGGAGACCATGTCCTCGCTGGCCGGCAGCATCGTCCGGGGCGGACAGACGATTCCGGCGCTGCTCGAGCGGACCCGGGAGACCTTCGGCGTGGACTCCGTGGAACTCGTGTCCGAGGTGCCCGAGGAGCGGGCCGCCGCCCGGTTCGGGGGCGAGCGGGGGGCCGGCGCCGGCGGTGCTCGGGAGACCGATGGCGACGCCACCGTCATACCGGCCGGACCCGGAGGTTTCCTGGTGCTGCGGGGCGGCGCCATGTCGGCGTCCGAGCGGCGGGTCCTCGCCGCCTTCGCCGCGCACGTCGGGGCGGCGGTGGAGCGGGCCCGGCTCGCCGAGGCGGCCGCGGAGGTCGAACCGGTGCGCGCCGCGGACCGGATGCGCACGGCGCTGCTGCGCGCCGTCGGCCACGACCTGCGCACCCCGCTGGCCGCCGGCTGGGCAGCCGTCACCTCGCTGCGCAGCCGGGACGTCGAGTTCTCCGCCGTGGACCGCGACGAGCTTCTGGCCACGGCCGACGAGTCCATGGCCAAGCTGAACCGGCTCGTGGAGAACCTGCTCGACCTCAGCCGGCTGGAGGCGGGCGTGCTCAAGCTGAACCTGAGGCCGACCTCGCTGGAGGAGGTCCTCCCCGCGGCGCTGATGGACACCCCGGGCGTCGAGGTAGGGGACCTGGAGCGGATTCCGCAGGTGCTGGCCGACCCGCCACTGCTGGAGCGGGTCATCGCCAACCTGGTCACCAACGCCGACCGGCACGCGCCGGCCGGTACGAAGGTGCTGGTCAGCGCCAGTGTGCTGGCGGGCCGCGTGGAACTGCGCGTCGTGGACCGGGGTCCCGGACTGCCGGTGGCCGGCCGGGACCGGCTGTTCGAGCCGTTCCAGCGGCTCGGTGACACGGACAACACCACCGGTCTGGGGCTGGGGCTGGCACTCGCCCGGGGACTGACGGAGGCGATGAGCGGCACTCTCAGTCCCGAGGACACGCCTGGCGGCGGACTGACGATGGTGGTGTCGATGCCGCTCGCCGAGAAGCCGGACGCGCCGGGAGCGCCGGGAGCCGGGGTGCCCGGCCACATCGGGCAGGGGGCGCGCCCCTGAGGGCGGGGCCTCGCGGAACGGGGGCGGGGCGTGTCGGCGGCGGCAGCGGTACGGGGGTGCGGGTTGTGCGGCCGGCGGTAGTGGTCATGGGGGTGCGGGGCGCGCGACCGACGGTAGCGGCTATGAGGGTGCGGGGCGCGCAGCCGGCGGTAGCGGTTACGGGGGTGCGGTGGTGCGCGGCTGGGTGGCGCCCAACGGGGTGCCTGGCCGCGCGGCTGGGTGGTGACGGGGAGGGGCGGGACAGGCCGCTGAGTGGCGCCGGACCGAGGTCCGGCCCGGGCCAGGTGGTTCTTGGCCGCCGGGTGCGGGTCGGGCAGGGGGTCCCGCCGGACAGCGGCCGTGCCGGTGCGGCCGCCGGTGGTGTCGCGCCGTGAGGGCTCGTGCCGGGCGGGTCGGTCGACCCGAGACGTGGCGGGGATGGGCGGCGCCCGCGCCGGATCGGCGGCGTTGTGACCTATGTGACCTTGTGGCCGTGCGGCGGCCTTGCCGCGGGTTGCGCCGGGTGGGCCGGGCGGGCCCGGTCGACCGGGATCGGGCCGTGCGGCAGTCGTACCGGACGGTGTTCGTGCACCCTGGCGGCCCGTCTTACGGCGTCCTCGCACAGCGAAGGCGGGACAGGCGGACGTACGTCCGCGGGGCCGCGGTCACCCGCGCAAAGCGGGCGGCGGTACTACTCCAGGCCCGACACCTTGAAGACGGTCTGCGCGGTCCTGCCGTCGATCCGGGCCGAGACGCGGCTGAGGGCCGTGGCCCCGCAGAGCAGGTGACCGGAGGCATTCGCCCGGCGGGCGTCCTCGTCGAGGCGGTACCACAGCTCGGGGTTGTCGATCAGTACCCGCGGGTCGATCTCGACCCGGTCGCCGAAGGCGTCGCGCAGCAGCAGCCGTTGCGAGACGCCGTCCAGGCAGCGCACCGAGACGAGCATGTCGGTGCGGACCCGGCGGGTCCGCAGCAGGGACCGTGCGGCGATCCATCCCTCGCCGGCGGAGACGCGGGGCGGACAGAGCACCACGAGCAGCAGCAGGGCCAGGACGAGCCAGATCCCCGCGCGCCACGGGGCCAGGGTGCCGGCACCCCAGTCCATCAGCAGGAGCAGAGCCAGCAGCACCCCTGAGCAGCCGATCGCGCTGCGCACATCGCGGACCCAGTGCCGGTCGTGGACCGGTGGTGCGAGGTGCGGGGCGGGCAGGTCGGTCAGATCCCGGCTCGGGTCGTCACGGTGTCCCATGCGGCCGACGGTAAACGCCTCGAACGCCGCGACCAGCGGTTTTGATGGCTCTCTGACGAGAGGGGGAGGGCTTCTTGACGCCACGGCGGCGGGTCGTGGCACAGGGGGCTCCGCGGGCGGAATCGGGTGCCGTGAGCCGGGGAGCGCGGCTGCGACGCCCGGAATGTCTGGTTCCGCTTCTGCTCCGTAAAGGGCGCCGTCAGGGTCCCGTCAAGGCCGCGCAGCGGGCCGTAAGGGACCCGTCAACGGCGCTCGAAACCGGCCAAGGAGGCGGTTTCCTCTAACAAGTCCTTGTCTATTCGAACCTCGACTCCAGGAGTTAACGATGGCCGATCTGGCCTTCGTCGTCACCACGATCGCGCTGTTCGCGCTGGTGGCCCTCGTCGCCAAGGGGGTGACGAAGCTGTGACCCTCGAAAACGTAGTCGGCCTGGTCGTGGCCGTCGCCCTGCTGGGCTATCTCGTCCTCGCCCTGATCTTCCCGGAGAGGTTCTGAGTACGACATGGGTCCCGTTCTCGCCGGCGTACTCCAGCTGCTCGCCCTGATCGGCGCACTGGCGATCGTCTACGTTCCCCTCGGCAACTACATGGCCAAGGTCTACTCCACCGACAAGCACTGGCGTGTCGAGAAGTGGATCTACAAGAGCATAGGTGCCAACCCCGACACCGAGATGCGCTGGACCGCGTACCTGCGCGGCGTCCTCGCCTTCTCGGTGATCGGTGTCCTCTTCCTCTACCTGCTCCAGCGGATCCAGGGCGTCCTGCCCGGATCGCTCGGCTTCGCCGCGATCGACCCGGACCAGGCGTTCAACACGGCCGTGTCGTTCGTGGCCAACACCAACTGGCAGTCGTACTACGGCGAACAGGCCATGGGCCACGTCGTGCAGACCGGCGGTCTGGCCGTGCAGAACTTCGTCTCCGCGGCCGTCGGCATGGCCGTCGCGGTGGCGCTGGTCCGCGGCTTCGCCCGCTCCCGCACCGGTGACCTCGGCAACTTCTGGGCGGACCTGGTGCGCGGCACCGTCCGCATCCTGGTGCCGCTCGCGTTCATCGGCGCGATCGTCCTGGTCGCCCTCGGCGCGATCCAGAACTTCTCCGGCATCCACGAGGTCGGCCAGTTCATGGGCGGCACTCAGGAGTGGAACGGCGGCGCGGTCGCGTCGCAGGAGGCGATCAAGGAGCTGGGCACCAACGGTGGCGGCTACTTCAACGCCAACAGCGCCCACCCCTTCGAGAACCCGACCCCGTTCACGAACCTCTTCGAGATCTTCCTGATCCTGGTCATCCCGTTCTCCCTGACCCGCACCTTCGGTGTCATGATCGGCTCGGTCAAGCAGGGCTACACGATCCTCGCGACCATGGGCACGATCTGGCTCGGCTTCGTCGGTCTGATGATGTGGACCGAGTTCGCCCACCACGGTCCGGCGTTCGACCTCGCGGGTGGCGCGACGGAGGGCAAGGAGCTCCGCTTCGGTATCGGCGGTTCTTCGCTCTTCGCGGTCTCCACGACCCTGACCTCGACCGGCGCGGTCGACTCCTTCCACTCCTCCTTCACGGGCCTCGGCGGCGGCATCACGATGCTCGGCATGATGCTGGGCGAGATCGCGCCCGGCGGCGTCGGCTCCGGCCTCTACGGCATGCTGATCCTCGCGATCATCGCGGTGTTCATCGCCGGCCTCATGGTGGGCCGTACGCCCGAGTACCTGGGCAAGAAGATCGGCACCCGTGAGATCAAGCTGGCCGCCCTCTACATCCTGGTGACGCCGACGCTCGTGCTGGTCTTCACCGCGATCGCGATGGCGCTGCCCACCCCGGGCAACTCGATGACCAACAGCGGGGCGCACGGCTTCTCCGAGATCCTGTACGCCTACACGTCCGCCGCGAACAACAACGGCTCGGCCTTCGCCGGCCTGAACGCGGACACCCAGTGGTTCAACACCACGCTCGGCATCGCCATGCTGCTCGGCCGGTTCGTGCCGATGGTCTTCATCCTGGCGCTCGCGGGCTCGCTCGCCGAGCAGAAGCCGGTGCCGGCGACCGCGGGCACCCTGCGCACGGACAAGCCGCTGTACACCGGCCTGCTCGTCGGCACGGTCATCATCGTCACCGGTCTCACGTACTTCCCGGCGCTGGCGCTGGGACCGCTGGCCGAGGGGCTGGCGTGATGACCACTCGCACAGAGAAGCAAGAGGACTCGATGTCCACAGCCACTCCGACCCGGGCGCCGCACAGCGACGTACCCACCGGGCACAAGTCCGCAGAGGGCCGTGTCGGCGCGGGTCTCTTCGACCCCAAGCAGCTGGTCAAGTCGCTGCCGGACGCCGTCCGCAAGCTCGACCCGCGGGTGATGGTCAAGTCGCCCGTGATGTTCGTGGTGTGGATCGGCTCGATCCTGACCACGGTCTTCTCCTTCACGGACCCGACCGACTGGTTCGGCTGGACGATCAGCGCGTGGCTCTGGCTCACGGTGATCTTCGCCAACCTGGCCGAGGCCGTGGCCGAGGGGCGCGGCAAGGCGCAGGCGGACACCCTGCGCAAGGCCAAGACCGACACGGTGGCCCGGCGTCTCGTGGGTGACCGCGAGGAGCGGGTGCCCGGCACCGAGCTGCGCATCGGCGACCTGGTCGTCTGTGAGGCCGGCGACATCATTCCCGGCGACGGCGACGTCGTCGAGGGTGTCGCGAGCGTCGACGAGTCGGCGATCACCGGTGAGTCGGCCCCCGTCATCCGGGAGTCGGGCGGCGACCGCTCCGCGGTCACCGGCGGCACGAAGGTGCTCTCCGACCGTATCGTCATCAAGATCACGACGAAGCCGGGCGAGACCTTCATCGACCGGATGATCAGCCTCGTCGAGGGCGCGTCCCGGCAGAAGACGCCCAACGAGATCGCGCTGAACATCCTGCTCGCCTCGCTGACGATCGTCTTCCTGCTCGCCTGCGCCACGCTGCCCCCGCTCGCGAACTACGCGGGTACCGACCTGACGATGGTCGTGCTGGTCGCCCTGCTGGTCTGTCTCATCCCGACGACCATCGGCGCCCTGCTCTCCGCGATCGGCATCGCGGGCATGGACCGCCTGGTCCAGCGCAACGTCCTGGCGATGTCGGGCCGCGCGGTCGAGGCCGCCGGTGACGTCTCCACCCTTCTGCTGGACAAGACCGGGACCATCACCCTCGGCAACCGTCAGGCGTCGGAGTTCGTGCCGGTGAGCGGTGTGACGGCCGCCCAGGTCGCGGACGCCGCCCAGCTGTCGTCGCTGGCCGACGAGACCCCCGAGGGCCGCTCCATCGTCGTCCTGGCGAAGGAGAAGTACGGGCTGCGCGAGCGCCACCAGGGCGAGCTGGCGCACGCCGACTGGATCGCCTTCACCGCCCAGACCCGGATGTCCGGTGTCGACGTGGACGGCAGGAAGGTCCGCAAGGGCGCGGCCGGTTCGGTCATCGCCTGGGTGACCGAGCGCGGCGGCCAGGTGGCGGACGACGCCGACCAGCTGACCACCCGGATCTCCGAGGCGGGCGGCACTCCGCTGCTCGTCGCGGTCGAGGACGCCGACGGCGCCCGTGTGCTGGGCGTCATCCACCTCAAGGACGTCGTCAAGGACGGCATGCGCGAGCGGTTCCAGGAACTGCGCCGCATGGGCATCAAGACCATCATGATCACCGGCGACAACCCGCTCACCGCCAAGGCGATCGCCGAGGAGGCGGGAGTCGACGACTTCCTCGCGGAGGCGACTCCCGAGGACAAGATGGCGCTCATCAAGCGGGAGCAGGCGGGGGGCAAGCTGGTCGCGATGACCGGTGACGGCACCAACGACGCACCGGCGCTCGCGCAGGCCGACGTCGGCGTGGCGATGAACACCGGCACGTCGGCCGCCAAGGAGGCCGGCAACATGGTCGACCTCGACTCCAACCCGACGAAGCTCATCGAGATCGTGGAGATCGGCAAGCAGTTGCTGATCACGCGCGGTGCGCTGACGACGTTCTCCATCGCCAACGACGTCGCGAAGTACTTCGCGATCATCCCGGCGCTGTTCGCGGCCGTCTACCCGGGCCTGGACAAGCTGAACATCATGCAGCTGTCCTCGCCGGACTCGGCGATCCTGTCGGCGGTCATCTTCAACGCGCTGGTCATCATCGCGCTGGTGCCGCTCGCCCTGCGGGGTGTGCAGTACCGGCCCGTGAGCGCGGACCGCCTGCTCCGCCGCAACCTCGGGATCTACGGTCTCGGCGGCCTGATCGCCCCCTTCATCGGCATCAAGATCATCGACATGATCATCTCCCTCATCCCCGGAATCGGCTGATCGCCATGAACAACTCGGTATCCAACACCGCCCGGTTGCTCGGTGCGGGCCTGCGCGCCCTCCTCGTGCTGACCCTGGTGACAGGCGTCATCTACCCGCTGGTCGTGACCGGCGTCGCTCAGGGACTGTTCAGCGACAAGGCGAACGGCTCGGAGATCAGCTCCCAGGGCAAGGTCGTCGGCTCCTCCCTGATCGGGCAGTCGTACAACCTGCCGCTGAAGGAGGGCGAGGAGACCCCGAAGCCCGACCTCCAGTGGTTCCAGGGCCGCCCGCAGAACGGCCTGGGCACCAACAGCGTCAACACCCAGTACTCGCTCATCCTCTCCGGCGCGACCAACCGCTCCGGTGACAACGAAGAGCTCATCCAGTGGGTGAAGGACGCCAAGGCCGCAGTGGTCAAGGACAACTCCGTGCCCGGCTGGACGGTCGAGCCGTCCCAGGTTCCGGCGGACGCCGTGACGTCCTCCGGCTCCGGCCTGGACCCGCACATCTCGCCCGAGTACGCGGACATCCAGGTGCACCGGGTCGCCGAGAAGAACGGCCTGCCCGTCGCCGAGGTGCAAAAGCTCGTGGACGAGAACACCGAGGGACGCTCGCTGGGCTTCATCGGTGAGCCCCGGGTCAACGTCCTGGAGCTGAACGTCGCGCTCAAGGAACTCGTGGCCAAGAGCTGATGGCGTTAGGCGAGTCACGCGGGAGTCGGCCTCCGGAGACACCCTCCGGGACGGCCGGCTCCCGCCGCCGTGGCGCCGGCCGCAGCGCGGCCGGCGCGTTCGACAGGAAAGGCGCACACCCATGACCCGGGTGCTGGTGGTGGAGGACGACCCACAGCTCGTGAGGGCCCTCGTGATCAACATGCAGGCGCGCCGCTACGGAGTGGACGCGGCCCCCGACGGCGCGACGGCCCTGCGCCTCGCGGCCGCCCGTCAGCCCGACGTGGTGATGCTCGACCTCGGGCTGCCGGACATGGACGGCATCGACGTGATCAAGGCGCTTCGCGGCTGGACCAAAGTCCCCATCGTGGTGCTCTCGGCCCGTCAGGGGTCCGAGGAGAAGGTCGTGGCGCTGGACGCCGGCGCCGACGACTACGTCACCAAACCGTTCAGCATGGACGAACTCATGGCGCGGCTGCGGGCGGCCGTCCGCCGCACCGAGGAGACGCCCGTCACCGCCGGGCGGACGCTGGTCGAGACCGCGGACTTCGCCATCGACCTGCTCGCCAAGAAGGCCGTGCGCGACGGACGGGACGTGCGGCTCACACCGACCGAATGGCATCTGCTGGAGATCCTGGTCACCAACCCCGGCCGGCTCGTCACGCAGAAGCACCTGCTCCAGGAGGTCTGGGGGGTGTCCCAGCGCAACAAGACGAATTACCTGCGGGTCTACATGGCCCAGCTCAGACGCAAACTGGAAGCGGATCCCTCCCACCCCCGCTACCTCATCACCGAACCCGGTATGGGTTACCGCTTCGAAGGGTGAACATGGCACGCGGCAAGCTTCGGATCTACCTCGGCGCTGCCCCGGGCGTCGGCAAGACGTACGCGATGCTCTCCGAGGCGCATCGGCGCGTCGAACGGGGCACCGACTGTGTGGTCGCGTTCGTCGAGCACCACCACCGCCCGCGGACCGAGGTGATGCTGCACGGTCTCGAACAGGTGGCCCGCCGGGAACTCGACTACCGCGGCGGCGTGTTCAGCGAGATGGACGTGGACGCGGTGCTGGCGCGCCGCCCCCAGGTGGCGCTGGTCGACGAACTCGCCCACACCAACATCCCCGGTTCCCGCAACGCCAAGCGCTGGCAGGACATCGAGGAGTTGCTGGCGGCGGGCATCGACGTGGTCTCCACGGTCAACATCCAGCACCTGGAGTCACTCGGCGACGTCGTCGAGTCCATCACGGGCATCAGACAGCGCGAGACCGTGCCCGACGAGGTCGTGCGGCGCGCCGACCAGGTCGAGCTCGTCGACATGTCGCCCGAGGCGCTGCGCCGGCGGATGGCGCACGGCAACATCTACAAGCCGGACAAGGTCGACGCGGCGCTCTCCAACTACTTCCGTCCCGGCAACCTCACGGCCCTGCGCGAACTGGCGCTGCTGTGGGTGGCCGACCGGGTCGACGAGTACCTCACGGAATACCGCAGCGAACACCGGGTGTCGAAGATCTGGGGTTCGCGTGAGCGGATCGTGGTCGGCCTGACCGGTGGACCGGAGGGCCGGACCCTGATCCGGCGGGCCGTGCGGCTGGCGGAGAAGGGCGCGGGGGGAGAGGTCCTCGCGGTCTACATCTCCCGCAGCGACGGCCTGTCCGGGGCCTCTCCCAAGGAACTGGCGGTCCAGCGCACTCTGGTGGAGGACCTCGGCGGCACGTTCCACCAGGTCGTGGGCGAGGACATCCCCGCCGCGCTGCTGGACTTCGCCCGCGGTGTCAACGCCACCCAGATCCTGCTCGGCGTCTCGCGCCGCAAGACCTGGCAGTACGTCTTCGGTCCGGGCGTCGGCGCGACCGTCGCCCGTGAGTCGGGGCCCGACCTCGACGTCCACCTCATCACCCACGCCGAGATGGGCAAGGGCCGCGGACTGCCCGTGGCGCGGGGCGCGCGCCTGGGCCGGTCCCGCATCATCTGGGGCTGGCTCGTCGGTGTGGTGGGTCCCCTGCTGATGACGCTCCTGCTGACCGGTGTCACGCCCGAGGTCGGTCTCGCCAACGACATGCTGCTGTACCTGACCCTGACGGTGGCGGCGGCCCTGCTCGGCGGACTGCTGCCGGCGCTGGCCTCGGCGGTGGTCGGCTCACTGCTGCTCAACTGGTTCTTCACACCACCGGTCCACACCCTGACCATCGCCGACCCGAAGAACCTCGTCGCCATCGTCATATTCATCGGAGTGGCGGTCGCGGTGGCCTCGGTGGTGGACCTGGCCGCCCGGCGCACCCACCAGGCGGCCCGGCTGCGCGCGGAGTCGGAGATCCTCTCCTTCCTCGCGGGCAATGTGCTGCGCGGTGAGACCAGCCTGGAGGAGCTGCTGGAGCGGGTGCGGGAGACGTTCGGCATGGAGTCCGTCGGGCTGCTGGAACGGGACTCCGACGTCGACCCGTGGACCTGCGCGGCCAGCGTGGGCCCGCGTCCCGCCGTGTCCCCGGACGACGCGCACGTCGACATGCCGGTCGGCGACCACATGGCGCTCACGCTCAACGGCCGGATGCTGCCCGCCGAGGACCGCCGCGTGCTGGCCGCCTTCGCCGCGCAGGCCGTGGTCGTACTGGACCGCCGCCGCCTCCAGGAGGAGGCCGACCAGGCCCGTGCGCTGGCCGAGGGCAACCGCATCCGTACGGCGCTCCTGGCCGCCGTCAGCCACGATCTGCGGACCCCGCTCGCCGGCATCAAGGCCTCGGTGACGTCGCTGCGTTCGGACGACGTCGAGTGGTCCGAGCAGGACCAGGCGGACCTGCTGGAGGCGATCGAGGAAGGCGCGGACCGGCTCGACAACCTGGTCGGCAATCTGCTCGACATGTCCCGTCTGCAGACCGGTACGGTCTCGCCGCTGCTGCGGGAGATCGACCTCGACGAGGTGGTGCCGATGGCCCTCGGCGGCGTCCCCGAGGGCAGCGTGGACCTGGACATCCCCGAGACGCTCCCCATGGTCCACGTCGACAAGGGCCTGCTGGAGCGGGCGGTGGCCAACCTGGTGGAGAACGCGGTCAAGTACAGCCCGTCGGACACCCATGTGCTGGTGTCGGCGAGCGCCATCAACGACCGGGTGGAAGTACGGGTCATGGACCGTGGGCCCGGCGTTCCCGACGATGCCAAGGAGCGCATCTTCGAGCCCTTCCAGCGCTACGGCGACGCCCCGCGCGGTGCCGGGGTCGGACTCGGTCTGGCCGTCGCCCGCGGATTCGCCGAGGCCATGGGCGGCACGCTCGACGCCGAGGACACTCCCGGCGGCGGTCTGACCATGGTGCTGAGCCTGCACCGGGTACCGGGCTGCCGACCGGGACGGGAGGACTACTCGGCGCAGGTGGTGTCGTAGCGGAGGGTCGTGGCGGCGGCGCGCAGTGGCGCTGCCACAGGTCGTGATGCCAGGTCGTTGCCGTGGACAGCCCAGCGGCCGGTGACCGGGGTGTGGCCAGGGGCGTGTCAGGGAGACGCCGGCCACAAGAGCGGTGTCATGCCGGAGCGGTGCCACACCACCCGGTGTGGCACC
>NZ_JBSFCI010000058.1:0-32573 GCF_053593375.1 Streptomyces sp. NPDC002309 | reverse complement strand
AGCAGCGGCAGCGGCTCCGACGCGGTCACCAACTCCCGCAGCGGATACCGCGCGAGCACCCCGTCCACCTCGGGCGTCAACGCCGCCGCGAGGCGCGAGGCGGCGGGACGGGACGCGTCGCGCAGCGCGGCGACGGCGGTGAGCAGCGTGGACCGCTCCCCCTCGCGGGTCCCCTCGGCGGCGCGCTCGTGCAGCAGCGCGCCCTCCTCCAGGACCAGTTCCGTGTCGATCCCCGCGGGAATCTTGATCTGGGCGTGGTGGCGCCAGGTGCTGACAGGGTCTCCCCACGCCTCCACGGTGTACGTCCACAGGCCGGCCCGGCCGGCGGTGACGGTGGCGCCCCAGCGGTCGGTGCCGGGCGCCAGTTCACGCATCGGCGTCCAGGGGCCGGGCAGGCCGTCCGGATCCCTCAGCACGACGTCGGCGGCCACCGCGTCATGTCCCTCGCGGAAGACGGTGGCGGAGATCTGGAACGTCTCGCCGGTCACGGCCTTCGCGGGCCGGCGCCCGTGCTGGACGACCGGGCGGACGTCGAGGACCGGTATGCGCCCGACGGCGGTGGACTCGCTCTCGGAGGGGGGCTCCGGAGCGGGCGGTCCGGCGTCGGCCGGGCGCGAAGGGGGTGCCCCCGTGCCCTCGGTGCTGGTTGTCGGAGGTGCTGACGAGTGGTGCGTTGCGGGCATCACCGCTCCGTTCCGCGTCAACTGGGTGGGCGGATGGCTGGTGGGGAGGTGGGTTGTGCGCGGGTGTGCCTGTGGGGCGTACCGCAGGAGCCTTCCCACCCTGTTCGGGTGGGCAATCCGGCACTTTGTTAACTACCCGCGCGTTTGTCTACGCACAAGACCGGCCTCGTTCCGGACGAACGGGGCCGATGCTCGCGGCAGGGCTCGAATGCGCCATTACGACCGGGGTACTTGAAGAAGTTGGTCCAGTGAACCGGGACCCCGCGCCGGGATTCCCCCGGGGGACGGCGCCCGCCCGTCAGCGCCCTGGAGACCTGCGCGGGCGTGGCAGGACGGCGGGTCCTTCGGGGTGGATCCGGCGGTCACCCGGGTGTCCTGGACCACGGAGGCGACCCTCGGGTCGGCCGCCCGTCCCTCGTCGGGCCGGACGGGGAACCCGTTCAGCGCCCTGCCGCAAACATGGCTGATTCCCACCCCGTACTCAGCGGCGATTCGCCTTCCGTCCGCCGAGGAGGCCCTCGTGTCCCCTTGAGCGTGACCACATAGCTGCCGCCGACGGAGCCGGGCGCGCCGGCCCCGGCCCCCCGTCCTTCCGGTGCGGCTGGGCCCCCGGCCGGGACGGCCACGGCACACGCCACCGCGGTCAGACACCCCACCCGGCGCGGACGCCGTGAACGCGTCCACGCCATCCTCCGCGTCCCCCTTCCGGCCCCCTCGCCGTCCGCCGCGCGGACGCGCCGGCGGTACGTCGTCCGGCGGCTTCTCGTGCGGGGTGAACCACCACAAGGGCGCTTCTGCGTGCGGAATCGGCCATATCGCCCATCGGGGGATGATGAAGGTCGTTCCAGGGGCGCGCCCGGAGTCGGCCACGACGACGCCGGGTAACCACTACCGTCGATATCGATGACGGGACGCACACCGCTGTGCGTCCTTCTCCGCATGCTGACGAGGTGGAATGTGAAGGCGATCCGTCGATTCACCGTCCGACCCGTTCTCCCCGAGCGCCTCCGGCCGCTCAGCGATCTCGCGCGGAATCTGCGCTGGTCCTGGCACACGGAGACGCGCGAGCTGTTCCAGTCCGTCGATCCGGAGCGCTGGGCCGCCTCGGGTCACGACCCGGTGCGGCTGCTGGGCAGCGTCCCGGCCGCGCGGCTGGCCGAGCTGGCCGAGGACCGCCGCTTCCTGCGCCGGCTGACCACCGTCGCCGGTGACCTCGCCGACTACGTCACGGGCGACCGCTGGTACCAGGCCCAGCCCGGTGACCTGCCCGCCGCCGTCGCCTACTTCTCCCCGGAGTTCGGCATCACGGCGGCCCTGCCGCAGTACTCCGGCGGCCTCGGCATCCTCGCGGGCGACCATCTCAAGGCGGCCAGCGACCTCGGTGTACCGCTGATCGGGGTGGGGCTGCTCTACCGGCACGGCTACTTCCGCCAGACCCTCTCCCGGGACGGCTGGCAGCAGGAGCACTACCCCGTCCTCGACCCCAACGAGCTGCCCGTCGCCCTGCTCAAGGAGGCGGACGGCACACCGGCCCACGTCGCCCTCGCCCTCCCCGGCGGGCGGCAGCTGCGCGCCCGGATCTGGCTGGCCCAGGTCGGCCGGGTGCCGCTGCTGATGCTCGACTCGGACGTCGAGGAGAACGACCTCGGCGAACGGGGCGTGACCGACCGGCTGTACGGCGGCGGCAGTGAGCACCGGCTGCTGCAGGAGATGCTGCTGGGCATAGGAGGTGTGCGGGCCGTGCGGACGTACTGCCGGCTCACCGGGCATCCCGAGCCGGAGGTCTTCCACACCAACGAGGGGCACGCCGGGTTCCTCGGCCTGGAGCGGATCGCCGAACTCTGCGACGCCGGGCTCGACTTCGACTCGGGCCTGGAGACGGTCCGCGCCGGCACCGTCTTCACCACGCACACCCCCGTCCCCGCCGGCATCGACCGCTTCGACCGCGAGCTGGTCGCCCGGCACTTCGGGCCCGACGCCGAGCTCGCCCGCATCGACGTCGAGCGCGTCCTGCGGCTCGGTATGGAGACCTACCCGGGCGGGGAGCCCAACCTGTTCAACATGGCCGTGATGGGGCTGCGGCTGGCCCAGCGCGCCAACGGCGTCTCCCTGCTGCACGGCGGCGTCAGCCGGGGGATGTTCTCCGGGCTCTGGCCCGGCTTCGACCCCGACGAGGTGCCGATCACCTCCGTCACCAACGGGGTGCACGCGCCGACCTGGATCGCCCCCGAGGTGTTCCGGCTCGGGGCCCGGCAGGTGGGCGCCCAGCGTGCCGAGGACGCCTTCACCGGCGCCGGCGGGGACCGCTGGGACGCCGTCGCCGACATCCCCGCCCAGGACATCTGGGAGCTGCGCCGCACTCTGCGCGAACAGCTGGTGACGGAGGTGCGGGAGCGGCTGCGGGCCTCCTGGCGGCAGCGCGGGGCGGGGACGGCCGAGCTGGGCTGGATCGACGGTGTGCTCGACCCCGACGTGCTCACCATCGGGTTCGCGCGGCGCGTCCCGTCGTACAAGCGTCTGACGCTGATGCTGCGGGACCGTGACCGGCTGATGGAGCTGATGCTGCACCGGGAGCGGCCGGTCCAGATCGTCGTCGCGGGCAAGGCGCACCCGGCCGACGACGGCGGCAAGCGGCTGATCCAGGAGCTGGTCCGGTTCGCCGACGACCCGCGGGTGCGGCACCGGATCGTCTTCCTGCCCGACTACGGCATGGCGATGGCGCAGAAGCTCTACCCCGGCTGCGACATCTGGCTGAACAACCCCCTGCGCCCCCTGGAGGCGTGCGGCACCAGCGGGATGAAGGCGGCGCTCAACGGCTGTCTCAACCTCTCCGTGCTGGACGGCTGGTGGGACGAGTGGTTCCAGCCCGACTTCGGCTGGGCGATCCCCACCGCGGACGGCGCGGGCACGGACCCCGACCGCCGGGACGCCATCGAGGCGGCGGCGCTGTACGACCTGCTCGAACAGCGGATCACCCCCCGCTTCTACGAGCGGGGCACCGGCGGGCTGCCCGACCGCTGGATCGAGATGGTCCGCCAGACGCTCATGCTGCTCGGCCCGAAGGTGCTGGCGGGCCGCATGGTCGGCGAGTACGTCGAGCGGCTGTACGCCCCCGCGGCCCGCGCCCACCGCACGATGGTGCCGGACGCGGCCCGCGAGCTGGCCGAGTGGAAGTCGCGGGTGCGCCGGTCCTGGCACGGGGTGAGGGTCGACCACGTCGAGACGTCCGCGACGACGGCGACGGCCGAACTCGGCTCGACCCTCACCCTCCATGTCCGGGTCGCCCTCGGTGACCTCGCCCCCGACGACGTGGAGGTCCAGGCGGTCTCCGGCCGGGTGGACCCGGAGGACCGCATCGCCGACGCCACCGTGGTCCCGCTGAAACCGGCGGGCGGACCGGACCTCGAAGGGCGCTGGATGTACGAGGGCCCGCTGGCCCTGGACCGGACGGGACCGTACGGCTACACGGTGCGGATCCTGCCGGCGCACCGGCTGCTGGCGACCGGCGCGGAGCTGGGGCTGGTGGAGGTGCCGTCCGAGGACGTGGTGGAAGGGGCGGAGGGGGCGGGGGTGCTGCTGCGCTGACGCGCCGGGTGTCGCTGCGGGAAGGGCAGGAGCCCCAGGGCCTCAGTACTCGTTCTCCGGCTCGCAGATCCGGCGGAGCACCTTCCCGCAGCGCCTCGCGTACGCCGACTGCAGCCCCCGGTTCGCCGGGCCGCCCGCCCGGACGTACCACTTCGCGGCGCGGCTGAACGCCGACACCGTCAGCCACACCGTGCCGTCCCCGGTCCGCTCCACCACGAAGGCCTCCTCGCCGCACTCCGGGTGGCCGGTCAGGGTGCCGTAGGCCCAGCCGGCGCGGCGGTACTCGGCGACCGTCCAGACGACGCGGCAGGGCGCCTTTATCAGCCCGGCGAAGGTGACGGTGACGTCGACGCCGGGGGCGGCGCGGTCCGCGGCGGCCTCGACGCCCAGTCCGGCCGCGCGGTGCATCTCCCAGGTGCTCACGGCGTCGGTGGCCCGGCGGAAGACCCGCTCGCCCTCGCCGATGCGGGTGCGTATCTGCAGGGGGTGGAAGCCGGGCGGGCAGAAACCCGTCTCGCGGGTCGCGCCGACATCCTCGTACGTGAACGACATGCGGCCAAGAGTAGGGCGGCACCCGGCGTCGACCGCCCGCCGGGTGCCGCCGTCATGGACACGCTTACGGGAACGTCACCTTCCAGCTGTTGATGTAGCCGGTGTCCTGCGCCGCCTGGTCCTGCACCCGGAGCCGCCAGACGCCGTTGGCGACCTCGGAGGAGGCGTTGACGGTGTAGGTGGCCTGGACGTTGTCCGCCGAGTCCGAGGAACTGAAGTTCTTCAGACGGTAGGCTGTCCCGTCGGGGGCCAGCAGGTCGATGACCAGGTCACCGCGCCAGGTGTGCACGATGTCCACGCCGACCTGGAGGTTGGCCGGGGCGTTGCCCGTCCGCCCGGTCACGGTGACCGACGACGTCACGGCCGCCCCGTTGTCCGGGATGGAGACGTCGGTGGTGTTCTCGAAGGTGGTGCCGCCCGGGACGCCGGGACGCGAGCCGACGGCGACGCCCGCCCAGGCGTCCTGCACCGCCTTGTACTCGGTGCTCGTCGTGCCGTACAGCTCGCCGGCGACCGCCAGCGTGCCGGTGCGCGCCGCCGCGTAGTTGGTGGTGGACGTGAACTTCGTGGTGAGCGCCTTGAACCAGATCTGCTCGGCCTTGGCCCGGCCGATGCCGGTCACCGGAAGGCCGTCCGCGGTCGGCGAGTCGTAGCTGACGCCGTTGACGACCTTGGCGCCGCTGCCCTCGCTCAGCAGGTAGAAGAAGTGGTTCGCGGGGCCGGACGAGTAGTGGACGTCGATCGAGCCGATGCCCGAGTACCAGTTGTCCTTCGACGCGCCGTCCTTGCTCGGCTTGTCCATGTAACGCAGCGGCGTGCCGTCGCCGTTGATGTTGATCTCCTCGCCGATGAGGTAGTCGCCCACGTCGGAGGAGTTGTTGGCGTAGAACTCCACGGCCGCGCCGAGGATGTCGGAGGTCGCCTCGTTCAGACCGCCGGACTCGCCGCTGTAGATGAGGCCCGCGGTGGCCGAGGTCAGACCGTGGGTCATCTCGTGGGCGGCCACGTCGATCGAGGTCAGCGGGTTGGTGTTGCCCGAGCCGTCGCCGTAGGTCATGCAGAAGCAGCTGTCCGACCAGAAGGCGTTGACGTAGTTGTTGCCGTAGTGGACCCGCGAGTAGGCGCCGACGCCGTCGCCGCGGATGCCGTTGCGGCCGTGCACGCTCTTGTAGTAGTCCCAGGTCAGCGCCGCCCCGTAGTGGGCGTCGGCGCCGGCCGACTCCGCGTTGGACGCGAGGCCGTTGCCCCAGACGTCGTCCGGGCCGGAGAAGAGCGTGCCGGTGCCGGAGGTGCCGCGGTTCAGGTTGTACGTGCGGTGGTTGCCGCGGGCCCCGTCGGTGAGGTTGTACGTCGAGCCGGACTGGGTCGTGGTGAGCGGGACCGTGCCGCTGTAGACCGTGTGCCCGGTGCCGTTCCGGACCGCCTGCCACTCGAAGAGCTTCGCGCCGGTGCCGGCGTCGGTGACGACGTGCAGTTCCTGCGGGGTGCCGTCGTGCTGGAGTCCGCCGACGACCGTCTCGTAGGCGAGGACCGGCTCGCCGTTCGCGGCCCAGACGACCTTGCGGGGCTCGCCGCTGACGGCGGGGCTCTTGGCGTCCTCGGCGCGGGCGGCGGCCAGCGCCTGGCGTTCCGCCCGTGCCCCGGCGATCGCGGGCTTGAGCGAGGGCACCTCGATGGTGGCGCGGGTGGCCTTGGTGACGCTCTCGGTCGCGCCGGCCTTCGACGTCTCGACGACCAGATCACCACCGAGGACCGGCAGGCCGGCGTAGGTCCGCTCGTAGCGGGTGTGGACCGTGCCGTCGACGTCCTTGGCGACGTCCCGGACGACGAGCTTCTCCTGGGAACCCAGGCTGAGCTCCCGTGCCGTGGCCGCCTTGCCGGCGTCGGCCTCGCGGATCAGCGCCGCGCGCTGGGCCGGAGTGAGCTTGACGGGCAGGGAGCCCGGGTCGGCCTTCGCCGACGCCGACGGCGCCTTGTCCGCCGGGGCCGCCGCGGCGCCCGACTGCACGGCTGCGGCGAGGAACGCGGCGACGCCGACGAGGGCGACGGCCGCGACGCGGGGGGTGCGTCTGTGGGAGGAACCGTTGCTCGATGAGGAACTGCTCTTCAACACTGACTCCTTCTGCGTGGCCGCGGGTCACGCGGCCAGGGGAGCCGGACGGCGAACAGGCCGTCCGGGCAGAACGCGAAACCAGGTGCACACGGCCACGGGAACATCACAGCGGCAGGGAGGTGGGGTTGCTGTGGAGTGGCCGTGAGAAGCGTGACACCACCGGCATCACCTGTCAGGAGCGCGTCAAAAGTTTGGCCGGAAACGGTCCGTTGTCCGGGAGTTCGCGTTCGGTATACGAACAGGACCGTTTTTCGACCGACTTGGACAGTTCTTTGCCGGACCGAGGGGCGGTGCTTACCCGGTCGGCTCCCCGTGCCAGGTCCGCCACAGCCGCGCGTACGCGCCGTCCGCCGCCACCAGCTCGTCGTGCGTGCCGAGTTCGGTGATCTGCCCGGACTCCATCACCGCCACCCGGTCCGCGTCGTGCGCGGTGTGCAGCCGGTGCGCGATCGCGATGACCGTACGGCCCCGCAGGACGGCGGCAAGGGCGCGCTCGGTGTGCCGGGCGGTCGCCGGGTCGAGCAGGGCGGTGGCCTCGTCGAGGATCAGCGTGTGTGGGTCGGCCAGCACCACGCGGGCGAGGGCCAGTTGCTGGGCCTGCGAGCCGTCGGTGCGGGCCCCCTCCGTGCCCAGCTCCGCGTCGAGGCCGCCGGGCAGCGCGCGCACCCAGGCGTCCGCGCCGACCGAGGTGAGGGCGGCCCACAACCGCGCGTCCGTGGCGGTCGGCTCGGCGATCAGGAGGTTGTCGCGGACCGTCCCCAGGAACACATGGTGCTCCTGCGTCACCAGCGCGACCTGGCGGCGCAGCCGCTCCGGCCCGAGACCCGCGACCGGCACCCCGCCCACCGTCACGCTGCCCGCGCCCGGCGCGTCGACGCCGGCCAGCAGCCTGCTCAGCGTCGACTTGCCCGCACCGGACGGGCCGACGACCGCGAGCCGCTCCCCGGGCCGGATCGTCAGGTCGACGCCGCGCAGGACCTCGCCGCCCCGGTCGTAGGAGTAGCGCACGCCGGTCACGTCGATGCGGTCGCCGTCCGGGTCGGGGGAGTCGGCCGGAGCCGACCGGGGCGCGAGCGCCAGGCCCTCCACGCGGGCGAAGGACGCGTTGCTCATCTGCAACTGCTCGACCCGGATCAGGATCGTGTCCAGCGGCTCGGTCACCTGCCGCAGATACAGCGCGGCCGCCACCACCGCCCCCAGGCTCACCGTCCCCCGCTCGTGCAGGAAGCCGCCGACCAGCAGCACGCCCACCACCGGGAAGGCGTAGGCGAAGTCCGCCGCCGGGAAGAACACGCTGCGCAGGCCGAGGGTGTGCAGCCGGGTGCGACGCGCCTGTGCCAGCGCGTCCCGGCTCGCCTCGATCCGGCGCCGCCGCAGCCCGAACGCCTCGATCGTGCGGGCGCCGGCCGCCGTGGCCGCGAGGACCTCCGCGACGTCCGAGGTGGCCGCGCCCTCGTCGAGGTAGGCGGAGCGCGCCCGGCGCATGTACCAGCGCAGCGGGAACCAGATGCCGAGCCAGCCCAGCAGCGCGCAGCAGCCCAGCAGCGGGTCCAGCGCGAGCACCGCGCCGAACAGGAACAGCACCTGCAACGAGGCGATGAGCAGCGCGGGACCGGCGTCCCGCAAGGTCGTGCCGACGGCGGTGACGTCCGCGGTGCCCCGGGCCGTCAGATCCCCGGTGCCGGCCCGCTCCACGACCGAGGCGGGCAGCGCCAGCGCCCGGTCGACGAACCGCTCCCGGATCCGCGCGAGCGTCCGCTCCCCGAACCGGTGCCCCGCGTAGCGCGCCCACCGCGACAGCAGCAACTGCGCCAGCGCGCACCCGATGAGCGCGAGCGCCAGCCGGTCGACGACGTCCACGCCGGCGCCCGCCCGGACCTCGTTGATGATCGTCCCCAGCAGCCAGGGACCGGCCAGCCCGGCCCCGGCGGCCAGCGCGTTCACCGCCAGCACGGAGGCGAAGACCCGCCCGTCGGCCCGGACCAGCCCGGTCATGGCCCGCCGCACCTCGGCGGGCCCGGCGATCGGCAGCCGGCCCTCCCGGTCCGCCGTCGCGTCCGGCACATGCCCGGAAGTCATCGCAGGGCCTCCTCGGCGCCGGCGCCGGCGTCGGCACGGGCGGACCCGCCGTCCGCGCCGGTCTCCGTGTCGCGGGCCACCAGTGCCCGGTACGCGGGCGCGTGGTCCAGCAGCCCTCCATGGGTCCCACTGGCCTCGACCTTGCCGTCCACCACGAAGTACACGGTGTCCGCCCGGTCCAGCACCAGCGGCGAGGTGGTGGTGACGACGGTCGTGCGGCCCTCGCGGGTCTCCCGCAGCCGCCGCGCCACCGCCGCCTCGGTGTGCGCGTCCAGCGCGGACGTCGGCTCCACCGCGAGCAGCACCTCGGGGTCGGCCAGCAGCGCCCGCGCCAGCCGCACCCGCTGCCGCTGACCACCGGAGAGGTTGCGGCCCTGGGCGTCGATCCGCGAGTCGAGCCCGTCCGGCAGCCCCCGCACGACGTCGTCGGCCACGGCGGCGCGCACGGCCCGCGCGACGACGTCGTCCCCGGCGTCGGTCCGCCGCCCGAGGACGACCTCGCGCAGGGTCCCCGCGAACAGGTCGGCCTCGTGGTCCGCGACGAGGACGCGCTCGCGCACCTGGGCGAGCGCGATCTCGTCCAGCCGCAGCTCGCCCCAGGTCGCGTCCGAGGGCGTGTACCGCCCGAGCCGGTCGACGATCTCCGCCGCGTCGGCGGGCCGTTCGCAGGCGAGCGCGGTCAGCCGCCCCGGCAGCACCCGTACGCCCGACTCCGGGTCGTGCAGCGCGGACGGCTCGGCCGGGGCGTCGAGCGTCCCCTCGCCGTCCAGCGGGTCGAGCCGCAGGAACCGTACGACCCGGCGCGCGGCCACCAGGCCCCGGCCGACCTGCTGGCCGAATTCCAGGAAGTACGCCACCGGCACCACCAGCACCGCCACATAGCCGTAGACCGACACCAGTTCGCCCACGCTGATCGTCCCCTGGGCCACCAGCCGGGCCGCGAGCCAGGTCACCACGGCCAGGAAGACCGTCGGCAGACCGAGGCCCAGCGCCTGGATCCAGCTGGTCACCGCGCCGACCCGGTACCCCTCGTCGCGCAGCCGTCGCGAGTCCCGGCGGAAGGCCCCGGCGACCAGCTCCTTGCCGCCGAGCCCGCCCAGCACCCGCAGCCCGCCCGCCATGTCGCCGATGCGCGCCGTCAGCGCGCCCTGCGCCTCCCGGTACGCCGTCTCGGTGCCCTGGAGACGGCCCATCAGCGGCCCGGCCAGGAGCCCGGTCACCGGCACCCCCAGCAGCACCACCGCGGCCAGCAGCGGCGACACCGAGAGCAGCAGCGCGGCGACGACACCGTAGGCGACGACCGCGCCGACGCCCGGCCCGATGACCGTCAGGGCGGTGGCGACGGTCTGCACGTCGCCCACGCCGATCGTGACGACCTCCCCGGCCGCGACCTGCCGGCGCAGCGAGGCACCGAGCCGGACCGCCTGGCCGACCACCACTTTGACCGTGCGGAAGTTGGCGTCCATCCGGACCCGGGTCATCGTGCGGTGCCGGGCGGTGTTCAGCCAGGCGTCGAGCGCGCCGGCCGCCAGCACCGCCGCCGCCCAGCCGAACAGCGCCGCCCGGTCGCCGGGTTCCAGTCCGTCGTCGATCGCGCGGGCCAGCAGGTACGGCACCACCGCGGGCAGCGCCAGCGACACGATCCCGAACAGCGTCCCCGCGGCAGAGCGGCCCGGCTGGCTGCGCACCAGCCACCACAGGTAGCGGGCCGGACCCCGGCTGTCGGGTGTGCCGGGATCCTCGTACGCGTCGAGCACGACGCGCCGCGATCCCTCCCTGCTCCTCTTCGCCGCTCCCGCGTTCACGCGAGGCTGTCCTGCCACGCCCGGTGCAGGCCCGCGAACCGGCCCGTCCCCGCGATCAGTTCCGCCGGAGTGCCGTCCTCGACGATCCTGCCGTGCTCCATCACCAGCACCCGGTCCGCGATCTCGACCGTGGACAGCCGGTGCGCGATCACGACGGCCGTACGGCCCTTCAGCACGGTCGTCATCGCCCGCTGCACCGCCCGCTCACCGGGGATGTCCAGCGAGCTGGTCGCCTCGTCGAGGATCAGCACCGCCGGGTCCGCGAGCAACGCCCGCGCGAACGCGACGAGCTGGCGCTGACCGGCCGAGATACGGCCGCCCCGCTTGCGGACGTCCGTGTCGTACCCGTCGGGCAGCGCGGCGATGAAGTCGTGCGCGCCGATCGCCTTGGCGGCGCCCTCGATCTCCGTACGGCTCGCGTCGGGACGCCCGATGGCGATGTTCTCGGCGACCGTGCCGGAGAACAGGAACGACTCCTGCGTCACCATCACGACCCCGCGCCGCAGTTCCGGCACGGCCAGCTCACGCAGGTCGGTCCCGTCGAGCAGCACCCGCCCGTCCGTCGGGTCGTAGAACCGCGCGAGCAGCTTGGCCAGCGTCGACTTGCCCGCGCCGGTGGAGCCGACGACCGCGACCGTCTGCCCGGCCGGGAGCGTGAGGTCGAAGCGGGGCAGCACCTCGCCGCCGGTGCGGTAGGCGAAGCGCACGCCGTCGAAGACGACCTCGCGGCCGGGGTGCTCGGAGGCGAGCGGCGGCAGCTCCCTGGGCGCGGACGGCTCCGGTACCGAGGGCGTCTGCGCGAGGAGCCCGGCGATCTTCTCCAGCGAGGCCGCCGCCGACTGGTAGGAGTTGAGGAACATGCCGAACCGGTCGATCGGGTCGTACATCCGCCGCAGATACAGCACCGCCGCCGCGAGCACGCCGAGCGCGAGCGTGCCGTCCGCGACACGGTAGGCACCCCACAGCACGATCAGCGCGACGGCCGTGTTGCCGACGATCCGTGAACCGACGACATAGCGGGCCATCTCCAGGAGCGCGTCGCCGTTCGTCCGCTCGTGCCGCCGGTTCAGCACCCGGAACTCGGCGTCGTTGGCGGCCTCCCGGCGGAACGCGCGCACCGGGCGGATGCCGTTCATCGTCTCCACGAACTTCACGATCACCGCCGCGATCGCCGTGGAACGCGTCGTGTAGACCTTCCGCGCCCGCCGCTGGTACAGCCGCACCAGCCACCACAGCGGCACGAACGACGCCACCGCCACGGCCCCCAGGCCCAGGTCCAGCCAGAGCAGGATCGCCGCGACGTACACGCAGGACAGGATCACCATCACCAGCTCCTGGAGGCCCTCCTCCAGCAGCTCGCGCAGCGACTCGACGTCGGTGGTGGAACGGGAGATCAGCCGGCCCGAGGTGTAGCGCTCGTGGAAGTCGACGCTCAGCGCCTGGGCGTGCCGGAAGATCCGGCCGCGCAGATCGAGGAGGACGTCCTGGCTGACCCGGGCGGAGGTGACGACGAACGCGTACTGGAGTCCGCCGGAGGCGACCGCGCACAGCAGGTAGCCGACGGCGACGGCGATCAGCGGCCCCTGGTCGTGGGCGCGGAACGCGGGCACGGCGCGGTCGATGGCGTACGCCACCAGCAGCGGGCCCGCCTGCACGGCCGCCTGCTGCAGGAACAGCAGCAGGGTGGTCAGGGCGACCCGGGCCCTCATCGGTGCGAGCAGGGACCTCAGCAGCGTCCCGGTGGCGCCGGGCGGCGCGGGCAGGACGTCCTTGTCGTACGGGTCGCCCGCCCCGGACGGCTCCCGCGGCTCCTCGTCGCCGACGGGGGCGGGGGTGGTGGTGGACGCGGTCACCGGGCTGCCTCCAGTTCCGTCCCGGACATCAGGTGGGCGTACTCGGCGTTGTCGCGGAGCAGTTCGTGATGGGTGCCGACGGCCGTGATCCGGCCGTCCGACAGCAGGGCGACCCGGTCGGCGAGCAGGACCGTGGAGGGGCGGTGCGCCACGATCAGGGCGGTGGTGCCGGCCAGCACCTCGCGCAGGGCCGCCTCCACGGCGGCCTCGGTGTGCACGTCGAGCGCCGACAGCGGGTCGTCCAGGACCAGGAAGTCCGGCCGGCCCACGACCGCTCTGGCCAGCGCGAGCCGCTGCCGCTGACCGCCGGACAGGCTCAGGCCCTGCTCGCCGACCTGGGTCTTCGTGCCCTGCGGCAACCCGTGGGTGAACTCGGCCTGGGCGACGGCGAGGGCGCGGTCCAGATCGGCGGCCCCGGCCCCGTCGGGGGCGCCCATGAGGACGTTCTCCCCGACGCTCGCGGAGAACAGTGTCGGCTCCTCGAAGGCGACGGCGACCCTGGCGCGCAGTTGCTCGCGGGGCATGGCGGCGATGTCGGCGCCGTCGAGCGTGATCCGGCCCCCGGTCACCTCGTGCAGCCGGGGGACGAGCGCGGTGAGGGTGGTCTTGCCGCTGCCGGTCGCGCCGACGAGGGCCATGGACTCGCCGGGGCGGATGTGCAGGTCGATGCCGTCCAGGACGGGAGGGGAGCCCGGGGCCGCGTCGGGGTAGCGGAAGCTGACTGTGTGGAAGCGCAGTCCCCGCTCCGGGGAGTCCTTCACGGTGCCCGCCGGCGCGGTGGCCGTCTCCGGTTCGGCGTCCATCACCTCGAAGTACCGCTCGGTGGCCGTCGCCGCCTCCTGGCTCATCGCCAGCAGGAAGCCGATCGAGTCGACCGGCCAGCGCAGGGCGAGCGCCGTCGACAGGAAGGCCACCAGCGTCCCCGCCGACAGATTCCCGTCCGCCACCTGCACGGCCCCCAGCACGAGCGCCGCCCCGACGGCCACCTCCGGGAGCGTCACGATGACGCTCAGGATCGTCGCCAGCAGCCGGGCCTTCGTCAGCTCCGTCCCGCGCAGCGTCCGCGCCAGCTCCCGGAACGCCCGCGCCTGACTGCGGTGCCGGCCGAACCCCTTGATGACGCGGATGCCGAGTACGCCCTCCTCGACGACCGTCGTCAGATCGCCGACCTGGTCCTGCGCACGCCGTGCCACCTCGGCGTAGCGCGTCTCGAAGACCGCGCAGCTGACGATCACGGGTACGGCGGGCCCGAGGACCACCAGCCCCAGCGTGAGGTCCTGCACCAGCATGATGCTCACGCCGACCAGGATCGTCACCGCGTTGACCAGCAGAAACGTCAGCGGAAAGGCCAGGAACATACGCAGCAGCATCAGATCGGTCGTGCCCCGGGAGAGCAGCTGACCCGAGGCCCAGCGGTCGTGGAACGCGACCGGAAGGCGCTGGAGACGCCCGTACAGATCCGCCCGCATCGCCGCCTCGACCCCCGCCAGCGGGCGCGCCACCAGCCATCTGCGCAGCCCGAACAGCACAGCCTCGCCCAGCCCGAGCAGCAGCAGGAACAGCGCCCCGAGCCACACGCCCGCCGGGTCCCGGCCGGCGATCGGCCCGTCCACGAGCCACTTCAGCACGAGCGGGATCACCAGCCCGACGCAGGACGCGACGATCGCGACGGACGCCGCGGTGAACAGCCGGGCCCGCACCGGTCTGACATACGGCCACAGGCGCAGCAGCGAGCGGACGGCGGAGCGGTCCCGGGGCGAGGTGGCACGTGTAGTGGGCATCAGGAGCGAGCCTACGGAACGGCACTGACATCGCCTACCGAGTTTCGACCGGACCGGCGTCCGCCCAGGGACCTACGACCTGCGCGTTCGACGGTGTCGCCTCAGCCGGCCCTCAGCAGCAGCACCGACCGTCCCGGCACCGTGATCGCCTGTCCCGCGGGATGCGTCACCCCGGGCGCCGCCGCCTGCTCCTCCCGCGAGGTGTCGACGACCACCTCGTACCGCTCCGCCCACGGCGGCCCCGGCAGGACGAAGTTCACCGGGCGTTCCCCGGCGTGCAGCACGGCGAGGAAGCTGTCGTCGACGATCGGCGCCCCCCGCTCGTCGCGGCCCGGGATGTCCCGTCCCGACAGATACATGCCGAGCGTGGCCGCGGGGGCGTACCAGTCCCGTTCCGTCATCTCCGTGCCCCTCGGGGTGAACCACGCCAGGTCCCGCAGCCCGTCCGCCGAGTGCGCCCGTCCGGAGAAGAAGGCCCGCCGCCGCAGCACCGGGTGCCGGTGGCGCAGCGCGATCAGCCGGGACGTCAGGTCGAACAGGGCCTTCCAGCCCGGCTCGTGCAGCAGGTCCCAGTCCAGCCAGCTGATCTCGTTGTCCTGGCAGTAGGCGTTGTTGTTGCCCCGCTGCGTGCGCCCCAGCTCGTCGCCCGCCACCAGCATCGGCACGCCCGTGGACAGCAGCAGCGTGGTCAGCAGGTTGCGCAGCTGCCGCCGCCGCAGCGCCCGCACGCGCTCCTCGCCGCTCTCTCCCTCGGCCCCGGAGTTCCAGGCCCGGTTGTCGTTCGTGCCGTCCCGGTTGCCCTCGCCGTTGGCCTCGTTGTGCTTGCGCTCGTAGGAGACGAGGTCCCGCAGCGTGAAGCCGTCGTGGGCGGTGACGAAGTTGACCGACGCGTACGGCCGCCGGCCGCCCCAGGCGTAGAGGTCGCTGGAGCCGGACAGCCGGTAGCCCATCTCCCGCACGTCCGGGAGCGCGTGCCGCCAGAAGTCCCGCACGGCGTCGCGGTAGCGGTCGTTCCACTCCGTCCACAGCGGCGGGAAGGCGCCCACCTGGTAGCCGCCGGAGCCGACGTCCCAGGGTTCGGCGATCAGCTTCACCCGCCGCAGCACCGGGTCCTGCGCGATGACGGCCAGAAAGGGGGACAGCATGTCCACGTCGTGCATGGACCGCGCGAGCGCCGCCGCCAGGTCGAACCGGAACCCGTCCACGCCCATCTCGGTCACCCAGTAGCGCAGCGAGTCGGTGATCAGGCGCAGCACGTGCGGCTGGACGACGTGCAGGGTGTTCCCGCAACCGGTGTAGTCGGCGTACCGGCGGGCGTCGGACTGGAGGCGGTAGTAGCCGCGGTTGTCGATGCCCTTCAGGGACAGCGTCGGGCCGAGCTCACCCGCCTCGGCGGTGTGGTTGTAGACGACGTCGAGGATCACCTCGATCCCGGCCGCGTGCAGCGCGCGCACCATCCGCTTGAACTCGCCGACCTGCTGCCCGCGCGTGCCGGACGCGGCGTACCCGGCGTGCGGGGCGAAGTAGCCGATGGAGTTGTAGCCCCAGTAGTTCCTCAGGCCCCGGCGCAGCAGATGGTCCTCGTGCGCGAACTGGTGCACGGGGAGCAGCTCGACGGCCGTGACGCCCAGCCGCGTGAGGTGGTCGATCGCCGCCGGGTGGGCCAGGCCCGCGTAGGTGCCGCGCAGCTCCTCGGGGATCCCCGGGTGCAGCTTGGTGAAGCCGCGTACGTGCAGCTCGTAGATCACCGAGTCCGCCCAGGGCGTCTTCGGCCGGCGGTCGTCCGCCCAGTCGTCGTCGTCGTGGACGACGACGCCCTTCGGGACGTACGGCGCCGAGTCCCGTTCGTCGCGCACGGTGTCCGCGACCTGCTGCTGCGGCCAGTCCCGGACATGCCCGTAGACCTCCGGCGGCAGGCCGAAGTCGCCGTCCACCGCGCGCGCGTACGGGTCCAGCAGCAGCTTCGCCGGATTCCACCGGCCGCCGGTCCACGGATCCCAGCGGCCGTGCACCCGGTAGCCGTAGCGCTGGCCCGGCATCACCCCCGGCACGAAGCCGTGCCAGATCTCATGGGTCAGCTCGCTCAGGCGATGCCGTAGCTCCGTGCCGTCCTCGGCGAACAGGCACAGCTCCACCGCCTCCGCCCCGCCCGCCCACAACGCGAAGTTGGTGCCCGCCACCCCGTCCGGACCCACCCGGAACCGGGCCCCCAGCGGTGTCGACGCACCCGGCCACACCGCCACCGCGGCGGCCGGCGCCGCGTGCGGCGCGCCGTTCAACGCGGCGGCGGCCGGGCGTTCGCCCTGCCCGGCCACCGTCTCCTGCTCGGCTGCGCTGGACACCTGTCAGCCTCCCGCGGCTCGTTTCGACGACGTGGTCCGGGGCCCGCGGCGTCCCTTCCACGGAGCCCGGCCCGTCGTCCTCCCCACTGTTCTGCCCAGAGCTTGGGTCGCACTCACGTTTCCCCAGGGCGGGCCCGGTCGTTGGACACGTCTGTGAGGCACGTACATGGGCGCGCGCGGCGCGCGGGGGCCGCTCTGGCCGCCGTACTGACATGGGCAGGGCTGCTGGCAGGGGCCGTCGGCTGCACCGCTGACCGGGCGAGCGAGCCCGGCTCGCCCGGCCAGCCACGGCCCTCCGGGGACATCATCGCGGTGTCGCCGGACGACGGCGACAAGGGTGTCCGCCCCGGCCGGACACTGTCCGTACAGGTGGCCGACGGACGACTGGAATCGGTGCGGGTCGTGAAGTCCCAGGACGCCCAGGAACAGCCGGTCCCGGGCCGGATCTCCGCGGACGGCCGCAGCTGGCGCCCCGACGACGGCAGGCTCGCGCTCGCCGCGCGGTACGAGGTCGACGCGGTGGCCGTGGACGGGGACGGCCGACGCTCCGCCCGCCACACCACCTTCACCACCTATGTCCCCGAGGAACGCTTCATCGCCTACGTCACCCCGGAGAACCGCTCCGTGGTCGGCACGGGCATGATCGTCAGCCTGGGGTTCAACCGGGAGATCACCGACCGCGCGGCCGTCGAACGGGCCGTGCGCGTCTCCTCGAAACCCGCCGTCGAGATCCGCCCGCACTGGTTCGGCCGGGACCGCCTCGACTTCCGCCCCGAGGAGTACTGGCAACCCGGCACCGAGGTCACCGTCGACCTGCGGCTGAGGGATGTCGAGGGCGCGCGCGGGGTCTACGGGCTCCAGTACCGGACCGTCACCTTCACCGTCGGCCGCAGCCAGGTCTCGCTGGTCGACGCCGCCGAGCACACCATGCAGGTGCGCCGCGACGGCGCGCTGCTCGGCACGGTGCCGATCAGCGCGGGAGCGCCCAAGCATCCGACGTACAACGGCAAGATGGTGGTCACCGAGATGCACGAGATGACCCGGATGAACGGCAGCACGGTCGGTTTCGGCGGCGAGTACGACATCAAGGACGTCCCGCACGCCATGCGCCTCACCGAGACCGGCACCTTCCTGCACGGCAACTACTGGACCCCGGCCGCCTCCTTCGGCGCGGCGAACGTCAGCCACGGGTGCGTCGGCCTGCGGGACGACAAGGGCGGCAGCCCGGACAGCCCGGCGGGCTGGTTCTTCGACCGGAGTCTGGTCGGTGACGTCGTCGAGGTCGTCAACAGCGACGACAAGAAGGTCGCTCCCGACAACGGGCTCGGCGGCTGGAACATGGGGTGGAACGAGTGGAAAGCGGGCAGTGCCCTGAAGTGAGCGTGCGGGGGGCGGGGTTGCCCGTGGCGGCCGGTCGAGGTTGGGACTGAACGGTGACAATCGCGCGGCCTCGGCCGCGCCGACCATGTGGTTAATATGCGCGAACGCGCGGGACGCGCGGGGGAGCGGGCCCGACGGGGCCCGACGAGGGCCCGGTCCGGGGCCCGTTGAGGGGAGAAAAGTTGATAGTGCGACCGATATCGGGGGCGTCGGTTGACGCGCGAGGGGGGCGCGGACGCAAGGGCCTGGCACTGGCCGCCGGGGTACTGCTGCTGACCGTCACGGCGTGCGGTGGCGGCTCGGACTCCAAGGGCCCCGGCGCGGGACCCGGGGACGGCAAGGGCAAGGGCGCGGCCACCGCCGAGAGCAAGCAGTCCGAGGCGGCCGTGACCATATTCCCCAAGGACGGCGCGAAGTCCGTCGACACCAGCGGCGCGGTGAAGGTCACCGTGGCCAAGGGGAAGCTCACCGAGGTCGTGGTCAAGGACAGCAAGGGCACCGAGATAACCGGTCAGCTGGCCGGGGACGGCACGAGCTGGACGCCGGCCCTCCATCTGGCCGCCGCCACCAAGTACCAGGTGCACGCGATCGCCAAGGACTCCGCGGGCCGTGAGGCCGCCGAGTCCTCCAGCTTCACCACTCTGACGCCGAAGAACACGTTCGTCGGCCACTTCACCCCCGAGGACGGCTCCAAGGTCGGCGTCGGAATGCCCTTCTCCCTCAACTTCACCCGGGGCATCACCCACCCCGAGCAGGTCGAGAAGGCCATAGAGATCAAGACCGAGCCGGCCGTCGAGGTCGAGGGCCACTGGTTCGGCAACGACCGGCTCGACTTCCGGCCCGAGGAGTACTGGAAGGCCGGCACCAAGGTCACCGTCAAGCTCAACCTCGACGGTGTCGAGGGCCGCCCCGGTGTCTACGGCGAGCAGTCCAAGACCGTCTCCTTCACGATCGGCCGCGAGCAGGTCTCCGTCGTCGACGCCAAGAAGCTCACGATGAAGGTCACGCGGGACGGCAAGGTCGTCAAGACCATTCCGGTCACCACCGGCAAGGCCGGCATGGACACCTGGAACGGCCAGATGGTCATCAGCGAGATGCACACGGTGACCCGGATGAACGGCGAGACGGTCGGCTACGGCGGCGAGTACGACATCAAGGACGTCCCGCACGCCGTGCGCCTGACCACCTCCGGCACCTTCCTGCACGGCAACTACTGGGCGGGCGGCGCCTTCGGCAACTACAACGCCAGCCACGGCTGCATCGGGCTGCGCGACGTGCGCGGCGGGTGGGACAAGGGCGCGCCGGCGGCGTGGTTCTTCAACAACTCGATGATCGGCGACGTGGTCGTCGTGAAGAACTCCAACGACCGGATCGTGGACCCGGACAACGGGCTCAACGGCTGGAACATGTCGTGGGAGAAGTGGAAGGCCTGACCTCCGGACACGCGTGCGGGCCCGGTGCGATCGCTCGCACCGGGCCCGCTGCCGTCGGCGTCGACACCGTGCACGGCCCCGGCCGGGTGTGAGGGACCGCACCGGCCTCACTTCCGTTGGTCCCCGTGCTGTGCTTGCCCGGGGCCGCCCTCGGATTCCCGGGCCGGGTGTGAGCGACCGCACCGGCCTCACCTCCGTTAGTGCCCGTGCTGTGCTTGCCCGGGGGGCCACCCCGGACCCCCGGCCGGGTGTGAGGGACCGCACCGGCCCCACCTCCGTTAGTCCCCGTTAACCTGCTGGCATGACCGTGAATCTCGAAGTCGCCGAGGGCGTCGGCACTCTCCGCCTCGACCGCCCGCCCATGAACGCGCTGGACATCGCCACGCAGGACCGGCTCAGGGAACTCGCCGAGGAGGCCACGCGCCGCGACGACGTGCGCGCGGTCGTCGTGTACGGCGGCGAGAAGGTGTTCGCGGCCGGCGCGGACATCAAGGAGATGCAGGACATGGACCACACGGGCATGGTGCTGCGCGCCCGTGGTCTGCAGGACGCCTTCACGGCCGTGGCGCGCATCCCGAAGCCGGTCGTGGCGGCGATCACCGGGTACGCGCTCGGCGGCGGCTGCGAACTCGCCCTCTGCGCCGACTACCGCATCGCCGCGGACGACGCCAAGCTGGGCCAGCCGGAGATCCTGCTCGGCCTGATCCCGGGCGCGGGCGGCACTCAGCGGCTGGCCCGTCTGGTCGGCCCGTCCAAGGCGAAGGACCTGATCTTCACCGGCCGTATGGTCAAGGCGGACGAGGCGCTGACTCTCGGCCTGGTCGACCGTGTGGTGCCGGCCGCGGAGGTCTACGACACCGCGCACACCTGGGCGGCGAAGCTGGCTCAGGGCCCGGCACTGGCGCTGCGCGCGGCGAAGGAGTCGATCGACACCGGCCTGGAGACGGACATCGACACGGGCCTCGCCATCGAACGGAACTGGTTCGCGGGCCTGTTCGCCACGGAGGACCGCGAGCGCGGGATGCGCAGCTTCGTGGAGGAGGGGCCGGGCAAGGCCAAGTTCCTTTAAAAGTTCGCGTCGGGGCTTGCAATTGACGCAGTGTCTGATCCGGGTCCCTCGATGGGGCGGTTTATGGAAGCCTTAAGGCAGCCTTAAGCCTGCCGCGTCGAGGGAGACCCGTCAATTGCCGTCAGTCGACCCTTCTTCCCAGGTCGGAGGGGCTGTTCACGGCTCCGGAATGCCCCCGGCATATGACGGACGGAACGTTGGGGGCGATGCGCCGAGGGGGACCTATTCGACGGGAACGGCCCCGCCGGGCACGCCGGGCGGCCATGATGGGGGCATGGCGGGGCTGGAGGGCATCGAACAGCCGCAAGGACGCGGCCGTACGACCGCGGCGCGCTGGACGCCGGCAGTCGAGGACGAACGAGCGCTCAAGGCTCTGGAGTTGTACGGCAACCCCACGGAGGCGGAGGTTCCGCTGCCGTCCCGCCCCGAGTCCGCGGCCACGGCGCGCCGGCTCGCCCAGGTCGTCGTCCTCCGCCAGTGGGGCCTGTCCGCGAAGATGACCGAGGACGCCGTGTTACTCGTCTCGGAACTCGTCGGCAACGCCGTGCGGCACACCGGCGCCCGCGTCTTCGGCCTCAGGATGCGCCGCCGCCGCGGCTGGATCCGCATCGAGGTCCGTGACCCCTCCCGGGGACTGCCCTGCCTCATGCCGGTCCAGGAACTGGACGTCAGCGGCAGGGGCCTCTATCTGGTCGACAAGCTCTCGGACCGCTGGGGCGTGGACCTCTTACCCCGCGGCAAGACGACCTGGTTCGAGATGCGGGTCGCGGACCGCTGAACCACCGGAGGCGACTCGTTCAACGCGGCGTGCCGGGCCGCCCGTTACCGCGAGTCGCGTGCCGCGGCGAAGGGCGGCCGCCGCCCCTCGTGAGGAGCGCGCGCGGGTGGTCGCCGCAAGGGGGCTTCGGGCGGGCGGATAATCTGACCCGCGTCAGGTTCGACGGCACAGCACGAGACAGAGGGGCGGATCGGTGGCGGACATCGAGGAAGCGCGCAAGCAGTTCGAGCGGATCGACACGGACGGAGACGGCCGGATCACCGCCGAGGAGTTCAAGAGCGCGCTCGCGCAGGGGGGCGACTGGAACGTCACCGAGGCGGTCGCCGAGGCCGTCATCGCCAGCCGTGACGTCAACGGCGACAAGCTTCTCTCGTTCGACGAGTTCTGGGCGTACCTGAACAAGTGACACGCACCGCGAAAGGGGCGCCCTTCTCCCTCCTCGGGAGCCGGGCGCCCCTTTCGTCTGCCGCTTCCGGCCCCTTCGCGCAGGGTGGCCCTGCCCGCGAGGTCGCCCCGATGTGGCGTGGGCGCTCGACCGGCACGAGCCGGCGTCGATGCCACGCAGCATGGGCACTCCCGGATGCGGCTGTGGGGGACGGGAGTCGACGATCCCCGGTGCCGGAGCCGACGCACGCCCTCGGCACCGGCACTCGTATAGGGCTCAGTCCTGGAGGTTCAGGCCCTCGGGTGAGGTGAGGCCCTTGTCGGGGTGGGCGCGGAACGTCGCCGTCCAGACGGTGGGCGAGCAGGACGGGCCGTTGGGGTGCTGTTCCGTCAGCTTGGCCCGGGTGCCGTCCTCGACGACCGTGTCACCGTTCTTCGCCGAGGTCACGGTGAGCCGTACCGCCACCGTGGTCGCGCCGACGTCGTCGGGGAGCGGCACCGACAGTGAGGCGAAGGGGTCGTCGGGACTGCCCGACGTCCGCTCCTCGCAGGCGCCGTCCACGCACAGCCTGATCCTCGACGCGTCCCGGCCGGTGAAGTCGGCGGGCCGCCACACGGCGGAGACACGCGAGTCGGCGTCGGCCAAGGTGCACGGCGTCTGCGGACCGAGGAACGAGCATCCGGTCACGGCCAGCGCCAGCAGGGGTATGAGAAGGGTGTGGCGCATGTCAATTCCTCGCTACGGTGCCGGGGATGGCGATGTCGTTCAGTCCGAGGTCCGTGAAGACCGGTCGGCTCCCGACGAAGAGGCGGGACGCCGGCCGGCGGTGCGACCGAACCGCCCCCGGAGAGCCGATGGCGGCAGCCGCGGTCCTCGGCCGGGCCAACCCTGCATATCTCATCCGCCGAGGGAGAAGGAAATCCGGTTCCAGCGGGCCGCGTTCCCCGGCCCGTGGGGCCGCACCGGGCCCGACTCGACTTCTGTCCGGCGGAGTTCGGTCCTGATGCCGCTGTGCAGCCGAGCCGCCGGTCGATGTCGCCGGCAGCGTCGGCGTGGTCGCTGGAAGGTCTTCATGGCGCGTCGCGTCCGGGTGTGTCACGCGGGTGGCTGGAGCTTGGTCATCAGGGATGGAGCAGGCAAGCGCCCTGCTGACCCGAGGAGTGCATCGATGACCAAGCCCGTCCTTGAACCTGGAGCTCAGGAAATCGCGGAAGCGACGGCCAATCCGCCGTTCCTGTACGAGCTCGGTCCGGAAGGTGCCCGGAAGGTCCTGGATGACCTGCAGGCGGCGCCGGTAGCGAAGCCGGACGTGGAGGAGAAGTGGATAACGGTGGGCGCCGAGGTGGGCGATGTGCGGGTACGCATCGTCAAGCCCGTCGGTGGCGAGGGCACGCTGCCGGTCGTCCTCTATGTGCACGGCGGTGGCTGGGTCCTCGGCAATGCCGGCACCCATGACCGTCTGGTGCGTGAGCTGGCCGTCGGGGCGAATGCCGCCGTCGCGTTCGTCGAGTACGACCGCTCGCCGGAGGCCAAGTACCCGGTCGCCATCGAGCAGGCGTACGCGACCGCTCGATGGATCACGGCGAAGGGTGCCGAGGAAGGTCTGGACGCTTCGCGTCTGGCGGTGGCCGGCGACTCGGTCGGCGGCAACATGGCCGCCGCGCTGACCCTCCTGGCCAAGCAGCGCGGCGACGTGACCTTCCTGCACCAGTCGCTCTACTACCCCGTGACCGACGCGGCCCAGGACACCGTGAGCTACCGGGAGTTCGCGAGCGGCCCCTTCCTCACCGCGAAGGCCATGGCCTGGTTCTGGGACTGCTACACCACCGATCCCGCCGAGCGGGCCGAGATCACCGCCTCGCCCCTGCGGGCGAGCCTTGAGCAACTGACGGGCCTGCCGCCCGCGCTCGTCATCGTCGACGAGAACGACGTGCTGCGGGACGAGGGCGAGGCATACGCCCGCAAGCTGACCCAGGCAGGCGTCCCCACCACGAGCATCCGCTACAACGGCACCCTGCACGACTTCATGATGCTCAACCCCCTCCGCCCCACGCAGGCCGCGACTTCCGCGATGGAGCAGGCCGTTCGCACCCTGCGCACCGCCCTCCGCAGCAGCTGAGAGAACCGCGCTGCTCAGCGGTAGCACCTCGTTCCGCCATCGCGCCCGCTGCCGAGGCATCGCAGGAGACAAGGGCGCGACCGCCGACGAGCCGGCGAGCAGGTTCCCGGGCAGCCTCATCGGCGAGGTTCTGCGGCCCGTCCCGATCACCGGTCCCGACGGCTCCCAGGACGTCGACCTCTACATCGGCGTCAGACCTGCATGGCCAAGCGCGTGAGAAGGCGGCACGGACGGTCCGCTGACCGGCGCACTCAGCAGGGCGGGGCGGCAAAGGCGCCGCCCCGCCCGTTCGTCGTCATCTGTCGCGACAACGCTGCGACGCTAGTCCAGCGCCTTCCCCTTCGTTTCGGGCGACAGGAGAGTGGCGACGGCCGCCACCAGCATCAGAGCGATCGTGTAGCCGAGGAAGAGGTGCTCGCGGCCGGTGCCGGCCAGCCACATTTGAAGGTACGGCGCGGTGCCTCCGCAGAGTGCCACGGCGATGGAGTACGACACGCCGATGCCTGAGGCTCTCACCTGCGTGGGGAAGAGCTCCGCCAGATAGGCCGGCAGAATCGATGTCCCCAGCGCGAGCAGAATGCCCGCGATCGACATGGACAGCGTGAGCTGCCAGGCCTCGTCCTGAATCAAACGGTTCAGAGGGTAGGTCACCGCTGCGCCTCCGAGCGTGAACATCAGGAAGGACGGCCGTCGCCCCATGCGGTCCGACAGCGCTCCCGCGAGCGGCAGCGTGGCGACCAGGACGGTGAGGGCGATCACGGCGGACCACAGCACGGCGGAGGGCGGGAGGTGTTTCACCCCGATCGCGTAGGCCGGAGTGGCGGTCACCCAGGTGTAGAAGAAGACGGTGCCGCCTGAGACGAGCCCGATGACACGCAGTGCCGCGGCACGGTTCTTCCAGAGGTCCCGTATGAGGGAAGTACCGGACCTGTGCTGTTCCTCCACGGCCCGTGCGTGTTCGTACGACGGCGTCTCGCTCATCGTGCGACGCAGGAAGAGGGTGATGATGCCGAGCACCCCGCCGACGAGGAAGGGCACCCGCCAGCCCCAGCTGCCCATCTGCCGGTCGGTGAGCACGCTGGTCAGGGTGGCGCCGAGGAGGGTGGCGACGATGACGGCCGAGACACCTGAGACGTAGATGGTGCTGGACCACAGGCCCCGGCGGCGTGGGGGAGCCATCTCCGAGATGTAGGTGTGCGAGGCGGCGATCTCACCACCGTAGGCAAGGCCCTGAAGCAAGCGGGCGAACAGGAGCAGCACCGATGCGCTCACGCCGATGCCGGCGTAAGAAGGGGCCACACCGATCAGGAGGCTTCCCGCGGAGGCCAGGGCGACCGACAGCAACAGGGATGCCCGTCGGCCGTGGCGGTCGGCGAACCAGCCGAAGAGGATGCCGCCGATCGGTCGCATCCCGAACCCGACAGCGAAGACCACGAGGGTGGAGAGCAGCGCGGAGAACGGGTCCGTCGGCTTGAAGAACTGTGCGGCGAAGAACGGCGCGAAGACCGCGTAGACGTTCCAGTCGTACCACTCGAGCGCATTGCCCACGCCTGTGCCGAAGATCGTGCGCAGCTTCTGTCCGCGACCGGGTGGCGGGCCCTCGTCGACGTGATCCGAGATCGCCTCATCGGCGCGGTCGGTCTGCATCGGCTCCTCCGGTGTGATGGTCCCGGCCGGCACACAACCTCTGACCTGGTGCCCGCTGTGCTCTGTACGGGGGATCACGGTGGATGAGGTCGCTCCTGTTCTGGTTCGGGTCAGAACGCAGGAATTGGGCCGTTCCTGCTGCTACAGCCGGTGATCCTACGGTGAGTGAGTTCGGGCGGTCCGAGCGCGGTACCGGCCGGCGCGGGTTCGGGTTCTCGACGCAGGCCGACCTTGACGCTCCGACGGCGCTCCACACACGACCCGACCCGACCCGCTTCGTGATGGTCGTCTGGTCCTGACGAGGGTGTTCGGCTTCTCGCGGGCGGCTGACGGCCGACCGGAGACTCCTTTCTGCCCGGCCGTCACTTCATCGGCCCCGACGGCTTCCCCATCTGGCTGGACGCCTGGCCGTAGGTCACCGACCTGCGCGAACACCGCACTTTGCGGACCCGTCCGAGCGACGGGCGGGACGCGGACCGGCCCCCGAAGCGCGCACCGCCGCCCGGTGACCCGCCGTCCTGGCGGCGGTTCCGGATCCGCCCGTCCCTTCACCGCCCGGCAGGCAGGAGGACTTGACTTCCAACGGGTGGTTTGTACCCCGAGCCGAGGCGCCGTGAGCTGACAGGTAGCATCCGATTCGCAAATACCGTGACCGGAGGGAAGTTCTCGTGCTGACCCCGATGCCCACTACACCGACGTGTGAACGCTCGGCCCTGCTCCAGCGTTCTGTGACGGCCCCGGTGAACGGTGGGGGGAGCAGCGCCGGCGGCCACCGTCGCACGGCAGCGGGGGCCTTCTTCCTGTCGCGGGCCTCGGCCCGTACGTCCACGGCCGCGACGCCGGGCATGCGCGTGGGGGTGGCAGGGGCCCCGCTGAGTACGGCATCCGCAGGCGCGCGATGATCGGCCGGGACGAGGAGTTGCGGACACTCCGCGAGCTGCTGACGGACGCGGCGGCGGGGCACGGCGGCGCGCTGCTGGTCCACGGCACCGCCGGTGTCGGCAAGTCCGCGCTGCTGCGCGAGCTCGCCTCCGACGCCGCCGAACGCGGTTTCCGAGTGCTACGGACCGCCGGGGTGGAGACCGAGCAGTGGCTGCCGTTCGCCGCACTGCAGCTGCTGCTCCAACCGGTCGCCCGCGACATCCAGAACCTGCCCCCCGCACACCGGTCGGCGCTGAACGACGCGTTCGACGCCACGGAGACCGCGCCCCAGATATACCGGGTCGCGCTGGCCGCCCTCGAACTCCTCGCCGACGTGGCCGACCGGCAGCCGATCCTGCTGCTCATAGACGACCTTCAGTGGGCCGATACGTCCAGCCGTGACGTGCTCAAGTTCATCGCCCGGCGCACCGGCGACCTCGCCATAGTGGCGATCGCCGCCGCGCGTACCCCGCCCGCCGACGCGTACATCTTTCCGGACCTCCCTCTGGAACCGCTCGGCCGGACGGCCGCCGCCGAACTGCTCGACACCGGAGCGCCCGAGCTGCCGGAGCCGGTACGGGCGCTCATCCTGGAGCGGGCCGCGGGCAACGCGCTGGCCCTGGTCGAGCTGCCCAAGGCGGCGCAGGGCATGTCCCCGCAGATGGACGACCTGCCGCTGACCCAGCGGCTGGAGGACGTCTTCGCCGCGCGCACCGACTCGGTGAGTCGGCAGTGCGGCACGTTCCTGCTGGCCCTGGCCGCCGAGCCGGCCGCCCCGCTGAACCGGCTGCTGCAGGTGTCGGGTCGCGTCTGCGGTGCGGAGGTCTCCGTGGACACGCTGGCGGAGGCGGTCGACGCGGGCCTTGTCAGCCTGGTCGGCCGTACCCCCGAGTTCGGGCATCCGCTGATGCGCTCGGCGATCTACACCCGCGCCGCGTTGACCGATCGGCTGGCCACCCACCGCGCCCTCGCGGCGGTGATGGACGACATTCCCGAGGTCCAGCTCGTCCACCAGGCCGCTGCCGCGATCGGCCCGGACGAGGAACTGGCCGACCGGCTGGAACGTTTCGCCGATGCCTCGCACGCCCGGGGCAAGGTGGCGGCGGCCGTCTCCGCCCTGCGCCAGGCGGCGGACCTCGTCGTCGACCCGCAGCGCCGCACCGGCATCCTGGTCCGGGCGGCCGAGCTGGCCAGCGAGGTCAACGACGGCGTCAACACGCAGCTGCTGCTGGACCGCGCCGACATGAGCGCGATCGGCCCGGTGGAGCGGGCCCGCCTCATGATCGTGTCCGACAAGTCCGCCTTCGAACCGGACAAGCCGCACCGGCGCATCCAGGACATGGTCACCGCGGCGGCGGAGGCGTTCGACGCGGGAGCCGGCGACGTCGCCGAGGACCTGTTGTGGCGTGCCGGGATCCGCTGCTTCTTCCAGGACGGCGACGCGCAGGTGCGCGCTCGGATCGCGGCGGAGATGGACCGGTGGAACCCCGATCCGGACGCCCCCCATGTGCTCGCGGTGCGGGGGTACGCCCAGCCGTACCGGTACGGGGCCGACGTGATGGCGCGGCTCGACAGTCTCGAGCTGGACCGCGAGGACGCCCGGATCCTGCACTTCTTCGGCACCAGCGCCATGTCCATCGGCGACTTCGACCGCGCCGGCCGCTATCTGGCGCTGGCGGCCACGGCGTGGCGGTCGCAGGGCAGGCTCGGGCTGCTCACCCGCGCTCTGTCCGGCAATTATCCGCGGGTGTTCCTCGGACAGCTCAACCGCGCTCGCGAGGAGTCCGTCGAGGGGCTCGCCCTGGCCGAGGAGACCAGGGAGTGGATGCAATGGCTGGGGCTGAAGGCGACGGCCGGTCTGGTGGCGGCGCTGCGCGGTGAGTTCGAAGAAGCGGAGCGGTCGGTTCGCGAGCTGCGCACGCACAGCCTGTTCGCCGGTATGCGCTACGTCACGGTGATAGCGCAACAGGTCGACGGCCTGCTCGCGCTCTTCGACGGCCGCGCGGCGGAGGCCTACGACATTCTCGCGCGTGCGTTCGATCCGACGGACCTGCATTACCACTCGATGCGTCGCTGGCTGCTGGCGCTGGACCTGGCGGACGCCGCGGTGGCCGCCGGCACCACGGAGCAGGCCCGGGAGTTGCTGGCCGAGCTGCCCGAGCTGGCCGAGCGACTGCCCTCGGAGGCGATGGTGGTCGCGCACGCCTACACCGAGGCGGTACTGGCTGCGGACGACACGGCCGAGGAGCGCTACACCGCGGCCCTCACCACGCTCCCGGCCGGCTGGACGCTGGCGCGTGCCCGGCTGCACCTGCACCACGGCCGCTGGCTGCGCCGGCAACGCCGAAACGTGGACGCCCGCACCCCGCTGCGACTGGCCCGCGACGCGTTCGACCGCATGGGCGCGCAGCCCTGGGCCGAGATGGCCCGCGAGCAGCTGCGCGCCACCGGCGAGTCCAGCGGCCGACGGCACGCCAACACCAGCGAGCAACTGTCGGCCCAGGAGACGCAGATAGCCGTACTGGCGTCGCAGGGGCTGACCAACCGTGAGATCGGCCAGCGCCTGTTCATCTCCCACCGCACCGTCGGAGCCCACCTGTACCAGATCTACCCACGCCTGGGCATCACCAGCCGGGGCATGCTCCCCGCTGCGCTGGCCGCCCTCGACGAGGAACACCCCGAGGCAACCCTGTCCGGCAGCCGGAAGTGATCCGTCGGTGTCCGTCCCCGGGCTGACGGGCCTGTCGCATCGGGCCGTCGACCGCCGTGCCACGCGTGTCCGCGCCGCCTCGAGCACCTTCACGGCTCCGGCCACGCCGGGGGCGGTGTTCACGCGGGCGGCGAACGCCGGCCCGGAGACCGCGGGTCTCCGAGCTCGCGATCGGACCGCACGACGAGCGCGCGTTCGCCGAGCGCGTCCCGCTGCCGAGGACGCGTGCGGGCGGTGGACGGTGGCCGCGAGGACGCGTCGCGGCTCGTCCCCGCCGGCACGTGATCCGCTGATTTCCCGAGAGAGCGTCACCGAGGCAGGCAACTCCCGCCCGCGTCCGGCGACCGATGGCCGGCACTGGGGCTTCTCCGTCCGGGAAGACGCTCGGAATGCTCTCCGCTAGGCACCCAGTACCTGCCATCTCGACGCGACCGAGTCCTCGACGGAGCCGTCGAACGTGTCGAAAAGGAGCCCCCGCTGGCGTGCGGGGTCGGTGAGCAGCCCGTGCAGACACCGTCGCCCGTAGTGCAACCGGGATTTCGCCGTGCAGGGCGGGATGCTCAGGATCTCCGCGATCTCCGCGTAGGAGAAGTCCTCGACGTCGGCCAGATGGACGACGATGGCGAGCTTGCGCGGGAGTCGCCGCAGCGCGACCCTCACCGCATGCCCCGACAGCCGGCCCACAGCCTGCGCCTCGGCGGTCCGGGGAACCGGCGACGTCGGGCGTTCCGCGTCCGGCAACCGGCCCACGGAGCGTCGCGTCGGAGAGCTCGAGCGGACCGGGCTCTGTCGTACGCCACGGGCGTCGGGCGCGGTCTCGGCCAGGAGCCGGAACATCCACGTCGCGGTATCCGTCTGCCATGTCAATGACCCGAAGGAGTCGAAAGCCCTGAGGTAGGTCTCCTCGATCAGCGCCTCGGCGCCTCGGTGATCGCGGGTCATCTGTACAGCGGCCGCGCGCAAGCGGTCGATGAACGGCATGGTCACGCTGTGGAAGAGCGCGAAGAGTTCGGCCGGGTCCGCAGCGGCGGCGGCAGGGCCGTCCCACATGCCGGTGTCCGGCGGAGCGGCCGTCCCGGAGTCCGTACCGTCGGCGGCAGGGACACTTTGATCGTGATGCGGCAGGACGTCCCGTCGTGTGCGACGACTGCTCGCACGGGTGCTTCTCTCGTGCGGCGTCGGGAGGGAAGCCAGGATCGGGACGGTGCTCGGTCGTTCTCGCTCAGGACGCGGCGTGCCGTGGCCGGTCGCGTCCTGAGCGCCGGACGGGTCGCGGGAGTTGTCGCCGGCGCCGTCCAGAACCCTCACGACAGGGCCGCGCTCCCACAGAGGGCGGACGATGGTTCCACCGATGGCCCCGGTTCCGATGGCCCCGGTTCCGCCTGCGACGACGGCGAGCCTGGGGCCGGTGGACTGCGGTGAGGTGTCGGGCATGGAGAGCTCCAGTAGCAGTGAGGAGGGTGGGTGAGTCGGGCTCGTCGGTGCGTTCGTTCGCCACAGCCCTGCCACAGTTGATGGCTCGGGGGGTACGTGCCGCGGCCGGGCGGGCCGCCGTCCTCGAGACCCACGACCGCGGGGCCGGCGGGCCGGCTGTGCGGGAGCGTTTTCGGCCTGCGGGCCGAAGGCGTCTCAAGTCTGGCGGCAAGGCCGTCATCGGTGCCTCGGTCACACGACTGGACTGTCGGACGTGAGGCATAGGTCATGGCGTCCGTCGCCCTGGGTCCGTGCCCTTCCGCGGCGGCGTCCCGACGACGGTCGGTGACGGGTGGGGTCCAGGTCGCTGTGCGGCTGCCGTCGGCAACCTGGTGGGTTCACCGTCCCGGATCGTCACGCCCGTACGGCGGTGGGTGTCAAGCGGCCTCGAGTCCGGCTCTCGCCAGGACCGCGGACGGGCGGTTGCCAGGCCGGCCACGCCTGCGCGGTCCGGCACAAGTGTCCGAACGTCCCCCTGGCATACCGTCGCGGTCGGACAGTCCGACGACACCGGGCGTGAGAACCGCTTCCAGCGGGGCCACGTCCCCCGTTCGCGCTGCTGAGACGAACGCGTTCACAAGGCGTCGGTGCTCTGCCGTGTCCACGCTGTTGCGCTGCTCGCCCGACAGATGCTTGCGTGCACGGCTCATGATCTTGCGGACATTGACGAGGCTGAGTTGAAGGATCTCGGCGATCTCCGGATAGGTGTAATCAAACGCCTCGCGCAGGACGTATGCGGCGCGCTCGGTGGGGTTGAGTTTCTCCAACACCAGCAGCAGGGCCAGTTCCAGGGCCGCCGCGCGCTGGGCGCCGACCGCCGGGTCCGCACTCGTGTCGATGGGTTCGGGCAGCCACGGCCCGACATAGGTTTCCCGACGCACACGCGCCGACTGCGCGACGTTGATGGCCAACCGGGTCGTCGTCGTCGCGAGGAAGGACGCCGGGCTGAGCACCGCGCAATGGTCGGTCTTCTGCCAACGCAGCCACGCCTCCTGGACCACGTCTTCCGCCTCGAAGACGCTGCCGAGCACGCGGTAGGCGATGCCGAAGAGCCGCGGCCGGAGCTGCATGAAGACAGCTACAGCCTCGTCGAGGTCACCTGTCATGGGGGACGTCTGAAGATCCATTGTCCTGCGGTCTCTCCGTTGCTCTGGTGGCTGTCCGGTGGCGCTACCACGCGGTGCCGGCGCGGCTGCGAAGGCGGCGGCCCGCGGTTCCAGGACAGCCCCCTGAGGGGCGGCGTATCCCCGAAACCCACGGTCACGGGCCGGCAGACCGGCTGCACGAAAGCGTCTTCGGCCTGCGGGCCGAACGCGTCTCAAGTCTGGCGGCAAGGCCGTCACCGGTACCTCGGTCACACGACTGGACAATCGGACGTGAGGCATAGGTCATGGCGTCCATCGCCCTAGGTATGCGCCCTTCCGCGGCGGCGTCACCTCGCGGCGGTCCGACCGGGGCCGTGCCGGCGCGTCGCGGAGCAGTGGAGGCGGTGGCCTCGGCCGGCGACCTGGCGGCCAAGGCCGGACCCGAACGGGTCTGCCCCCAGCAGGAAGTGTGCCGACAAGCTCGGCGTCGGCTCCCCCGGGACACCGCGGAACCGGATGAAGCAGCACGGGATCGACGCGGGGACCTGAGCGGGACGACGAGGGAGGAGTCCGCCCGGATCAAGGTGCTGAGGAAGGGTACTGCTCGGCGGGACGAGGCGATCCAGGAGTTCCCGAGGATGCCGCGCAGACCAGCACGACGCCGAGCCGGAGAAATGACTACTGACGAGCTGTCACGCGCCGCTGGACGGGGACCACAAGGTCGGGCAGGTCCTCCTGGGGGCCGTCATCGCCGCAGTAGAGCACCAGATAGGCGTCGAC
>NZ_JBSFCI010000057.1:0-36022 GCF_053593375.1 Streptomyces sp. NPDC002309 | reverse complement strand
TCGGAACGGCGCGGAATCGGTCTCTCACCGACTTACCCGGGTTGACGCGCCAACCGCTGCGGGCGGACACCCCCCGGCCCGACCCCTTCCCGCCGCGTGCGAGTGCGGGTTCCGGGGGCAGACGCCGGAGTTCCTTCCCGCCGTGGGCGAGTGCGGGTTCCGGGGGCAGACGCCGGAGTTCCGTCCCGCCGTGGGCGAGTGCGGGTTCCGGGGGCGGGGGTCCGCCCCGGCCCGGCTCCTTCCCGCCGTGCGCGGGTGCGGGTTGGTGGGTGGGCGGCTCGGGCAGGGTTTCTTCCGGTCGTGTGCGGGTGCGGGTGCGGGGTCGTGCCGGGGTGTTACGCCGTCGCCGCGTCTGGGGCCGGTGGGGTCAGGTGGGGCGCCAGCCAGGTGGGGACGCCGCCCAGGAGGCGGTGGAGGCGTCGGGCCTCCTCGCGCAGGCGGGACGCCTCCGGCTCGGGTTCCGTGTCGGCCAGGGAGGCCAGCGCGGGGGCCGTGCCGACCAGATAGCCCAGTTCCTCGCGGATGCGCAGGGACTCGGCGAAACCGTGGCGGGCCTCGGTCAGGTCGCCTTCCCTCAGGGCCAGTCCGGCGAGGTGGCGCCAGGTGAAGGACAGCAGGAAGGTGTCGCCCTCGGCCGTGGCGCCCGCGTGGGCGCGGCGGTAGGCGGCCTGCGCGGACTGGGGGGAGTGCGTGAGGTTCTCGGCGAGCAGACCGCGGCGGAAGTCCAGCAGGGGGCGGCCGGGGCTGCCGGGAGGGATCAGGGCCGCCGCCCGGCCCAGGGCCACCCGTGCCTCGTCCGCGCGGTCCCGGACCGTGTGCAGGGTGGCGGCGTAGGCGAGGTGGCCGCGCTCGCAGGCCGCCGCGCCGCGTTCCTCGTCGGTCATGGCCAGGGCCTCGGCCGTGCGCAGGGCGTCCTCGGCCTCCTCCCAGCCCTGCTCGGTGTACAGACATCGCTCGACCAGCAGCGCCGCGCGCTGCAGCGCGGCCGCCGGCGTCGCCGGGATCAGCAGGGCGGCCGCGTCGGCCCAGCAGGCCCGTGAGCGCAGCCGCCATACCGCGGTCCGGAGGGGATCGTCGTCAGGGGTCGTTCCAGAACCGGACATGGCGGTATGCGCCACGTTGCCCTCCCCGAGCACGCCATCGAGCTGTTGAGTGGTTGCCGCATTTCAGCACCAATTCAGCTGCCCGGCCAAGGGGGTGGGTGAAGGATTTCACAAAGTCGTGGGACTCCTGGGCCCTTCGGGTTTCAGCTCATGCGCAGTGCCAGGAAGAAGTCCAGCTTGTCCTCCAGGCGGGAAAGGTCGCGACCCGTCAACTGCTCGATGCGGCCCACCCGGTAGCGCAGCGTGTTGACGTGCAGGTGGAGCCGGGAGGCGCAGCGGGTCCAGGAGCCGTCGCTCTCCAGGAACGCCTCCAGGGTCGGGATCAGCTCGGCGCGGTGGCGGCGGTCGTAGTCGCGCAGGGGGTCCAGGAGGCGTGCCGTGAAGGCGCGGCGGACGTCGTCGGGGACGAAGGGCAGGAGCAGCACGTGCGACGCCAGTTCCTGGTGGCCCGCCGCGCAGACCCGGCCCGTGCGGGCGGCGGCCACCCGGCGGGCGTGCCGGGCCTCCTCCAGGGCGCCGCGCAGGCCCTCCGCCGAGTGGACGGCCGCGCTGACGCCGAGGGTCACGCGGCCGTCGTCGTCCAGACCGGCCGAGAGGGGGTCCCTGACGGAGGTGAGCAGGGCGTCCGCGAGGACGCCGGTCTCCGAGCCGTCGTGCTCGGACGAGACGGCCGGAAGGGGGACCAGGGCGATCGCCTCGTCACCCGTGTGGGCGACGGCGATGCGGTCGGACGGCTCGGGACCGGTGGTCGCCGGGTCGACCAGGATCTCCTCCAGCAGGGACTGGGCCACCGGTCCCGTCTCGATCTCGGAGCCCTCCCATTCGACGCGGGCCACGACCACCTGCCAGTGGGGAGCCGCGCCGAGGCCGGGCAGCAGCACCGGCGCGGCGACGCGCAGGCGGGCCGCGATCTCGGCGGGGGCGGCGCCCGTCTGGACGAGCTCCAGGACCTCCTGGGCCAGGCGGCGGCGGACCGTGCGGGCGGCGTCGCGGCGGTCGCGCTCGACCGCGATCAGCTGGGTGACGCCGTGCAGCAGGTCCAGGCGCTCCTCAGCCCAGTCCCCGGCGTCCGCCTCCACGGCGAGCAGCCAGTCCGACAGGACGGTCTCACGGACGTCCCGGGAGGCGTGCGAGGAGCGTCCGCCGCCGCGGATGGGGAAGACGGACCAGGTCGTGCCGCCGAGGATCAGACGGTGGGGGTCGCGGCGGCCGGTGCGGGCGGCGGCCAGGTGCTCGGCGGCCAGCTTCGCGCAGGACTCGGGGGGCAGGGCGGGGCCGCCGACCTTGGAGCCCGCGATCAGGCGGCCGGTGGAGGACAGGACCCAGGCGCGCAGGTCCAGGTCGGAGCCGAGGAGGTCGAGCACGACGTCCGGGCCGCCGCCCGCCGGGCCCGAGGTCATCATCCGGCGGTGCCGGTCGACCACGGCGGCGAGGTCGCCCGCGCGCTCGCCGGAGACCTGCCGTACGACGTGCTCGGTGATCGTCGCGAAGGCCACCGACTCGTGCACCGCGAACAGGGGGAGGCGATGCCGGGCGCACGCCGCGATCAGGTCCTCGGGCACATCGCCGAGCTCCGCCTCGCCGGCCGCGAGGGCCGCCACGCCCGCCTGCGCCAGAATCCGCACGAACGACTCGGAGTCGTCCTCGTCCCGGCGCCAGGCCAGACCCGTCAGGACCAGTTCACCGCCGGAGAGGTAGCGGCTGGGGTCCCGCAGGTCCGTGGTCATCACGCCCCGCACGGCGCGGTCCAGCTCGTCCTCGCCGCCGAGCAGCCTCAGGCCCAGCGCGTCGGTGTCCAGCAGTGCGCGCAGCCGCATTCTCGTCGCCGCCGTTCCTTGTCTCGAAAACTACGATCGGATCCTGTCGGGCCGTCCCTGAGCGGCCCCCGCGGTGGGCGGTTGAGCGCTGCTCGCCGTCTTCCGTGCTGTGCCCCAGGTCACGCGGACCGTGCCGGACGTTTCCCCAGGAAATCCCGGAGGTTACTGGTGACCTCCGTTCATACGAATCTACAAGATGCCCACACTGGCCAGCCAACTCCTTCATGGTTTCGGTGACTGACCCCGTTGGAGCAAGGGGCTGTGTACTGACGGTGATCCGCGTCAACAGCACAGGAACGAGCCGTGCCCGCCGCACACGGATCGGCTCGATCCCTACGACTCACGAGACGAAGAAGAGAGCCGGTCATGGACTTCCTTCGCCCCGCCAGCTGGGAGGAGGCGCTCGCCGCGAAGGCCGAGCACCCCACCGCTGTGCCGATTGCGGGTGGTACCGACGTGATGGTCGAGATCAACTTCGACCACCGCCGGCCCGAGTACCTCATGGACCTCAACCGCGTCGGCGACCTCTTCGAGTGGGAGGTCGGCGAGGACTCCGTGCGGCTGGGTGCCTCCGTCCCCTACTCCCGGATCATGGAGCATCTGCGCGCCGAGCTGCCGGGTCTGGCCCTCGCCTCGCACACCGTGGCCTCCCCGCAGATCCGCAACCGCGGCGGCGTCGGCGGCAACCTCGGCACCGCCTCCCCGGCCGGAGACGCCCACCCCGCGCTCCTCGCCGCCGGCGCCGAGGTCGAGGTGGAGTCCGTCCGGGGTTCCCGGCGCGTCCCCATCGACGCGTTCTACACCGGTGTGAAGCGCAACGCGCTCGCCGCCGACGAGCTGATCCGCGCCGTGCACGTGAGGAAGGCGGACGGGCCCCAGCAGTACTCGAAGGTGGGCACCCGCAACGCCATGGTCATCGCCGTGTGCGCCTTCGGGCTCGCGCTGCACCCCGGGACCCGGACGGTGCGCACCGGCATCGGCTCGGCCGCCCCGACCCCGGTCCGCGCCAAGACCGCTGAGGAGTTCCTGAACGCGGCGCTCGAGGAGGGCGGCTTCTGGGACAACGGAAAGATCATCACCCCGTCGGTCGCCAAGCGGTTCGCGGACCTGTGCTCCGGTGCCTGCAACCCGATCGACGACGTCCGGGGCACGGCGAGCTACCGCCGGCACGCGGTGGGCGTCATGGCCCGCCGGACCCTGACCTGGGCCTGGGAGTCGTACCGCGGCACCGCCGCACGCACGGAGGGAGCCGCGTGATGCGCGTCAGTTTCACGGTCAACGGCCGTCCGCAGGAAGCCGACGACGTGTGGGAGGGCGAGTCCCTGCTGTACGTGCTGCGTGAGCGGCTCGGCCTGCCGGGGTCCAAGAACGCCTGTGAGCAGGGCGAGTGCGGCTCCTGCACGGTCCGGCTGGACGGTGTGCCGGTCTGCTCGTGCCTGGTCGCCGCCGGACAGGCCGAGGGCCGCGAGGTCGTCACCGTCGAGGGCCTCGCCGACTTCGCCAGGCGGCGGGCCGCCGGCGGCCGCGCGGCCGGCGCGCGCGGCACCTCGCTGGACGAGGCCGCGCAGTGGCAGGCCGGGGGCGCCGACTCGCAGACCGGCGAGGGGGCCGAACTCTCCGCCGTCCAGCAGGCGTTCATCGACGCCGGCGCCGTGCAGTGCGGGTTCTGCACGCCCGGCCTGCTGGTCGCCGCCGACGAGATGCTGGAGAGCAACCCGAACCCGTCCGACGCGGACATCCGCGAGGCGCTCTCGGGCAACCTGTGCCGCTGCACCGGCTACGAGAAGATCATGGACGCGGTCCGCCTCGCGGCCGCCCGTCAGTCCGAGGGGGCCTGACATGCCCGCCGACGGCGCTCCCACGAAGATCACGCAGGACACCCGCACCAAGGGAGGCATCGGCGAGTCCACGCTCCGCCCGGACGGCACCCTGAAGGTCACCGGCGAGTTCGCGTACTCGTCCGACATGTGGCACGAGGACATGCTGTGGGGGCAGATCCTGCGCTCCACGGTCGCGCACGCCGAGCTCGTCTCGATCGACACGTCCGAGGCGCTCGCGACGGCCGGTGTGTACGCCGTGCTGACCTACGACGACCTGCCCACCGACGTGAGGAACTACGGCCTGGAGATCCAGGACACCCCGGTCCTCGCGCACGGCAGGGTGCGCCACCACGGCGAGCCGGTCGCGATCGTGGCCGCCGACCACCCGGAGACGGCCCGCCGCGCCGCCGCCAAGATCAAGGTGGAGTACCGCGAACTGCCCGTCGTCACCGACGAGGCGTCCGCGACCGCGCCGGACGCGATCCTCGTCCACGACGACCGCGCGGACCACCACATCGGCCACGTCCCGCACCCGAACATCCTCCACCGTCAGCCGATCGTCCGCGGCGACGTCGAGGCCGCCCGACGGCGTGCCGACGTCATCGTCGAGGGCGAGTACACCTTCGGCATGCAGGACCAGGCCTTCCTCGGTCCCGAGTCCGGCCTCGCCGTGCCCGAGGAGGACGGCGGCGTCCACCTCTACATCGCCACCCAGTGGCTCCACTCCGACCTGCGCCAGATCGCCCCCGTGCTCGGCCTGCCCGAGGACAAGGTGCGGATGACGCTCGCCGGGGTCGGCGGCGCGTTCGGCGGCCGCGAGGATCTGTCGATGCAGATCCACGCCTGCCTGCTGGCGCTGCGCACGGGCAAGCCGGTGAAGATCGTCTACAACCGGTTCGAGTCCTTCTTCGGGCACGTCCACCGCCACCCCGCGAAGCTGTACTACGAGCACGGCGCCACCAAGGACGGCAGGCTCACACACATGAAGTGCCGGATCGTCCTGGACGGCGGCGCCTACGCCTCCGCCTCCCCGGCGGTCGTGGGCAACGCCTCGTCCCTGTCGGTCGGCCCGTACGCCGTCGACGACGTCGACATCGAGGCCGTCGCCCTCTACACCAACAACCCGCCCTGCGGCGCCATGCGCGGCTTCGGCGCGGTCCAGGCGTGCTTCGCCTACGAGGCGCAGATGGACAAGCTCGCCGCGAGGCTCGGCATGGACCCGGTGGGGTTCCGGCAGCTCAACGCCATGGAACAGGGCACCCTCCTGCCGACCGGCCAGCCGGTGGACTCGCCGGCCCCCGTCGCCGAACTCCTGCGCCGGGTCAAGGGGATGCCGATGCCGCCGGAGCGCCAGTGGGAGTCCAGTGAGGGCGCCGACGTGCGCGAGCTGCCCGGCGGCCTGTCCAACACCACGCACGGGGAGGGCGTCGTCCGCGGTGTCGGCTACGCGGTCGGCATCAAGAACGTCGGCTTCTCCGAGGGATTCGACGACTACTCGACCGCCAGGGTGCGCGTGGAGGTCGTGGGCGGCGAGCCCGTCGCGACCGTGCACACCGCCATGGCGGAGGTCGGACAGGGCGGCGTCACCGTCCACGCGCAGATCGCCCGCACCGAGCTGGGTGTCGCGCAGGTGACCATCCAGCCGGCCGACACCCAGGTGGGCAGCGCCGGTTCGACCTCGGCCTCGCGGCAGACGTACGTCACCGGTGGTGCCGTCAAGAACGCCTGCGAACTGGTCCGCGAGAAGGTGCTGGAGCTCGGGCGCCGCAAGTTCGGCTCCTACCACCCCGCCTGGGCCACCGCCGAGCTGCTGCTGGAGGACGGCAAGGTCGTCACCGACGCCGGCGAGGTGCTGGCCGCGCTGACGGACGTCCTGGAGGACGAGACCGTCGAGGTCGAGGCGGAGTGGCGGCACCGGCCGACCGAGGCCTTCGACGCGCGCACCGGCCAGGGCAACGGCCATGTCCAGTACTCGTTCGCCGCGCACCGCGCCGTCGTCGAGGTCGACACCGAGCTCGGCCTGGTCAAGGTGATCGAGCTGGCCTGCGCCCAGGACGTCGGCAAGGCGCTCAACCCGCTGTCCGTCATCGGCCAGATCCAGGGGGGCACGACCCAGGGGCTCGGGATGGCGGTCATGGAGGAGATCGTCGTCGACCCGAGGACCGCGAAGGTGCGCAACCCGTCCTTCACGGACTATCTGATCCCGACCATCCTCGACACACCGACCATCCCGGTCGACGTCCTCGAACTCGCCGACGAGCACGCCCCGTACGGGCTGCGCGGCGTCGGCGAGGCCCCCACCCTGTCCTCCACACCGGCGGTCCTCGCGGCGATCCGCGACGCGACCGGCCTGGAGCTGAACAGGACGCCGGTCCGCCCCGAGCACTTGACCGGTACCGCGTGAGAGCTCCCCGGGCGAGGCACGGAAGTCACACACCAGCGCCGCCCGGAGCCCCAGGTACCGCTCCGGCGGTTCGCATGCGGGTGCCCCTCTGAATTCTCGGAGGAGGCCCACATGACCCAGCAGCCACTCCCCCCTCCCGCATGATCGTCTTCGGCGCCGTCGACTTCGCCTCGGCGCTGGTCCGCGTCGGCAAGTTCCTCGGCTACCGGAATTCATTCGCAGTGCATCGGCCTTCAGGCCGGTGGTGAAGCGAATCCGACAATGGCGACGCGGAGCGTCGCAGACTCAGGTCCGGCGGCGCCGGACACCGTGGTTCTTCGCCTGCGGCGCGGAGCGTCGCGAGGGCTGGTCCCGGCGGAGCCGGGGTGCTCACACCGGCCGGTTCTGCTGTTCGATGTACTGCCTGACCACGGAGAGCGGGGCGCCGCCGACGGTTTTGGCGAAGCAGGACCCGGACCAGAGCTTGTTGGCCCGCCAGTAATGGCGCACCAGGTCGGGGAACTCTCCCCCAGCCTTCGGCCGGGAGGTACCCCCAGGCGCAGGCGGCGGGAGGAGACGCCCTTGAGCGAGTTGACCAGCTTGGTCATGGCGACCTTGGGCGGGAAGTTCACCAGGAGATGGACGTGGTTGTCCTCACCGTTGAACTCCACCAGGTCGCACTCGAAGTCCGTACACACCGGCCGCATGATCTCCTCCATCCGTCCCAAGTGGACATCGGTGAACACCTTGTGCCGGAATTTGGTAACGAAGACCAAGTGCACGTGCATGACGAAAGCGCAGTGACGACCAGTTCTGATCTCCAGCATCTCACCCATAACCCACGTGCGTAGGGTGACGGTCATGCAGCTCAGGTACAGCTTCCGCTTGTACCCGGACAGCGGCCAGCGGACCGCGTTGGCGAAGGCGTTCGGGTGCGCCCGTGTCGTGTTCAACGACGCGGTCCGCGCCCGTGAAGACGCCCGTAAGGCCGAGCAGCCGTTCCCGACGGCCGGGGAACTGTCCGTACGCCTGATCACCCAGGCCAGGCGGACCACCGAGCGTTCCTGGCTGGGCGAGGTCTCCGCGGTGGTGCTCCAGCAGTCCCTGCGGGACGCCGAAACCGCGTACCGCAACTTCTTCGCCTCCCTCAAGGGCACCCGCAAGGGCCCGAAACTCGGCCCGCCCCGTTTCAAAACCCGCCGTGACCGCCGCCAGTCGATCCGGTTCACCGCCAACGCCCGCTGGAAGATCACCGACAGTGGCCGACTGGCCCTGCCGAAGATCGGCGAGGTGAAGGTGACATGGTCCCGCACCCTGCCCACCACGCCCACCTCCGTCACAGTGATCAAGGACGCGGCAGGGAGGTACTTCGCGTCTTTCGTCATCGACACCGACCCCGCCGCCGACGCCACCGTGATGCCCGCCACCGACCAGGTGATCGGTGTCGATCTCGGCCTGACCCACTTCGCGGTCCTCTCGGACGGCACGAAGATCGACTCCCCGCGGTTTCTGCGCCGGGCGGAGAAGAAGCTGAAGAAGGCCCAGCGGGATCTGTCCCGCAAGCAGAAGGGATCCAAGAACCGGGACAAAGCCCGCCTCAAGGTCGCCCGCGCCCACGCCAAGGTCACCGACGCCCGCCGCGATTTCCACCACCGGCTCTCCACACAACTGATCTCCGAGAACCAAGGGATCGCCGTGGAGGACCTGTCGGTGGCGGGCCTGAGCCGTACGAAGCTGGCCAAATCCGTGCACGACGCCGGATGGTCCTCGTTCATCAGCATGCTGGAGTACAAAGCCGCCCGGTACAGCCGCACGCTGGTCAAGATCGGCCGGTTCGAGCCGACCTCCCAGACCTGCTCCACCTGCGGCGTCAAGGACGGACCCAAACCCCTCAACGTCCGGGAATGGACCTGCACCGCCTGCGGCACCGTCCATGACCGGGACACCAACGCCGCGATCAATATTAAGACGGCCGCCGGACTGGCGGTAACAGCCTGCGGAGCGCCGGTAAGACCAGGAGCAATCCCGGCACAGCGCGAAGAAACAGGAAGCCACGGATTCCCGACCGGAAACTGTGCCGCGTAGCGGCACAGCAACCAGTCGGAAAGGCCAGAATCCTCGGGCTTCAGCCCGAGGTGCAGGTCAACACGTCACGGTGTGCGACGCCCGCCCCGTCTTCGCGACCCGGACCCGCTTCCCCGACGCCGACGACATCGTCGTCGAGTGGCCCCACACCTACCTGGAGCGCACCGGGGTCGACGGCCGTACGGTCCTGTGCGTGCTGACCCACGACGCCAAGTTCGACGTCCCCCTGCTCCGGCTCGCGCTGCGGCTGCCGGTGGCGTACGTCGGTGCCATGGGCTCGCGCCGCACCCATCTCGACCGCGCCAGGCGGCTGCGCGAGGTCGGCGTCACGGAACGGGAACTGACCCGGCTGCGCTCACCCATCGGCCTGGACCTCGGCGCCCGGACGCCCGAGGAGACGGCGCTGTCCATCGCCGCCGAGATCGTCGCCGGCCTGCGCGGCGGCAGCGGGGTCCCGCTCACCGGCGCGCGCACCCCGATCCACCACGACACCCCGTCGGCACCGGCGGAGCGCGTCGGGTCGGTGGCCTGAGTCGGCGGTCGCGGCGCGGGTCACCGCCCCCGCAGCAGCCGGTTCGCCGCCCGGCCGAACACCAGGCGCGACGCGCGCTCCACGGTGCCGTCGAGGAAGGACGGCAGCATGCGTACGCGGAGTTCCTCACGCCAGACGACGTGCGCGCGTCCGCCCGGTCCCGGGCGGACCTCGATCTCCGCCCATCCGCGCATCACCCGTCCGCGCTTCTCCAGCCGGCACCGGCCGGGGGTGTCGTCGCCGGGCGGCTGCCAGAGCGTGACCTCCATCCGGTCGTCGAAGGTGAGCGGCCCGATGCCCGAACGGGCCACGAACTCCGTGCCCTCGCGCGTCGGTCCGGGCGTGAGCACCGTGACGCGGGTCAGCGGGACGACGTCGCCGTGCCGGGGCCAGTCGGTGAGCCGGAGCCAGGCCTCGGGCGGGGAGAGGGGAGCCGTGCGTTCGAGCAGGAAAGTCGCCACGCAGGGATCTTAGGCGGGATGCAGGGCGTCCCGGGGCCGACAGGGCCTGGCCCGGGGCCGACAGGCCCTAGCGGTAGACCTCGCCTGGTTCGGCCCGTCCGGGGGCCAGCAGTTGAGGGACCGTCACGAACACGTACCCGCGCTCCTTCAGGGCGTCGATGATGCCCGGCACGGCCGGCACGGTGCCGTCGTAGATGTCGTGCAGCAGGATGATGCCGTCCCGCTCCGTCTGGTCGAGGACGCGCCGGCGGATCAGGTCGGAGTCCTCGGTCGTGTAGTCCTTGGCGGTCACACTCCACAGGATCTCGGAGAGGCCGAGTTCCCGGGATATCTGGTGCACGGTGTCGTTCGTGCGGCCCTGGGGCGGGCGCATGAGGGTGGGGGCGCGGCCGGTGAGCCGCTCGATCTCCTCGTTGGGGCGCCGGAGCTCCTCCCGTATCGCGTCCGGCTCCAGCTCGGTGAGGATCTTGTGGTCCCAGGTGTGGCTGGCGATCTCATGGCCCTCGTCGGCCATCCGCCGCACCAGCTCCGGGTATTTCTCGATGTGCCGCTTGCCGAGCAGGAAGAAGGTCGCCGGGACCTGCTTCTCCTTGAGGATGTCGAGCAGGCGCGCGGAGTTCTCGCTCGGTCCCGCGTCGAAGGTGAGCGCGACGCACTTGGCGCGCCGGCAGTCGACGCTCCCGAAGCCGGTGGCCTTCGCGTCGGAGACGGTCTGCGCGCGGACCGCGCTCGGAGCGGTGGTCTCCAGGGTCGCGCAGCCCGCGAGGACGGGCGGCAGGCACAGGGCCGCGAGCAAAGTGGCGGCGGCACGGAACGCCGGACCGCGTCTTCGCGTCTTCCCGGTCGGCGCGGACCGCTCGACCGACGCGGACCTCTGGCTTGGCGCGGACCGCTCGACCGGCCCGGACCGCTTGCCCGGCTCGGACCGCTCGGTCGGGTGGGTCGGCTCGGTCTGTGCGAGCGCGCGGGTTCGGCCGCGAGGTCCAGGGCGTGGTGACATGGAGTGAATATATGCTGAGTGTATAGACGGAGTGCATAGTGTGTCCGAGGTCACGCCGTGATCGCCCCGAGCGCTCCCGGAGGTTTTGAGCCCGCCGTACCCTGGCACCCGGCCGGACATGACCACCGCATACGCCGTGGTGATCCCCACGCTCGCCCCCGGCACCCTGGCCGACTGCCTCGGTGCGCTGGCCGCCGCCACCGGCCCCGGCCCGTGCGAGATCGTCCTGGTCGACGACCGGCCCGACCCGGATCCGGACACGCTGGAACATCCGTTGAGCGTCCTCGGCGATCTGCGCGACCGTACGACCGTGCTCCACGGCGCCGGACGCGGCCCCGCCGCCGCCCGCAACACCGGCCTGCGCGCCGTCGCCTCACCCTGGGTCGTGTTCCTGGACGACGGCGCGCAGGTCGGCCCGCACTGGTGCGAGCAGCTCGCCCGGGATCTGGCCACCGCGAGCCCCGACACCGCGGGCGTGCAGGGCGTGATCGCCGTGCCGCCGCCCTGGCTCCACCGCCCCACCGACGCGGAGCGCGACGCGGCGGCCCGGGCACGCGCCCGCTGGGGCACCGTCGACATGGCCTACCGCACCGACGCGCTCAAGCGGGTCCGGGGCTTCGACGAACGCTTCGTGCGCGGCGGGCGGGAGGACGTCGACCTGGCCCTGCGCCTCCTCGACGCCGGCTGGGGCATCCGGCAAGGGCGGCGCACCACCCGGCACGGGGCGCCCCCGGCCGGCCGCTGGGCCTCGCTCGCCGCCCAGCGGGGTCAGGCCGACGACGCGCTCATGCTGCGGCTGCACGGCGCCGGGTGGCCGTACAAGGCGGTGGCGCCGCGCGGCCGTGTCCGCGGGCACCTCGCCGTGACGGCGGCGGGCGTGGCGGCCGGTGTGCTCGCGGCGGCCAGGTGGCGCGCGGCGGCCGCCGTCGCCGCGTCGTTCTGGGCCGCGGGCACCGCCGAGTTCGCCTGGGCGCGCATCGCGCCCGGCCCGCGCACCCGGGACGAGGTGAGCACCCTGGTGGTGACCAGCGTGCTCATCCCGCCGGCGGCCGGCTGGTTCTGGCTGGGCGGACTGTGGCGGCACCGGGGCGTGCGTCCGTGGCGTGACGTGGCGCCGTGAGCCGGACCGCGCCGTGCCCACCGGGCGGGGCGACTACAGGGCGCGGGCGACGAGCAGGGCGACGTCGTCGTGGTCCTCGGGGTGGCGCAGCCCGTACAGCAGGAGGTCACAGGTCTGCTCGAGCGGCCGGTGGGGTTCGTCGAGGAAGGTGAGGAGAGCGTCGAGGCGCTCGTCGATGGGATGGTGGCGGGTCTCGACGAGTCCGTCGGTGTAGAGGATCAGCAGGTCGCCGGGGGCCAGCCGGACCGTGGTGGCCTCGAAGGCGATGCCGCCGATGCCGAGGGGGGCTCCCGTGGGCAGGTCGAGCAGATCGGGGGGGTGGCCGGGACGGGCCAGCGCGGGCGGCATGTGCCCCGCGTTGGCGATGCGGCACTCGCCGGTGCGGGGGTCGTACACGGCGTACAGGCACGTGACGATGTAGTGCTCCAGATCGCAGGTGATCTTGTCGAGGTGCTGGAGCACGGCCTCCGGCGCGAGATCGAGGTCCGCGTAGGCGCAGGTGGCCGTGCGCAGCCGGCCCATGGTCGCGGCGGCGTCGATGCCGTTGCCCATGACGTCGCCGACGACCAGGGCGGTCTTGTCGTCGGTCAGGCCGATCACGTCGTACCAGTCGCCGCCCACCTCGCTGGTGGACTGGGCGGGCTGGTAGCGGGAGGCCAGCTCCAGGCCGGTGTGGTGCGGCGCGTGGTCGGGCAGCAGGCTGCGCTGGAGGGTGAGGGAGGTGTTGCGCACGCTCTGGAACCAGCGGGCGTTGTCGATGGCCACCGCGGCACGGCTGGCCAGTTCGCCGGCCAGCACGACGTCGTCCTGGTCGAACGGCAGCGGATTGTCGGTGCGCTTCAGGTCGAGGGCGCCGAGCACCTCGCCGTGCGCGATCAACGGCACGGCGAGGTACGAGTGGACGCCGGCCTGGGCCAGCAGCGCGCCCGCCTCCCTGTCGCGGGCGATCCGCGGCAGGTCGCGCTCGCCGACGTGCCGTACCAGCACGGGCCGGCCGGTGTGTACGCACAGGGTGACCAGCCGGTCCCCTTCGTAGGAGGCGAGGTCACCGGGAGGGTCGGCGGCACGCAGCGCCACCGTCGGGTGGGCCGCCTTGAGGGCGAGGGCGCGGAACAGCTCCGCGCCGTTGTCCGGCCGCCGGGTGCGGCGGCAGGCCAGCGCCGAGTCCAGGACGTCCACCGCGACGACGTCGGCCAGCTCGCCCGCGGCGATCTCGGCCAGTTCCCGTGCCGTCTGCTCCACCTCCAGCGTGGTGCCGACCCGGGTGGAGGCGTCCGCGATGAGCGCCAGCCGCCGTCGCGCCCGGTCGGCCTCGGCGGCCGCGCGGTGCCGTTCGGTGACGTCGACCACGGAGGTGGCCGCGCCCAGGACCCGGCCGCCGGAGTCCTCCAGCCGGTAGAACGACAGCGACCAGGCGTGCTCGTGCTCGGGGTCCGTCGGCGGCCGGCCCACGTGGTACTGGTCGAGCAGCGGCGTGCCGGTGGCGAGCACCTGACGCAGGCACGCCTCGACGGTGTCGACGTCGGGCAGGTCCAGGACGTCCTTGAGGGGACGGCCGATGTGGTCCTCGGCCGGCACCCCGTCGATCCGCTCCAGGGCCGGGTTGACGAGCAGGTACCGCAGGTCGGGGTCCATGAGGGCGATGCCGATGGGGGACTGGTTGATCAGCCGTTCGCACAGGGCGAGATCGGTCTCCACACGCTGGAGCAGCTGGTGGTCGGCGGCGATGCCCAGGGCGTAGACGTCGCCGAGGTCGTCGAGCAGCCGCATGTTGCGGAACTCCGTCAGCCGGCTGCTGCCGTCCTTGTGCCGGATGGGAAAGGCGCCCGCCCAGCTCCGGCCGGTCTCCAGCACCTCCATGAAGAGCTTCGCCACGGCCGGCAGATCCTCGGGGTGGACGAACAGCCGTGCCGCGTACGTGCCCAGGGCCTCCTCCGCGGTGTAGCCGAAGAGTTCCTGCGCCTGCGGGGTCCAGAACACGATGCGCCCCTGGGCGTCGACCACCACGGCGCCCACGCTCAGCACGTCCAGCAGGCCGATCGGCCTGGGCGACTCCGGGCCGTACTCGTCCCTCTCGGACCGGAAGGATTCGGCTGTCATCGCTGATCCTCCTCCACCTGCGGGCGGAAGTGACGACGTGCCCTTCCATGCTGCCCCCCACCCCAGGCCTTGCCCAGTCCGGGACCCGGGGCACCGGCCGGGACCGTGCACATCGGACCGACTGGCAGGAACATGGTTCGTGTAAAGGATGGCGAGCCATGGAAGCTGCGCGACAGGGTTCCGAACCGCCGGCGCCCCCCGCGGGGCGCGACTATCTCGACGCGTCCACCGACGCGGCGGCGGTGATCTCCGGCACCGGCCGGGTGATCGGCTGGACCTGCGCCCCGAGCAACTCCTCGGGGTCCCGGCCCGGGACGTGGTCGGTGGTTCCGCCGCGCGGCTGCTGGCGGGACCCGTGGACATGCAGCGCGCGAGCGGGGTCGCCGAGCGGTGCCGTTCCGGAACGGGGTGGAGCGGGCGCCTCCCGCTGTGCCATCGCGACGGCCGCCGCATCGACGCCGAGCTGCGGGTCTCCGCCTGCTTCCGGATCGGCTCGCAGGAGTGCTTCCTGGTATCGGCACGCCGGCAGAGCCGGCCGTGGACGGTCGGCCAGAGCGTCCTCGACGGCTTCCTGACGCGCTCGCCGGTCGGTATGGCGGTGGTGGACCTGGACCTGCGCTACGTCTGGTTGAACGACACCCTGGAACGCTTCGGCGGCGTACCCCGGGAGCAGCGGCCGGGCCGCCGGACGAGCGAGCTGCTGCCCGGGCTCCAGGCGGAGACCCTCGAAGGTCTGATGCGCAAGGTGCTGGTCACCAAAGTCCCCGTCACCGACTACGAGTACGTCGGCTGGAGCTGGGCCGATCCGCACCGCCAGCACGCCTACTCGACGTCCTTCTTCCCCCTGGTGGACAGCCGCGACCTGGTCATGGGCGTCTGCTACATGGTCTCGGACGTATCGCTGGGGTGCCCGCCACACCTCCGGCGGGAAGATCATCTGGGCGGAGCAGGAGATCCCGTGAGGCGGCGCCACGGGAGGTCCCCCGTACCCTGACTCCGTGTGCGAGGGAGCGCGCGGGAGTGTGAGGGACAGGAGGCCGTGGTGACCGGGACGACGATGGCGCGGGTGATGGCCGATCTGGCCGCGCTCGAGGATCCGAGGACGCGCGCCGTGAACGAGCGGCACGGTGACGACCACGGCGTGAACCTCGGCAAGCTGCGCGCTCTCGCCAAGCAGCTCAAGACACAGCAGGACCTCGCGCGCGAGCTCTGGGCGACGGACGACTCCGCGGCCAGGCTCCTGGCGCTGCTGGTCTGCCGTCCGAAGGCATTCGCACGCGACGAGCTGGACGCCATGCTGCGCGAGGCACGTGCCCCCAAGGTGCACGACTGGCTCGTGAACTACGTGGTCAAGAAGAGCCCGCACGCCGAGGAGCTGCGCCTGGCCTGGTTCGAGGACCCCGATCCGGTGGTCGCGAGCGCAGGCTGGGCGCTGACGGCCGAGCGCGTGGTGAAGAAGCCCGAGGGCCTCGACCTCGCCGGACTGCTCGACATGATCGAGGCGGAGATGAAGGACGCACCGGACCGGCTGCAGTGGGCGATGAACCACTGTCTGGCCCAGATCGGCATCGAGCACCCCGAGTACCGCGAGCGGGCGTTGGCCGTCGGCGAGCGCCTGGAAGTGCTCAAGGACTACCCGACTCCCCGGAACTGCACGTCTCCGTTCGCCCCCGTCTGGATCACCGAGATGGTGAGCCGCCGGCAGCGGGCATAGCCGGCATATCGTCGGTGTCGTCTTCCGCGCGTACGCGAAGGCGACCGAAGCCGCCGTCGGGGACATCCCCGGGGGGCCGCGGGGCTGCTTCGTGCTCACGGCGGCGGTCCGGGGCGAGGCGAGCAGTCAGCGGTCCCTGGCCGACCGGTTCGGGGGTGGACCGGACGGTGATGACGTATCTCCTGGACGATCTGGAGCGTGCCGGTCCGGTCGAGCGCAGGCCCGATCCCTCCGACCGCAGGAGTCGGCACGTCGTCGCCACCGAGCACGGCGGGCAGCGGTGGGCGGAGCTGTCCCGCCGGGTGTCGCTCGACGGGCGCTTCGATGCCGAGCAGCGCGCAGACGGGCGTGCGGAGCATGGACGCATCCCGCTCGATCCGCGCCGCTGCCCGCGGATCTCCGCCGGATCTCCGTGGCCATGCGCGGACGGTCGGATTCCGCTTCCTGCGCGCAGTTCATCCGCGGGTATGACCGGTGGCACCCTCCCGGCCTCCAGGCCCGGTGAACACCCGCTTCGGAGAACGATTCGCTGATCTTGTACACATTCGAGTGATCATGGTCGGTCCATGGGTTTTTCAGTGGTTAAGATCCGCTGCTGTGACAGGAAGTCAGAACATCCCGCCCGTAGAGGGCGTGGCTGACGTGGTCATTCTCGGCGCCGGGCCGGCCGGCCTGGTGCTCGGAAATCTCCTCCACGCGAGGGGGATCGACTGCGTCATTCTCGAACGTGCGGGTCGTGCGCACGTACAGACCAGGGCGCGCGCGGGGTTCCTCGCCGCCAACACCGTCCGGATCCTGGACCGGCACGGTCTGGCCGAGGGCCTGCACCGGCGGGGCCGTGAGCACGGGGTCTGCGAGTTCCGTACGGACGACGGCCGTTTCCGCCTGGAGTACGGCAGCCTCGGCCGACGCGAGCCGCACACCGTGTATCCGCAGCAGGAGTTGGTCACCGATCTGCTGACGCGCTACGTGGACACCGGCGGCCGGATCCTGTTCGGGGCCGAGGCCGTCTCGGTCCTCGGCGCGGACACCGCGCGGCCCGCCGTCACCGTGCGCGAGGCGGACGGCCGTACCGGCCGGTGGCAGGCCCGGTACGTCGCCGGCTGCGACGGCCGGCGCGGTGCGGCGCGCGCCTCGCTCCCGCCCAGCGCGGTCCGCCACCACCGCCGCGACCACAAGGTGTCCTGGCTCGGCCTGCTCGCCGAGGCACCGCCGAGTCTCGACGCGGTCGGCTACGCGGTGCACAGCCGCGGATTCGCCGGGCACATGGCACGCACCTCCGAGATCACCCGCTACTACCTGCAGTGCGAGCGGGACAGCCCCGCCGACGCCTGGTCGCAGGACAGGATCTGGGACGAACTGGAGCTGCGGATGCGCGCGGCACGGTACGGCCCCCTGAACAGGGGCCCGATCGTCCAGCGCGGCGTCGTCGACCTGGACTCCGACGTGCTCGAACCACTGCGCCACGGCTCGCTCTTCCTCGCGGGCGACGCCGCGAGCGTGATCAGCCCCTCCGCGGCCAAGGGCGCGAACCTCGCGGTGCTGGAGGCGGAACTCCTCGCCCACTCCCTGGCCGACGACCTCCTGCGGGGCGACGACGAAGGGCTCGGCGCCTACTCGGCGCGCTGCCTCACGCACATCTGGCGCGCGCAGGACTTCTCGCAGTGGATGATCCGGCTGCTGCACGGCCGGACGGACCCGGACGGCGAGTCGTCGTTCGACAACTCGCTGCGGCGTTCCCGCATCGAGTCGCTGCGCACCTCGCGCAGCCGGCAGGACTGGTTCGCCGAGAACTACGTCGGCGTCTGAGAACCATGGCACCCCCGTACCGAGACCGCCCGTACCGAAATGAGGATGCCCGCGTGATGACGACGATGCCGGGCGACGAGGTCCGCCTGCGCGCGACGGCCGACTTCGTCAGGGAACAGGACACCGCCACGCTGCTCCCGCTGCTGCTGCCCCGCCTGGACGGCCCCGAACTGCGCGCGCTCGTGGACCGTTGCCGGTTCGCGCACGCCGCGCTGCTCGTCTTCCCTCCGGACCCCGAGGCGCTGCGCGACGCGCTGGCCGGGTGCGGACTCGACACGGACGCCTGCGACCGGCCGAGCGTGGTCGTACGGGAGCGGTTGGCCCAGCGGCACGGACTCGCGGCGAGCGAACTCGACGTGCGGATCCTGCGTCCCGCCGTGGTGGGCCTCGACGGGGCACGCCGTGCGGTGGAGGTGTTCACGCTGACCGTCCCGCCGGGCTCGGAGCTGGCTCCGGTCGCCGCCCACGAGCGGGCCGGGCAGCACGAGGCGCACGTCGCCTTCGAGGTCGAGTGCCCGGATCCACTGGTGCTGCGCGGTCTGTGCGCGGTGCTCGCCCGCCACGGCGCGGTTCCCGACGGCGGCGGCTACAACCCGCACGAGGACGGCACCGTCTTCTACTTCGCCGCGCCGCCCGGCTCCAAGGCCGGGTACCACCGCGTGGAGCTCTATGTGCACGGCGACCACCAGGAAGTGCTGGCGGCGCACCTGGACGAACAGCGCGCGCGACAACCTGCTGAATCGCTCCTGCGCCTGCTGACCGGGGCATGGACGACGCAGGCCCTGGCCGCGTTCGCACAGCTTCGCGTCCCCGACGCCATGGACACGAGCAGCGGAACCGGAGCCGAGACCCTGGCACGGACGGTCGGCGCCGACCCGCGCAACCTGGCGACGCTGCTGCGCTATCTGATGATGCTGGAGGTGGTGGCCGAGGACCGCGGCGGCTACCGGCTCACCGAACGCGGCGCCCTGCTGCGCGAGGACGTGCCGGGTTCGCTGCGACCGCTGGCGCTGATGTACGGCGGACCGTTCTACGAGTCCTTCGCCGGCCTCGGACACACCGTGCGGACCGGAGAGGTCGCCTTCGACCGCCGCTTCGGCGAGAACCACTTCGACCACTTCGCACGCCACCCCGAACTCGCCGATCTCTTCGACCGGTCCATGGCGGCGAGTTCCCGTATGTTCGCACCCCTGCCGACGCATCCGGTCGTCACCGCCGCGAGCCGGGCGCCCGAGCCCAGGACCGTGGTCGACGTCGCGGGCGGCACCGGGGAACTGCTCGGACGGATCCTCACCGCGAACCCGCGTCTGCGCGGAGTGCTCCTGGAACGTCCGCATGTCGTCGACGCCGCCCGCCGCTCCCTCGACGCCGCCGGCTGCGGCGACCGGTGCGCCTACCGGGTGGGCGACTTCGCGGACGTACCGCCGGGCGGCGACGTCTACATCCTGTCGCGGGTGCTGCACGACTGGGACGACGACCGCTGCCGCGAGATCCTGCGCCACTGCGCCCGCGCCATGCCCGCCCACGCCGACCTCCTCGTCGTCGAACGCGTGCTGCCCACCGACGGATCGTTCTCGCTGGCCACCGCCTGGGACCTGCACATGATGTGCAACGTCGGCGGCCGCGAACGCACCACGGCGCACTACGCCCACCTCCTCGGCGGCGCGGGACTGACCCTCGTGGACCGCTCACCGCTGCCGCTGGACGGCAGCGTGCTGCACGCCCGGAGAACCGTCACGCCGTAGCCGGGGTGCTGCGGGCGCGGCGGACACGGCCGGAGACGGACGCGCGGGCGGGCGGGCGGGCGACCGGAGTTCGGTGGTGCGAAGGCGCCGACCGCCCCGCCCGCTGTCCGGAACGGAAAACCGAATGCGGCGCCCCGCCCTCTGTGGAATCGTTCCTGTTGTTCGAAGGGGGGCCGGAAATGGCGAAGTTGAACCAGATCATCGCTGTGGAGAAGGGTGTCAAGAGCAAGTCGCTCCAGGACATCACCGCGGCGCACCAGAAGGTGCAGAAGCCGGCGCTGCTCGCCGGTATCTCGCGTACGTACCAGCCCAAGGACGAGGAGGGCGAGCAGTTGCCGCCCGAGTCCACACGGGTGCAGTTGCAGGCCGAGGACGTGCTGCGGCAGATGTCCGTGTCGCTCACCCGGCTGTTCGACGTGACCGCCACGAAGGACTGGGCGAACTGCGCCGCCCGCGCGGACGTCACCGTGGACGGGCGAACCGTCGTCGCCGACGTCCCGGTCAGCTATCTGCTCTTCCTGGAGAAGCAGCTCACCGACCTGCACACCTTCGTCAAGAAGCTCCCCACGCTCGATTCCGCGGAGTCCTGGTCGCACGACCCGTCCACGGACTGCTGGAAGACCGACCCGGTCCGCACCATCCGTACGAGGAAGGTCCCCCGCAACCACGTCAAGGCGGAGGCGACCGAGAAGCACCCGGCGCAGGTCGAGGTGTACTACGAGGACGTGCCCATCGGGTACTGGACGACCGTGAAGTTCTCCGGCGCCCTTCCGGCGCGGCGGGTGAACGAACTGGCGGAGCGGGTCGAGAGGCTCCAGCAGGCCGTCAAGTTCGCCCGTGAGGAGGCGAATGGTGCCGAGGTCACCGATCAGCGCATCGGTGACGCGGTGTTCGGCTACCTGTTCGGCTGATGCCGGTCGAGGTGGCCCTTGTGATCGCCCCCGCGTGCGAGCGCGGGGGTGCGCATTCAGGCGCGGACCGGACTGAGGACCGGTTCGCGTGATGAGCGCAAGCTGACACTGAAGTTCAGCCTGAAGAACGGTGACAGTGAAGGTTCGAGTCCTTCCCCCGGCACAGCAGCCCTTCACCGGGCCGGGGTAGCCCAACTTGGCAGAGGCAGCCGGTCAATCTCAGACTCTCGCTCCAGTCTCAGCATCGCCGCCGATCGCCGGATCGACCGGGGACGGACGAACGCCGTCGGATGCGAGTTCGACTCTCGCCTGCGCCTCTTGCACGGCGCGGTAGTTCAAAGGAAGAACACGACGGCATGATGACTGATCCGTCCTCTTAAAAGCCGCCGGTGTGCGCAATTGGGTGGCATCCCCAGGGGCCCGGGAGCTGGATACCGCTCCCGGGTTCCGTCACGTCCGGCGCCGGTGCGCATGCGCGTCACTTCCACGGCCGTGAGCCGGGTTTGCCGGCGGTCCGGCTACCAGATCGCCTCGACCCACTCGGGATGGTCGATGAACGGGTTGCGGTTGCGCTGGTACGAGGTGTGGATCACGTCGTTGCGGCGCTCCTCGAACGCGCTCGGCGGGTCCTGCTCGTGCCACTGCTTCAGCACCGACAGCCGGCCGTGGTAGGGGACGCTGCCGTTGGTGGTGGAGTCGTTCGCCTCCAGGTCGGGCCAGCCGTCGCCGCCCTCGTAGCGGACGGCCATGTAGAGGAGCATGCGCGCCACGTCGCCCTTGACGGCGTCGCGGGGCTCGAAGGAGTTGGAGTCGGTGAGGCTGCCGCCGCCGCCGGCGACCGGGCTGCCCCCGTTGTCGAAGTCCTTGTTGCCGCGTATCGAGTTGACCTGGACGTCCTCCGGTCGCAGATGATGCAGGTCGGTGCCCGGACCGGCGGACGTCCCGAAGTCGCCGTGCGACTGGGCCCAGACGTGCTCGCGGTTCCAGTTGCCGGTGTTGCCGCCGTTGAGCGACTTGCTGCGGGAGACGCCCGAGTACAGCAGGATCACGTTGCCGCTGTTGTTCGGGTCCTGGTCGGTGACCTTGAGGGCGTCCCAGACGGCGGAGTAGGAGAGCTTCGTCTGGCTGCTGACGATGGTGTGCAGCGAGGACTTGAGGCTCGGACCCGTCTTGCCGATCGCGTCCTTGTAGTACGTCGCGTCGTACGCGGTCGTGGTGGCCGCCGCCGGGGTCGCGGTCAGCGTCGGTGCGGTGAGACCGGCCAGCACGGCGGAGGTGGCGAGCGCCACGGCCTTCCAGCGGCGGCGAATCTGCGTCGCGGGCATGGGGTGTCCGTTCTACGCGGATTGAACGAGCGGGACATCCGGGAGCGTGACATGGACACGCGGCCCTTGGCGTGAACAAGGTGTGTCGGACAGGTGTCGGTGTCCGCCGGTGCGGACCAACCGGACTGCCCAAAGGCGGAGTTCGGGTCCCCGGAGCACGGTTCGCCCGGCTTCGGAGGAAGCCCCGCTCCGGGGCTCCGGTCTCTGTCGGAGCGCGGTGGTATCCCTACCCCATGAACACTGATCAGGTGGACCCCGCTGAACTGGCCGCGCTTCGGGTCGCGTTCGACGTCGATGGCGGAGTCGAGCCGCCCCTCGGCTGGGAGGCGGTGCGTGCCTTCGAGGCGGAACACGGGATCGTGCTGCCCGAGCCCTATCGGACCTTCGTCGCCGAGACAGCGGACGGTTCGTCGTCCGGGCCGCCGGCGTACGGGCTGCTTCCGCTGGCGGAACTGCCGGACGACTGGGGAGATGACGAGCAGGAACGTGACCTGAGTGAGCCGTTCCCGCTGACGGAGGCATGGATGTGGGAGGAGGAAGCGGGGCCGGCCGACGATGCGGAGGAACTCCTCGCGCAGGTCTACGAACAGGGCTCGATCGTCCTCGGCACCGACGGATGTGCGCTGAACTGGCATCTCGTCGTGACCGGGCCTCACCGAGGGCACGTCTGGCTGATCAGTGACGTCGGCGCCATCCCCTTCGGGTCCGTGTTCGGGTTCACCACCGGAGAGCCCGGCTTCGCGGGATGGGCCCGGCACTGGGCGGAGAACAAGCCCTGGCATGACGCCGTATGACCTTCCGGGAGGGCGGTCGCGGCCGGGGTGCGCCTCGCGCTGGGCGGCGGTGAAACACGGCGCCCCGTTCGCCGCCGATGCGATGACAGACATCCGCCGAGCGGCGGGCGGCCTCCGGGGCGTGCCGGGCCCGGCGACCTTCGGGTCGTCGGTGACCAGGGCCGTGGGTGTCGCCGTTCGCTTTCGGCGCTCAAGGGACGGGCCCGGTGGCCGGGTCCTGCGGCGGTGGGCCGCACGTGGTCAGCGACCGTCTCGGTGGTCGGTGTGTTCGTTCCCGTCCGTCTGCCGGATGCGGCTGCCGTCCGAGGCGTCGGCGTCCATCCGTACCTGCTCGACGCGCGACCGCCGACGACCGGTGTCCCCTCCTCGGTCGCCGGCGACTTGATCCACCCGGCTGCGGTTCGCGGCCCACGCCGCTGTGGCATGTCACCGCGGCGAACGAGGCCGCGACGGCCCATCGTTCCGCCTCCCCACGGCCGCACCTGGCAGGTGAACACCTTCTCCTGCCCGCTCCTCGTCGACCGCTTCCTGGCCGGCGTCTGGCGGCTGCTCGACGGCGCCTTGGTCGTCGAGCCGTTCGGCACCCTCACCCGGGCGCAGCGCGAGGAGGTGGCGGAGGAGGGCGCGCGCGTGCTGAGGGTGCTGTACGAGGGGGCGTCCCACGACGTCCGCTTCGGGACCGTCCTGCCGTGACCGGACCCCGCGCGGGGTGCGACCGTCCCGGCGCATGGAGAGGGGGCGTTGCGGGCCGCTCGTGGAGGCCCGCAACGCCCCCTGGCTTTCATACCTGAGAGATGCTCAGGAAATGTGCGGGTGCTACGAGTTGACCTGGGCGGTGACCAGGCTGGAGAAGGTCGTCAACCGGGTGTAGACGCCGGGGAAGCCGGCCTGCGCGCAGCCCTCGCCCCAGGAGGTGACCCCCGCGAGGACACCCCCGATGAGCAGGGGGCCGCCGCTGTCGCCCTGGCAGGTGTCGACACCGCCGGAGGTGTATCCGGCGCACACCATGTCGCTCGCGACGAAGTCGGAGCCGTAGGAGGCGCGGCAGCCGGCGTCGGACACCGTCGGGACGGTGGCGGTCCGCAACTGGTTGGAGGAGCCGCCGTTCTGGGAGGTGGTGCCCCAGCCGACGATGCGGGCCGTGGTGCCGGCCGCGTACACCGAGGTCTGCGAGGAGGAGACGTACGGCGCGGTGGTGTACGGCATGGACGTCGACAGTGTCAGGACGGCCACGTCGTCGCCGGTGGTGACGTCCGAGTAGCTGGGGTGGATCCAGATCCTGCTGACCCGGCTCACCGTGCCGTTGGTGCCGTTGCGGTACGTGCGGCCGCCGACCACGCGGACACTGCCGGTGGTCTCGCCGACCATGCAGTGGGCGGCGGTCACGACCTTCGTCGGGGAGACCAGGGTGCCGCCGCAGAACTGGTTCTGCGAGGCGTCCGTGATCTGCATCATGAACGGGTACGCGGTCGTGGTGGTGGTCGTACCGCCGACGATGGGCTGCGGGGCGGCGACGGCGGCGGGGGAGGCGAGCAGCGCGGTCGCGGCGGCAGCGGTCGCCGCGACGAGGGCGGCGGTCCTTCTCGCACGGGTGAGCCCGAACATGAGTCTCCTCAAGGTGTTGCCGGTGGGGGGTCGCGCGGGTGGGGGGTGGAGCACGAGGGACTCGGGTCCGACCCCCGTGTGCCCGGCGAGCGGCACGTGCACAAGCTAGGCCGGGACGGATGTCCGTCCCAATGAGGGAACCCCCTAAGGGAGTCGGCGCAGGGATAACCCTCGGTCCGGTGGTTCCCGGCCTCCTACGTGATGTGCCGTCCCGCCGCGAGGCGGACGATGTCCACCCGGGACCGGATCCCCAGCTTGCGGTAGACCCGGGTGAGCGTCGCCTCGACCGTCTTGACGCTGATGAACAGCCGCCCGGCTATCTCCCGGTTGGTGGCGCCCTCCATCACCAGTTCCGCGACCTGGCGCTCCATCGAGGCGAGCCCGTCCAGCACGGCCGTCGCGGGCGCCGCGGGCGGCTGCCGGTCGGGAGCCGCCCCCGCCGCCGCCGCGTCGACCTGCCGCAGCCAGGGCAGCGCCCGGCACCGCCGGAACAACCGCGCCGCCTCGTCGTACGACGTCGGTCCCGGCCCACGCCCGGCCCGCAGCACCGCCAGTTCGAAGGCGGCGCGGGCCTCCTCGAGCCCGTAGCCGAGCTTGCCGAGCCTGTCCTGCACCGACGTCAACTGCACGATCGCCGCCTTGTGTTCGCCGCCCGACGCCCGCACCAGTGCCTCCGCCCGGTCGAGCACGGCCAGCACGCTCTCCCGCCCGAGCCGCAGCGCCTGCTCGCGCGTGCCGTCGATGACGTCCTGGGCCTCCGCGAGCTCGCCGATCCGCACCAGTGCCTCAGCGAGGTCCCCGTGCCAGCGACCGCGCGCCGGGTCGGAGACGCCGAGTCCGTGCTCCAGCTCCCGCACCCGGCGCAGCGACCGGACGGTGCCCTGTGCGTCCCCGGCGACCAACCGGACGTAGCCGAGGGCGGCCAGCGCGCGGGAGACGTAGATCTGGTCGCCGTCCTCCTCGGCGTGCCGCACCGCCTCCTGTGCCAGCGACAGTGCCTGCTCCACGCTGCCGCCGGAGGCCTCGGCGAGCGAGGTGAGCATCGCGGAGGCCACCTCGCCGATGCCCAGGTCGCGGGCCAGGCGCAGGCTCTCGCGGGCGAGGTCGAGGGCGCGCCCGCAGTGTCCGGAGCGCAGTTCCGTCTCGGCCAGCAGCCGCAGGAAGTGCACCTCGCTCTCGACCATCCCGCGCCGCCGGACCTCGCGCAGCAGCGCGCTCACCGTGGTGCGCGCGTCCGGCAACTGGTCGCTCATCAGCAGCCAGCGGAAGCGGGTGGACCCCGCGCCGTTGTGGTGGCACGCCACCTGAGGGTCCTGAGGCTCCTTCAGCGCCCGTTTGATGGTCGCGGGCGCGTCCGGATGGCCCATCAGGGTCTCGGCCTGGGCCTGGAAGGCGAGCGCCAGCAGTTCGGTACGCCGGTCCCCGGCGCGCTCCGCCAGTGCCGCGGCGTGCGCGGCCTCCTCGCGGCCCTCGGCGAAGTCACCCTCGACGACCAGCGCCCGCCACGCAAGCTGGTAGTGGACCAGGCCGAGCAGCCGTGCGTCGTCGCCCGCGTCGGCGAGCGCCTGCGGGAAGGCGGTGTCGACCTCCCCGAGCGCCTGACCGGCCGCCTCGATCACCACCATCCAGGCCCGCACCCGCTCCGCCGGGGCCGTGGCCCGGGTGAGCACCTCACGCGCGATGTCCCGGGCGAGGTCCACCTCGCCGGCGGTGATCGCGTCCTCGGCCGCCTGCAGACGCCGCTCGTCGGGCCCCGGCACGCTGTCGGCGGGGGCGTGCCGCGCGGCGAGCAGTCCGAGGGAGGCGGCCACCGAGGGCGCGCCGCGGTCCCGGGCCAGCATGGCGGCCCCGGCGAGCCGCGCCGCCACCTCAGGGTCCGTGCCGGTCGTCGCCAGTGCGAGGTGCCGGGCCCGCTCGATGGGATCGGAGGCCGCCGTGGACAGCGCGGCGTGCGCGGCCCTTCGCTGGTGCGCGGGCGCCTCCGCGTACAGCGCCGCCGAGACCAGCGGATGCGCGAAGCGCACGGCGGGACCCTCCGGTTCCGTGGCGAGCAGCCCGAGTTCGGCCGCGCGGGCGGTCTCGGCCTCGGCGTTCTCCCGGCCGGCGGCGTGCAGCAGGGACAGCGTGGGCCGGGCGCCCGCGCTGGCGACCAGCAGGGTGTGCCGGGCCTGGGCGGAGAGCATCTCCAGCCGGCTGAGGACCAGGGCCCGCAGCGAGGTCGGCACCGGCAGCGGCTCCCCGGGGCGCGGCGGGGTCGGGTTCTCGGCGAGGACACGGCCCAGTTCCAGCGCGAAGAGCGGATTCCCGCCGCTGGTGCGGTGGATGTCCCGGACCGTGGAGCGCGGCAGGCCCGCGTAGCCGCGGTGGTCGAGCAGCGTGGAGACCTGGGCGCGGGAGAGCGGGCCCAGCCGCACGGCGAGGGTGTCCGGGGGCGTGGTGCGCAGGTGGCGGTCGTACTCCTGCCCGTCGGTCCGTACCGCGCAGAGCATCGTGACGGGCGTGTCGCCGAGACGGCGGGCGGCGAAGCCGAGCAGCTCCGAGCTGGCCGGGTCCAGCCACTGCACGTCGTCCGCGACGACCAGGACCGGCCCGTCGGCGGCGAGCGCGCGCAGCGCGGACAGCACGGCGAGGCGCAGCGCGAGGCCGTCGCGCTGCAGGCTGGACTCGCCGCGGCCGGTGAGCGCCGACTCCAGTGCCGTGCGCTGCGCGGCGGGCAGCTTGCCTGACACCTCGTCGAGCACCAGGCCGAGCAGGTCGGCGAGGGCCAGGAAGGGCAGATGCGATTCGGACTCCGTCGCCGAGCAGCGCAGCACGGTCCGCGCCGCCTCCGCGTAATCCGTGGCCAATGCCCGCAGCACGGTCGACTTTCCTATTCCCGCGGGCCCGTGGAGCAGCACGCTGCCCCCGCGGCCGAGCTGTTCACGCGCCGCCGTGAACAGTTCCTCCTGGCCGATCACCAGCTCGGGGCGGCTTCTGGCAGGCTCCTCGAAGTCCTGTCGCACGGTCACCGCTCCCTCCGAGTGTCGTGTCCGGGCCAAATTCTAGGCAACAACTCATTGAAATCCGGAGGGCCGAGATGGTGAGGGAAATAACAACAGCCATGCATGGGCAAATTCAGCCGACGGTCAGGTGAATGATCTGCCCGTACCGAGGACCGGCCATGCGTGGGCACAGATCCCCGTTCGGGGTAGGGACATCTGCGTCACGGAGTACGCGAGGTGAGCGAGCCGCGAGGAGGACTTCCGCCGACGCGGGCGGGCGACTCCCGGGCGGCTACAACCTCCAGTAGCGCCGCGTCAGGCGAGGCTCGCCCCGTTGCGGCTGGTCAGACGAGGGTGGCGTGCAGGGCGTCGGCGACCTGGTTCACGGGGCGCGGGGTGCCGGTGGGGTCGTCCACGGCGAACAGCGGGACGCCGAGGGTGTCCGCGCGGGCGCGGGCGTCGGCGGTGTAGCCGGAGAGCGAGAAGTACACGCAGCGCACGGACTCCGACATGGCCGTCAGCCACAGGCACTCCACGTCCCGCACCGTCGCCGGGCGCCCGGACGGGTCGACCTGGGCGAGCAGGCCGTGGGCCGACAGCCCGATCCCGGACGGGGGCCGCCGGTCGGCGCGGCGCAGGTCGCGGTGGCCGAGGCGGTGCAGGTAGAGGGCGGCGGCGGTGACCGCGTCGCGGGCGGTGCGCAGGGCGACCGGTCGCGGAGGGCCGACGCCCGGCACCGCCACCGGCAGTCGCAGCACCGCTCCGCAGGGGCAGCCCAGCTCGGGGCGCGGCCATTGGTTGCGCCGGCCGCAGGGCACGCAGGCGACGTCCACCCACTCCTCGTCCCAACTGCGGTGCGTGACGGCCTCCGGCGCGGTGTACGGGTCCAGTGCCGGGCCGGCCGGGGCGCCGCAGGCGCAGGGGTAGGACGGCGCGGTGTAGAGGTGCTCGCGCCGGCAGGCCGGGCAGCGCACCGGCAGGCTCTCGGGCATGGCCACATGGTGCCCCTGTCTCCCCCCGCCTGTCCGTCCCTTGACGGCATTTGACGCCGAGCCATACCCTACTTCCAGATAGTAGAAGTTATTTTCCGCTATACGGAAGTACTACCGGCGGGCGCGACGGGAGTACGCATCCGACAGCCGAAGCAGGAGTACTCAATGGCTCGTATGACCGCTGCCCGCGCGGCAGTCGAGATCCTCAGGCGCGAGGGCGTCAGGGACGCGTTCGGTGTACCGGGCGCGGCGATCAACCCGTTCTACGCGGCGCTCAAGGCGTCCGGCGGCATCAGCCACACCCTCGCCCGCCATGTCGAGGGCGCCTCGCACATGGCCGAGGGCTACACCCGCACCCGCCCCGGCAACATCGGCGTGTGCGTCGGGACCTCCGGCCCGGCCGGCACCGACATGATCACCGGCCTGTACTCCGCGACCGGCGACTCCATTCCGATCCTGTGCGTCACCGGGCAGGCGCCGACCGCGGTGATCCACAAAGAGGACTTCCAGGCGGTCGACATCGCCTCGATCGCCAGGCCGGTGACCAAGATGGCGGTCACCGTGCTGGAGGCCGCGCAGGTCCCGGGCGTCTTCCAGCAGGCGTTCCATCTGATGCGCTCCGGCCGTCCCGGCCCGGTCCTCGTCGATCTGCCGATCGACGTCCAGCTCACCGAGATCGAGTTCGACCCGGAGACGTACGAGCCGCTGCCGGTCTACAAGCCGGCCGCCTCCCGCGCCCAGATCGAGAAGGCGATCGGGATGCTGAACGCCTCCGAGCGCCCGCTGATCGTCGCGGGCGGCGGTGTCATCAACGCCGACGCCGCCGAACTCCTCGTGGAGTTCGCCGAGTTGACCGGGACCCCGGTCGTGCCGACCCTGATGGGCTGGGGCACCGTCCCCGACGACCACGAGCTGAACGCCGGCATGGTGGGCCTGCAGACCTCTCACCGCTACGGCAACGCGACGTTCCTGGAGTCCGACTTCGTCCTCGGCATCGGCAACCGCTGGGCCAACCGCCACACCGGCAGGCTCGACGTCTACACCGCCGGCCGGAAGTTCGTGCACGTGGACATCGAGCCGACCCAGATCGGCAAGATCTTCGCACCCGACTACGGCATCGCCTCGGATGCCAGGGCCGCGCTGGAGCTGTTCGTCGAGGTGGCCCGGGAGCTGAAGGCGGCGGGCACGCTGCCCGACCGCTCCGCCTGGTCCGCCGCCGCGCAGGAGAAGAGGGCGACCCTCCAGCGGCGTACGCACTTCGACGACATCCCGATCAAGCCGCAGCGCGTCTACGAGGAGATGAACAAGGCCTTCGGCCCGGAGACACGCTATGTCACCACCATCGGCCTCTCGCAGATCGCCGGCGCCCAGATGCTGCACGTCTACCGCCCGCGGCACTGGATCAACTGCGGCCAGGCGGGACCCCTCGGCTGGACCGTTCCGGCCGCGCTCGGCGTCGCCAAGGCCGACCCGGAGGCGTCCGTGGTCGCCCTCTCCGGCGACTACGACTTCCAGTTCATGATCGAGGAGCTGGCGGTCGGCGCCCAGCACCGCATCCCGTACGTGCACGTCCTGGTCAACAACGCCTACCTGGGCCTGATCCGCCAGGCGCAGCGGGCCTTCGAGATCGACTTCGAGGTCAATCTGGAGTTCGAGAACCTCAACTCGCCGGAGCTCGGCGTGTACGGCGTCGACCATGTCAAGGTCGCCGAGGGCCTCGGCTGCAAGGCGATCCGGGTGACCGACCCCGGCGAGCTGGGCGCGGCCTTCGAGCAGGCCAAGAAGCTCGCAGCGGAGTTCCGGGTGCCGGTCGTCGTCGAGGTGATCCTGGAGCGGATCACCAACATCTCCATGTCCGGCACGAACGACATCAGCAACGTCGTGGAGTTCGAGGAGCTCGCGACGGAGCCCGGTCACGCGCCGACGTCGATCAGGACGCTGAAGGTCTGACGCGGTCCGGATCCGCGGGGCGGTTGGGATCCGCGGGGCGGCCCGGCTTTGTTTGGCGGGTCGGGCCCGTGGAGCGGTGAGGCTCCGCTTGGCGGGTCGGGCCCGTGGGGCGGTTCCGATCCACTGGGCGTTCGGATCCACTGGGCGGTTCGGGCCCGCGGGGCGACTCAGGCGGGGCGGCTCACCCGACGGGGTGGGGCGCCTTCGCCGTCGCCCCGGTGCTCAGTCCCCGCCGCCCCCGCCCCCGCCGCCTCCGCCGCACCCGAACCCGCCGCCTCCGTGGTGGTGGCCGCCACCCCCGCCCGGCTCGTGCCCCTCCTCCGCGCCGAAGGCGCGGCGCAGGTCGTTGCCCCGGCCGAAGGGGAAGCGTCCCTCGTCCGCGAGGGCGCCTCGGCCGTCCAGCCCCGAGGCGCGGGTGAAGTGCGGTACGAGCACCCTCAGGGCCCGGCCGCCGTGCAGCGCGACCGCGAAGAGCATCTCCTCGTCCGTGAGGTCGTGCGGCGCGGGGGGAAGCGCGTGCCGGGCGCGCAGGACGGTGAGGTGCCGGCGTCCCGTGCGGGTCGGACCGGGCAGCCCCGCGCGCAGCAGCCCGTGCGCGGTGAGGTCCCCGCGCATCCGGCTCAGGGCGAGGCGGACGGCCGCGCGGTGCGGCAACTCCCTTATGCCCGACGGACGGTGGAGTCCGACGCGGACCGCCTTCTCCAGCGGGTGCTCGGGAGCGGGGAAGGCGGCCGCCCTGCGCAGGGTGCCGGGCCGTCCCGCTTCGACCAGCCCCCGCAGATGCAGACCCAGCACGGCGACCGTGACGGCACCGCGCGGGCCTCCCCGCAGCAGGCCGGCCTCGTGCGGCCCCAGCCGCCCGGCGTGTGCTTCCTGGTGCGTCACCACCCACCCCCGTGACCCGGGACCCGCCGCCCCCGTGCCGGCGGGTCCCGGCGTACGAGGGGTATGTGCCCGCCCCGGGGCGCACTCGAAGCATGTCGGAACGTCTTCAGAGGTGGATTTGAGGATGTCGTACCCCGCGTACGCCCCCTGGCGTACGGGGGGGGGGCCGGCCCGCGCCGGGCGGACGGCGATGTCCGTGCCGCTCCGGGCGCCCGCGCTGCTGAGGGGCACCTCTGCTGCTCAGGAGGGCCGTGCTGCTCAACGGTGACCGTGCTGCTCAGGGTGCCCGTGGTGTTCGTGCTGCCCGTGGTGCTCGTGGTGTTCCGACAGGCCGGGCCAGTCCTCCGGGCCGCCGCCCTGCCACTCGATGAAGTCGGTGTCCTCCACGTCTGTCACATAGAGGTCGGCGAGCCGCAGGATCTCGCCGACGTCGTCCAGGTGCGTCGCGACGCCCAGTGTCTCGTGGCCCTCGGTGACCCGCCGTGAACCGTCCAGGGCCGGCGGATGCACCACCACGTGCGGGTGCTCCGGTGCATGTCCCATGCCTTCAGGGTGCTGCGGCCGGGGCGGTTTCGCACGCCCGTGCCCGGCGGTCCCGGGCGCGGGAGAGCGCCGGGCGCGACAGGACGTTCGCGCCGCCGGACGGAGTCCGTGTGGCCGGGACCGCGGCGGACGGCGACAGCACCGGTTTCCCCTCCCCTCAGGTCGAAGAAGGAGTTCCGGGGCCTTCACCACCGCACTGGCTCGCACGCCGCCGCGGTCCTCGCCCCGCCCGCCCGGCCGCCGGTCGGCCACCCAGCATCCGGGTCGCCGATGGCCTGGCGGGCTGTGCGTCCGGATGCCCGACTTCACGTCAGAGGCCGGACGCGGCCCTTGGGTTCAGCTCTCGGGCCGCCTCCTGGCGCGCTTGCCGTGTTCGGGGCGGCGGCGTGGAACAGAGGCCCGCTTCGTGGAACGTCCGAGCGATGGAGCCCGGGTGCGGGGCGATCTCGACCTCAACCGTCTGTCGAGGTCGAGACGGGTTCCGGGCGGCGCCCCCGCCTGGGCGCGACAGGACAGGTGTCGGCGGCGGCGCCGCCCGGAGGTCTCGGTGGGTCAGACCCGGGCGCCGGACAGACGCTCCACGGCCCGCAGCAGCGCGGAGTGGTCCAGGCCCCCGTCGCCCTGTGCGCGCAGGGAAGCCACCAGTTGCGCGACCACGGCGCCGACCGGCAGTGCCGCGCCGACGTCGCGCGCGGCGTCGGTGACGATGCCCATGTCCTTGTGGTGCAGGTCGATCCGGAAGCCCGGTGTGAAGTCCCGGTTCAGGAAGTTGTCCTTCTTCCGGGTCAGCACGGTCGAGCCCGCGAGTCCGCCGCCCAGCACGTCCAGCGCCGCCTTCAGGTCCACGCCCGACTTCTCCAGGAAGACCACGGCCTCGGCGCACGCCTGGATGTTCACGGCGACGATCAGCTGGTTGGCGGCCTTCACGGTCTGCCCGGAGCCGTGCGGACCGCACAGCACGACGGTCCTGCCCAGCGCCTCGAAGATCGGCTCCGCCCGGTCGAAGTCGGTCTGCTCGCCGCCGACCATGATGGACAGCACCGCCTCGACGGCCCCTGCCTCACCCCCGGACACCGGTGCGTCGAGCACGCGGATGCCCTTGTCGCGGGCGGCGGCGGCGAGGTCGACGGAGGTCTGCGGGGTGATCGAGGACATGTCGATCAGCAGGGCGCCCGGCCTCGCGTTCTCCAGGATGCCGTCCGGCCCGTACGCGACGGCCTCGACCTGCGGTGACGCGGGCACCATGGTGACGATCACGTCGGCGTCACGGACGGCCTCGGCGATCGAGGCGGCGGCGGTGCCGCCGGCGGCGGCGAGCCGGTCCAGCTTCTCCCGCTCCAGCGTGAAGCCGGTGACGTCGTACCCGGCCTTGATCAGGTTCTCCGACATGGGGGAGCCCATGATCCCGAGGCCGATCCAGGCGATCCGGGGAAGGGTGCTGCTCATGATGGGGTGCCTTTCGGTGACGGGGTCAGCGGGGCAGCCAGTCGAAGGTCGCGGCGCTCGGACGGTCGCCCGGCTTGTACTCGAGGCCGACCCAGCCGTCGTAACCCGCCTTGTCCAGCCGGTCGAGCAGGTCTTCGAGGGGCAGTGAGCCCGTTCCGGGCGCTCCTCGGCCCGGGTTGTCGGCGATCTGGACGTGGCCGGTGCGCGCCGCGTACTCCTCGATCACCGTCGGCAGGTCCTCGCCGTTCATGGACAGGTGGTACAGGTCCATCAGGAACGTGGCGTTGCCCAGCCCCGTCGCCCGGTTGACCTTGTCGACGACGCCGATCGCGGCCGGTGCCGACACCAGCGGGTACAGCGGCGACTCGGGCCTGTTGAGGGCCTCGATCAGCAGCACGGCGCCGATCCGGTCGGCGGCGCGGGCCGCCAGGACCAGGTTCTCCAGGGCGAGCGCGTCCTGCGCGGCCGGGTCGACGCCCTCCACGCGGTTGCCGTAGAGCGCGTTGAGTGCCGGGCAGCCGAGGGACGCGGCGAGGTCGGCGGCCACGTCGACGTTCGCGCGGAACCGCTCCGACTCCTCGCCGGGAACCGACAGGGCGCCGCGGTCGGGGCCCGGCAGCCGGCCGGCGTAGAGGTTCAGCCCGGTGAGCTGGACGCCCGCCTGCTCGATCGCCCGCTTCAGGGCGTCGAGTTCGGAGCGCTCGGGCGTGGGGGAGTCGACCCAGGGCCACCACAGTTCCACCGCGGTGAAGCCGGCCGCGGCGGCCGCGGCCGGGCGCTCCAGCAGCGGGAGTTCCGTGAAGAGGATCGACAGGTTGACGGTGAAGCGCTGGTCCGCGAGTCCCATGGGGGTCGACGCTCCCTTCCTGTCACTGTTTCCGTATAGTGGAAGCAACTTTCTGCTTAACGGAAGAGTGCCTGCGTCGGGTGACGGCTGTCAAGGCCGGTCGGCAAGGGCGCCTCCCTCGGATCCGGTGCCCGCGCGGGCTGCCCGGGAGGTGGTGGGGCGCGTTAGGTTGAGCGCGTGCGACTGAGAGTGGAATTCACGACCGAACCCTTCGATCTCGACGAGGCGCCCGCGCACGCGCTGGTGGCCCGCGAGGTGATCGAGGCGGCCGCGCTGGACGCCGTGGACGTCGGCCCCTTCGGCAACACCGCCGAGGGCGGGGCCGGTGAGGTGCTGGGCGCCGTGGACGACCTGCTGCGCAAGGCCCTCCAGGCCGGCGCCACCCGGGTCTCGCTCCAGGTCAACGTGGTCGGGGAGGGCGACGGGTGACCGGCAACGAGTCCTTCATCGCCGCGGTGAAGCCGCTGGTCGACGCCATGGGCGGGGTGCTGATAGCCCCGGACGAGGCGAGCGCGGACGACGTCGTACTGGCTTGGGAAGGCGTCGACGTGGTGGGTGTGCGGCTGCCTCAGCTCGCCGACTCCCTCGACCACATCCTCGCGGCCATGGAGCGCAAGCAGGGCAAGCCGCTGTCCGACCTGGACCGCAGGTCCAAACAGGAGGTGGTGCGCGTACTCGAGGCGCGGGGCGCCTTCTCGGTGCGGCACGGTGTGGAGACGGTGGCGGGCGCCCTGGGTGTCAGCCGGTTCACCGTCTACAACTACCTGAACCGCGACAAGCAGGCCTGACCGGGGCATCCGCTCCGGTGTGCGGACCGTACGGACCGCCGTCCCGTGCCATGCGGGGACGGCGGTTTTTGCCGTCCGAATTTTCAACAAACTGTTGACGCGATGTTCCGGAGGGCGTTAGCTGTCCGCAGCCCGTCCAGTCCGCAGCCCGTTCCCTACGAAGGCCGTTCGGTACGAAGGCCGACAAGGCCACGGAGGCTCACGTGACGTCCACTTCCACGCCGCCGGGCCTGGCCCGCTTCAACGCACTGGAGGAGCACACGGCCCGCGCCGCGCTGCGCGAGGCGTGTGCTTCCACGGCCTGGGTCGACAGGCTCCTCGCCGCCCGCCCCTACGCCACCACCGAGGATCTCCGCGCCGCCGGCGATGCCGCGACGGCCGGGCTCACCAGCGGGGACCTCGACGAGGCGATGGCCGGACACCCGCCGATCGGCCGCCCCGAGCCGGGCGACCCGACGTCGGCCCGGGAGCAGCGCGGCATGGCGGACGCCTCCGCGGAACTCCGGGCGGAGATGCTCGAACTGAACCTGGCCTACCAGGAGAGGTTCGGCCATGTCTTCCTGATCTGCGCCACCGGCCGCACCGGGGAGCAGATGCGCGACGCGGTCAGGGAACGCATCGGGAACTCTCCCGAGCGGGAGCGGGAGATCGTCCGCACCGAGCTGGGGAAGATCAACCGTATCCGGCTGGCCCGACTCGTCGAAGAGGACGCCTGACACCATGAGCACCAGCGCCACCGCCTCCGTGTCCACGCACATCCTGGACACCTCCGTCGGCCGCCCCGCCGAGGGCGTCGCCGTCCGGCTCTCCGCCCGTGCCGGACGCGCGGCGGACTGGACGGCGCTCGGCGGTTCCGCGACCGACGCCGACGGCCGGTGCAAGGACCTTCCGGCCCCGCCGGACGGAACGACCCACGTACGGCTCGACTTCGCCGTCGAGGCGTACTTCGAGAAGAAGCAAGCCGATGCGCAGCAGGACGCCCCCGCGAACCGGGACGGCGGACCCGGTGTGTTCTTCCCGGAGGTGGCGATCACGTTCGCCGTCGTGCCGGGCGAGCACTACCACGTGCCGCTGCTGCTCAACCCGTTCGGCTACTCCGTATACCGAGGGAGCTAGCAGACGTGACTCCACCCACGCGTAAACGCGCGGGCTTCCTGTGTCGGTGGCTAGACCACGTCGCAGAGGGCCAGCCCGGCCCTGTTGAGGACGTTCGCTGCGCCGACGTGGTCCGCGTTCGCCGCGAACCCGCACGCCGTGCACTGGAAC
>NZ_JBSFCI010000056.1:0-40468 GCF_053593375.1 Streptomyces sp. NPDC002309 | reverse complement strand
CGGGCCGGGGGGTGTCCGTCCTCGGAACGGCGCGGAATCGGTCTCTCACCGACTTACCCGGGTTGACGCGCCAACCGCTGCGGGCGGACACCCCCCGGCCCGACCCCTTCCCGCCGTGGGCGAGTGCGGGTCCGCGCGTTGGGGGTCCACCCCGGCCCGACCCCTTCCCGCCGCGTGCGACTGCGGGTCCGCGCGGCCCGACCCCTTCCCGCCGTGGGCGGGTGCGGCTCCGCGCGGGCGGGGTCCGGTTCCCTCGTCGTGGGCGGGTGCGGGATCGTGCGCCCGGGCGGGGGGCCGGTTCCTTGGCCGTGGGTGGGTGCGGCTCCGCGTGGGCGAGGGTCCGGGTTCCTTGTTGTGGGTGCTACATGCGGCTCAGGGATGCTGCCGCCAGGAGGACGTCCCTGATGGCCTCGCGGTCGCCCAGCTGTCCTGCCGCCGCGTCGTCGGGGGAGACGTGGCCCGCGGCCAGGCGGCAGAACTCGACGCCGTCCAGGGCCACGTGGGCCACCTCGTGTTCGGCGGAGGCCACCTCCGCCGGGGAGTCCAGGGGGATCAGCCACTCGCCGCCCCCGGAGCCCTCGATCTCCAGGCGCAGGGTGCGGCCCGGGGTGCCGGCGGGGACCAGGTGGCGGGAGGTCCGGGCGGGGCTCGCCAGGCCCGCGCGGCGGCGTTCCGCGAGGGCCGTGGGGAGCAGACGGGCCGCCAGGTCGATCATGCGGTTGAGGTGGCGGCCCGACGGCGGGTCGTAGGGGTAGTCCACCGCGACCGCGATGTCCTCCGCGTGCACCCAGCACTCGAAGGCCCGCTCGATCATCGCGTCGTGCAGCGGCAGCTCGCCCACGCCGTACGCCACACCCAGCTTGCCCGCGCTGCCGCCGGTGAAGGACACCGTGCGCACGATGCCGTGGCCCTGCTCGCGCCAGGGCGCCCGGACGGTGCGGGTCGGCGGGAAGTGCGAAGCCCTCCAGTACGCCTCGGTGCGGGCCGTCGGCGTCGGCGGGTCGGCGTCGGTGTCGCCCAGCGGGTCCTCCAGTCCGAGGGCGACGGCGATCAGGCCGTCGACCGCCAGGAGGTGGGCGATGACGCCGGCGACGGTCGTGCGGCGGCTGGCCGGCTCCGTGCCGTCGAACCAGCGCAGCCGCACCGGCGCGTGCCACTCGGCGTCGCCGAAGTCCTGGAGCAGGGCGTCCAGCCGCGCTGCCTCGGCGTCGTAGGGCCTGGCCCACTCGGGGACGGGGATGCGGGGCGGGCGCCGGTCGAGGCAGGTCGCCAGGACACGGGTGCGCAGGCCGGGGTCGAGGTCGAGGCTGTCGGGGCGTTGCAGCAGGCCGACCGCCTCGCGCAGCCGCCGGGCCTCGTCGGCGCAGTTCCCGCACAGGCCCAGGTGGTCCTCGACGGCGAGCGTCTCCTCGGAGGAGCAGGCGGCCAGCGCCCACGCGCCCAGCAGGGACTTCAGGACGTGGTGGTCGAGGTGCGGGTACGACGCGCGCAACGTGTCCAGGGCGGGCAGGGGCAGGCCCGTGTCCTCGACCGAGGTCCTCGGCAGCGGTACGCGCGGCTGGTGGGCCGGGGTGTGCGGGGTTTTGCTCTCGTTCCTCTCCTTCTCGTCGTGCCCGTCGTGCTCGTGGTGTTCCGGGTCCGTCACACCGCACCTCCGTATTCCGGCGGTGCGCCGGCGTCGTGGGCCGTGGAGAGGAGCTGCAGGCCCAGCCGGAGGCGGCGGCGTGCCTCGTCTTCGGTGATGCCGAGGTCGATGGCGGTCTGGCGGTAGTCGCGGCGCTGGAAGTAGGCGCCCTCCAGGGCGGCCCGCAGCGGGGCGGGCATGGACTGGACGATGTAGTCGGCGCGGGCGGCGACGGAGGCGTGGCGGACCTTGAGTTCGAGGTCCTCGCCGGAGCCGTGGTCGCCTTCGGCGAGGGCCGCGGTCTCGGTGGCGCGCAGGCGCTGCACGGCCAGGCGGTGGGTCAGGGTCGCCACCCAGGAGCGGAGGGGGCCCTGCCTGGGGTCGTAGGCGTCGGGGTGTTCCCAGAGGTGTATGAAGACCTCGCGGGTGATGCCGTCGGCGGCCCGCTCGTCGTCGAGCACGCGATGGGCCAGGCCGTGGACGAGCGAGGCGAAGCGGTCGTAGAGCTCGCCGAGGGCGGCCGCCTCACCGCGCGCGAGTCGCTGCTGCATCTTGCGGTCCCAGCGGGGCGGTGTCTCCTTCTTCGCCATGCGGCCCCCTCCCCGTGATACGTCCCGGTGTCCAGCCTGCGTCCATCGCCACCTCGAATGTAGTCGGCACTCAGGACAACGCACGCCCCTTTGTGCCAATGCGCGCCCCTCGGCCGCTCGCAGGTGGTAGTGCGCCTTCATGCCGCGCCTACCCACCCCGTAGAAGTCCAGACCTGATCGAACAGGATCGAATGCGATTGAATCAAGCCTTTTCCGTTTGGGTTTCGTTTCCGGCAAGGTGTTTCAGGGAACGGCCGCTGGGCAGCCGCGCCGCAAGGAAGCGTAGGGACTACTTCCGTTTCCCGGCGGTTCCGGCCGTTTCCGCACGTTCCGGCGACGAAGGGCATGGTGGTGGCGTTCAAGGTGACCGGCGGCGAGCAGGGCGACTGGGCCGTGCTCCATGTGTCGGGCGAGCTGGACCTGGTGACCTCGCCGGTGCTCCGCGGGCGGGTGCACGACGCGGTGGCCGAGGGCCGCCACAGTCTCGTCCTCGACCTCTCCGAGGTCTGGTTCTGCGACTCCAGCGGTGTGGGCGTGCTGATCGCGGCCCGTCGGCTGCTGCGCTCCTGCCAGGGGCGGCTGCGGCTGATCCTCCCGGCCCAGGGCGCGTCCGACGGCTCGCACGTCAACCGGGTGCTGGGCGCGCTGGGGGTGCGGCGGCTGTTCGACGTGCATCCCGACCTGGCCTCCGCGACCTCGGCCGACGCCGGTCCCCTCTCCGCGTGAACTCCCCGCCACGTCGTTGTCCCCAAATTCCCCCGGTCTTGGCACAACCGTCGTTTTCCCGCTCCAGAAGGGTCCGCGGCGTCGTACGCTCCCTGGCGAGAAGCACCCCGACATGACGTGAGGCGGCCTGAAGGACATGGTCAGCAGCGAGTACGAGCGCAGGATCGCGGCCCGGTTCGCCACCTTCGACCAGGACGGCAACGGCTATATCGACCGCGAGGACTTCAGCGGCGCGGCCAAGGCACTCCTCGCGGAGTTCGCCACGGCGTCCCGCTCCGACAAGGGCCAGGCGCTGTACGGCGGCGCCGAGGCCTTCTGGCAGGGCATGGCCGGAATAGCGGACCGGGACGGTGACCAGCGCATCACCCGTGAGGAGTTCGTGGGCGGCGCCGTCAAGCGACTGCGTGACAACCCCGACCGCTTCGCCGAGATCGCCCGCCCCTTCCTGCACGCGGCCCTCGCCGTCGCCGACCCGGACGGCGACGGCGAGGCCACCGTGGAGGACCTCGCACGCGTGCTGCGGGCGCTGGGTGTCCCCGGCGACAGCGCGCGCGCCGCGGCCGGCTCGCTCGACGCCGACGGCGACGACAAGGTGAGCGAGACGGAGATCATCTCCGCGTTCGCCCGCTACTTCACCGTCCCCGAGTAGCCGAGAAGCGCTCCCTGAGCTTGTACTTGAGCACCTTGCGCAGGGTGTCGTTGCGCGGAAGGGCGTCGACCAGCTCCAGTTGCTCCGGCAGCTTGTGCACCGACAGTCCTTCCGCGCGCAGGTACGACGTCAGGTCCTCCAGGGTCGGCGGGGCCGCCTCCGGCGGCTGCTCGACCACCGCGCAGACCCGCTCCCCGCGTTCCGCGTCCGGCAGTCCGATCACCGCCACGTCCGCGACCGCCGGATGCCGGTGCAGCAGTTCCTCGATCTCCTTCGCGGAGATGTTCTCGCCCTTGCGGATGATCACGTCCTTGAGCCGGCCGGTGAGGACCAGATGGCCGTCGGCGGTGAGCTCTCCGAGGTCGCCGGTGCGCAGGAAGCCGTTCTCGTCGAACGCCTCCGCCGTCTGCGCCGGGTCGAGATAGCCCCGGCAGACGGCCTCGCCGCGCAGCCGCACCTCGCCGTCGACGATCCGTATCTCCATGCCCAGCGGCGGGCGCCCCTCGGTCGTCGCCAGGTTCTCGGCGGTGTCGTCCGGGGCGCCCATGGTGATCATCGGGACCTCTGTCATGCCGTACCCGTGGGTGAGCTGGACGCCCATCTCGCGGACGACGGCGTGGTAGACGTCGGGCGGTTTCGGCGCGCCGCCGCCCGCGAGCAGCCGCAGGGTCGGGACGACGGGACTTCCGGGCCGCTTGCGCTGCTCGGCCAGGAACATCGAGTAGAACGCCGTGGAGCCGCCGGCGATCGTCACCCCGTGCGCGCGGTACGCCGGCAGCGCGTCCGGCAGCGCGAACTGCTCCAGCAGCAGCGCCGGGAAGCCGTACAGCAGCAGCATCACCGTGTAGTCGGGGCCGCCTATGTGGGCGTACGGGAAGGCGATCGACCCGACGTCGTCGGCGGTGGGGCGCAGGGCGTGCGCCAGGCAGGTGCCGCCCGCGATCAGGGAGCGGTCCGTGTGCAGGACGCCCTTGGGGTCGGAGGTCGTGCCCGAGGTCCAGTAGATCCAGCGGACGCCGGTGCCCTCGGCGGGGGGCGCGGGCAGGACCGAGGGGTCGCCGTCGGGCAGGTCGTCGTACGCCTCGAAGACCCCCTTCGCGCCGAGCCGCCGGGCCATGCCGGTGTGGTCGAAGCCGCGCCAGGTGCCCGGCACGGCGAAGTACTCGGCGCCCGACTCGCGCAGCGCGTAACCCACCTCGCGGTCGCGCAGGAACGGGATGAGCGGGGTCTGCACGGCGCCCAGGCGGGCGAGCGCGAAGGTGAGCACCGCCGTCTCGACGCGGGTGGGCAACTGCCAGGCGACGACCGTTCCGGGGCGTACGCCCATGCCGTACAGCCCGGCGGCGGCGCGTTCGGCGCCCTCGCGCAGCGCGCCGAACGTGACGGTGCGGTCGTCCTGGAGCAGGACGGGTCGGTCAGGGGTGCGGTCGGCGCGGCGGACGAGCAGGTCCCAGAGGGTGGGCGCGGTGCCGAGCTCGTGCGCGGTGGTGTGCAGGGTCACGGTGGCCCCCGGTGAGCTGACGACTAGTCAGATAGTGGGGTGAGCGTAGGGCTCGGCGCCTTGTCGGTCCAGGGGTGCGGGACTAGCCTTCCCGTACGGCGTCATCTGACGGGTCATCAGATCCGTATCTCCGCGGAGGGGGACCCATGACCGAACTGCCCCGCATCATCAGCGTCGACGACCACGTGATCGAGCCCGCGCACCTCTTCGAGACCTGGCTGCCCGCCAGGTACCGGGACCGCGGCCCCCAGCCGCTCACCGCGGGCATCGGCGAACTCGCCTACGTCGGCGGCAAGTACCAGATCACCATGGACCCGGACGGCCAGCCCACCGACTGGTGGATCTACGAGGACCTGAAGTTCCCGTACAAGCGCAACATCGCCGCCGTCGGCTTCGACCGGGACGAGATGACCCTGGAGGGCATCACCCGGGAGCAGATGCGGCGCGGCTGCTGGGATCCCAAGGCGCGGCTGGCGGACATGGACCTCAACCACGTCGAGGCCAGTCTGTGCTTCCCGACCTTCCCGCGCTTCTGCGGGCAGACCTTCGCCGAGGCGCACGACAAGGAGGTCGCCCTGGCCTGCGTGCGCGCCTACAACGACTGGATGGTCGAGGAGTGGTGCGGCGACAGCGGCGGGCGGCTGATCCCGCTCTGCCTGATCCCGCTGTGGGACATCGACCTCGCCGTCGCGGAGATCCGGCGCAACGCCGCACGCGGCGTGAAGGCCGTGACGTTCTCCGAGATCCCCACCCATCTGGGGCTGCCGTCCATCCACTCGGGCTACTGGGACCCCTTCTTCGCCGTCTGCCAGGAGACCGGGACGGTGGTCAACATGCACATCGGCTCGTCGTCCCAGATGCCGGCCGCGTCCCCGGACGCACCCCCCGCCGTGCAGGCCTCGCTCTCGTTCAACAACGCGATGGCCTCGATGATGGACTTCCTCTTCAGCGGCGTCCTGGTGCGCTTCCCGCGGCTCAAGCTCGCCTACTCCGAGGGGCAGATGGGCTGGATCCCGTACGCCCTGGAGCGCGCCGACGACGTCTGGGAGGAGCACCGCGCCTGGGGCGGCGTCCGGGACCTGATCCCGGAGCCGCCGTCGACGTACTACTACCGCCAGATCTTCTGCTGCTTCTTCCGCGACAAGCACGGCGTCGCGTCCCTGGACGTCGTCGGGCGCGACAACGCCACCTTCGAGACCGACTACCCGCACGTCGACTCCACCTTCCCGCACACCAAGGAGGTGGCCCTCGACCACGTCAAGGACCTCGACGACGAGACCGTCCACAAGCTGATGCGGGGCAACGCCATCCGCATGCTGGACCTCGACCTGGACCGGTAGTGGACCTGACGTACACGCCCGAGGAGGAGGAGTTCCGGGCCGGCCTGCGGGAGTGGCTGAAGGGCGTGCTGCCCACCCTGCCGGCCAAGCCGACCCCGGACGACTGGCCGGGGCGGCGCGCCTACGACCTCGGCTGGCAGCGGACGCTGTACGACGCCGGGTACGGCGACGTCCACTGGGACGCGTCCCCGACCATGCGGCTGATCTTCCTGGAGGAGACCGAACGGGCGGGCGCCCCCTACGTGGGCGCCAACTTCGTCGGGCTGCTGCACGCCGGGCCCACCATCGCCGCCGAGGGGACCGAGGAGCAGCGCGCCCGCTGGCTCCCGCCCGTCCTGCGCGGCGAGCAGGTCTGGTGCCAGGGCTTCAGCGAACCCGAGGCCGGGTCCGACCTTGCGGCGCTGCGCACCCGCGCGTGGCGGGACGGCGACGACTACGTGGTGTCCGGATCCAAGATCTGGACCTCGCACGCCGAAGTCGCCGACTGGTGCGAGCTGTTGGTCCGCACGGACCCCGCCGCGCCCCGGCACCGGGGGATCAGCTGGCTGGCCATGCCCATGGACGCGCCGGGCATCACCGTGCGGCCGCTGCGCACCCTCGCCGGGTCGGCCGAGTTCGCCGAGGTGTTCCTCGACGAGGTGCGCGTGCCGGTCGCCAACCGCGTGGGCGACGAGAACGACGGCTGGCGGGTCACCATGGTGACGCTGTCGTTCGAGCGCGGCACGGCGTTCGTGGGCGAGGTGGTGGCCTGCCGCCGGGTGCTGGGCGAGCTGGCGCGCGAGGCCCGCGGCAACGGCCGGTGGGACGATCCGGTGCTGCGCCGGCGGCTGGGGCGGCTGAACGCCGAGTTCCGGGCGCTGTGGCGGCTCACCCAGTGGAACGTGAGCGAGGCGGAGGCGTCGGGCAGGGTCCCGGGGGTCGGGGGTTCGGTCTTCAAACTGAGGTACTCGCACGCGCGCCAGGACCTCTACGACGCCGCCGCCGACGTCCTGGGTCCCGAGGCGCTCGACCTGGACCGGCCCTGGACGCTCGACCGGCTGTCCTCGCTGTCGTACACGATCGCGGCCGGCACCTCGCAGATCCAGCACACGATCGTGGCCGAACGGATTCTCGGCCTGCCGAAGGGGCGGTAGCCGTGCGCTTTCAACTGACCGAGGAGCAGCGCGCGTTGCGGTCCGCGCTGCGGCAGCTGCTCGACCGGCGCTTCGACGCGGGGGCGCGCCGGGCGGCCGCGGGGGCGGAGCCCGTGCTGGACCGGGCGCTGTGGCGGGAGCTGGGTACGGCGGGGTTCTTCGCGCTGCGTCTGCCGGAGGAGCGGGGCGGCGTGGGACTCGGGCTGCCGGAGGCCGCGTTGGCGTTCGAGGAGGCCGGCCGGGCACTGCTGCCCGGTCCCCTGGTGGCCACGCACCTCGCGGCGGGCGAGGTCCCCGGCGCGGCGGACGGGTCGGCCGTCGTGGCCGCCGTCGGCGCGGGCGGGCTGGTGGAGTGGCTGACGCAGGCCGACGCCGTGCGCGGCGACGCCTCCGGGGCGCTGCCGCTGCGGTCGGTGGATCCGCTCACGCCGCTCCACCGGGTGCCGGGGGCCCGGGGGACGGCGGATCCGGTGGCCGTGCTGCTCACCGCGGCCGAGCAGCTCGGCTCGGCCGTGCGCACGTGCGAGCTGGCGGCGCAACACGCCCGGGCCCGTGAGCAGTTCGGACGGCCGATCGGCGCCTTCCAGGCCGTTCAGCAGCTGTGCGCGAGGTCCCTGGTCCGGGTGGAGGTGGCACGCGCCGCCGTGTACGCGGCGGCCGTCACGGCGGACCCGGTGGACGTCGCCGCGGCCCGGCTGCTCGCCGACGAGGCCGCCGTGCGGGGCGCCCGCGACTGCCTCCAGGTGCACGGCGGCATGGGCTTCACCTGGGAGGCAGAGGTGCACCTGCATCTGAAGCGGGCCTGGGTGCGGACCGAACGTGCGGGCGAGGTCACGGAGAGTGAGGAACTTCTGGCGCGCGACCTGCGGGCCGAAGCGGTCTGACGGGTTCCCGCCTGCGGTCCCGGTGATCCCGCGAAACGCGATGTCGCGGAATGTGGCATACCGGGATTACGGAGCGTTGATACCGGCTTGTGTCCTAGGTGTGACTCGTCACGTCCTGGAGTCGAAGGTCCGCTCCGGTACCTTGTGTGGGATGCGAGAGGTTCCGAGCTCGAACCGCGCCGGTGACGGGCCTTGTTCCGCCGCCCGTTCGACACCCTGCGACGAGCGTCGCACAGTATGCCGCACGGGTACTCCTTCGCGCTGGAATATGCCCGAAGCGCTTGTTGGGGTGACTGTACGTCAACCATGCTGGTGCGTAAGGGATTCACGTTCCGTGATCCCCGCTCTGGCCGTTGTTCTGGTCATGCAGAAAATGGCTACGATCGTGGCCCTCCTGAGGCGCGAGCCTCTGTGTCCACCGGTTCGGATGGTGTGAGCGGTGCAGGTGCTTCAAGTGCAGCTGGAGATCCGGCCCGACCCCGCGGAAGTGGGGCGCGCCCGGCGGTGGGCCCGCTCGCGGCTTGCCGGGTGCGGCATAGCTGCCGATGAACCGCTCGCCGAGACGCTGATCCTGCTCGTCTCCGAACTTGTCACCAACGCCGTCGTGCACACGGGCCGCCCCGCCGTACTGCGTCTCTCCCTGCCCCAGCCGGCCACCGTCCGCGTCGAGGTCGCCGACGGCTGCACCCGCGCCCCCGTCCCCCGCTGGGTGGACGGCGACGAGACCGGCGGCCGGGGCCTCGCGCTGGTCGACGGTCTCGCCGACCGCTGGGGCTGGAGCCCCGACGGCGCCGGCAAGCAGATCTGGTGCGAACTGGACCGCTGCGCCGAACCCCGCACCACGGCCGTGACGTACGGCGGCGGCGCGCTGCCCGCCTGCGAGAGCCTGGAAGGGCTCGACGGGTACGAGGGGTACGAAGGGCTCGCGTACGAGGCCGTCTGAGGCCGCCCGGGTCGTATCCGGGGCGCGAGCGCGACGGCGCGGGAGGCGTCGGGTCCGGTGGCGGGACGTGCGCCCGTGTGTGCTTCCGTGCGCGCCTGTGCCGTACAGGACATAACCGGCAGATCCCCGGGACGGCTGTTGACGCGGCGTGCCCGGCTGATCACCCTGGGGGCAGCGAGTCGCCGCGAGGGGACGGCGAGGGTTTCGGTGACGGAGGCCCTCGTCGAGTGCGAGTCGCGTTTCGGCGTGGTTCGCCGACCGGGGCGTGGGGGGCCGGGGCGGGTACGCCGGAGCCGGATGGCGGCGTGTGGTGCCGTGCTCGGGGCGGGCGCGCACGCGCCGCCATCCGGAATGACCGCCCGTCCCGCCCGTCCGCACGCCGCTACAGCACGGCGACCGGCGCCACCGGCGCCCCCGTCGCCCCGGTGAACGGCTCGGGTGTCGCCGACAACAGGAACGCGTAGCGCCCGGTCTGTCCACAGGCTGTGGACAACTCTTCGAGATTCCAGTTCTGGCCCTGCGGCATCCCCATCTCCACCAGGTGCAGCGCGTGCACGGGCAGCCACAGGTCGTCCGTCTCCGGGGGGAAGATCTCGAACGTGAGGGTGTCGTTCGCGACGGCCGCCACGTCGTGCGCGTGGAACCACCCGGGTGTACGCAGTGACAGCCCCGGCGAGGGATAGGCGTATCCGTGTCTGTCCCCGGCGAGGTACGCCTGGATCTGCCCCGTCCTGACGAGAACGACGTCTCCGGCGCGCACGCGCGTGCCCGCGAGTTCCTCCGCTGCGTCCAGGTCCTCGGGGGTGACCGCGTGGCCGCCGTCCAGCCGGTCCGTGCCCCGCGCGCGGGCGACGTCCAGCAGGACCCCGCGCGAGACGAGATGGCGCACCGTGCCGATCCCGCTGAACTCCGCGCCGCCGTGCGCGGTGACCGTGCCCGCGGGCCGCCCGTTGTAGAGCCGGCCCGAGTGCGAGACGTGGGGCAGGGCGTCCCAGTGGGTGCCCGCCTGGAGTCCCATGGTCACCGCGTCGTCGCTGCACGCGACGGTGCCGGGCCCGAACAGTTCCTGGTTGATCTGCACCATGACGTGCAGCGGATTGACCCGCCCGGGGATCATCCCGGTCTGCACGCCGTCCTGGCGCAGCGGCAGCGCGAGCGGTACCCGCCGCCCCGTGCGGACCTCTCCGGAGGCCCGGCGGACCACCTCGTCGGTGATCAGGTTGAGCGTCCCGAGCTCGTCGTCCGCCCCCCATCGACCCCAGTTGTTCACGCGCTTGGCGATCTCGTGGAACTCGGCCGGCAACGACATGGACCCTCCCCGGGGCTTGTGTCCGGGCATCTGACGGGTCATAGAATCTAACGGACCGTCAGAAACTGCGGGAAGGGGCCGGGCGTGGGGAACTTCTTGGCCGGCGAGGTCGTCGTCGTGACGGGGGCGGGACGCGGCATCGGCCGTGCGGTCGCGCTCGCCGCGGCCGCCGAGGGAGCACGGGTCGTCGTCAACGACTACGGGGTGGCCGTCGACGGGGCATCGCCCACCAGCGCGATCGCGGACGCCGTGGTCAAGGAGATCGAGGCCGCCGGCGGCGAGGCCGTCGCGGTGGCCGACGACATCTCCACCATGGCCGGCGGACAGCGCGTGGTCGACGTGGCGCTGGCGGAGTACGGGCGGCTCGACGGGGTCGTCTGCGTCGCCGGCATCCTGCGCGAGCGGATGCTGTTCAACATGACCGAGCAGGAGTGGGACCCGGTGGTCGCCACTCACCTCAAGGGCACGTTCACGGTCTTCCGGGCCGCCTCCGCGGTGATGCGGCGGCAGCGGGGCGGCACCCTGATCGGGTTCACCAGCGGTAACCACCAGGGGTCCGTGTCGCAGGCCAACTACAGCGCGGCGAAGGGCGGGATCATCTCGCTGGTGCGCAGTGCCGCGCTGGGGCTGCACAAGTACGGGGTGACCGCGAACGCGGTGGCGCCGGTGGCCCGTACCCGGATGTCGGCGAACGTGCCGACGGAGCTGGCGGAGATCGGGGAGCCCGAGGACGTGGCGGCACTGGTGGTGTACCTGCTGTCCGCGCGGGCCCGCGAGGCCGGCATCACCGGACAGGTCTACACGATCGCGGGCCCGAAGATCGCGGTGTGGGCGCAGCCCCGCGAACTGCGCTCGGCCTACTCCGAGGGGGCGTGGACGCCCGAGCGGATCGCCGCGTTCCTGCCGGGGTCCGTCGGGACGGATCCGATGCCGATGCTGGAGCGGGTGGCGGGCATGGAGCGGGCGGCGAGAGCGGGGGAGCGGCCGAACACCTGAGAACGGGGCTCGGGTGGCGTGGGTGGAGCGGGCCGCGGGAGCGGGGCAGTGGCCGAACGCCTCAGAACGGGCTCGGGGCCCTCGTGGTGTGGCGGGCGCGGCCGCGTCGACCCGGCCGGCCCTGTGTCGATGCAGTTCCGTGCCCCTCGGGGCGTCGGTGTCGGACGGAATCTTGGGAGGGCGCCGTGGACTTCGGGTTCACCGTCGAGGACGAGGTGTTTCGCGGCGAGGCGCGGGCCTGGCTGGCCGCGCACGCCGGGGACGCGCAGGACCGTCGCGCGTGGGAACGGACGCTCGGCAAGGCGGGGTGGATCGGGATCGGATGGGGCGCCGACGGGTGGGGCAACCGGACGGCCTCGCTGACGCAGCAGGTCGCCTGGGCCGAGGAGTACGCCCGGTCGGCGGCGCCGCCCCGCTCCGGGCACATCGGCGAGAACCTGCTCGCCCCGACCCTCGTCCTGCACGGCAGCGAGGAGCAGAAGGCCCGCTTCCTGCCGCCGGTCGCGTCCGGGGACGAGCTGTGGTGCCAGGGGTACAGCGAGCCCGGCGCGGGCTCGGACCTGGCGGGGGTGCGCACCGCGGCGGTACGGGAGCCGGGCGGGACCCACTACCGGATCACCGGGCAGAAGATCTGGACCTCGCTGGCGCACGAGGCGGACTGGTGCTTCGTGCTGGCGCGCACGGACGCGGGGTCGCGGCGGCATCACGGGCTGAGCTTCCTGCTGGTGCCGATGGACCAGCCGGGGCGGATCGAGGTGCGGCCCATCCGGCAGCTGACCGGCACGAGCGACTTCAACGAGGTCTTCTTCGACGGGGCACGCGCGCGCGTGGAGCACCTGGTCGGCGGGGAGGGCGCGGGCTGGCGGGTCGCGATGAGCCTGCTCGGCTTCGAGCGGGGGGTGTCGACGCTGGCCCAGCAGGTGGGGTTCGCCGAGGAGCTGGAGCGGGTGGTGCGGGCGGCCCTCGACTCGGGGGCGGTGGGCGATCCGGTCGTACGGGAGCGGCTGGTGCGGCAGTGGGCCGAGCTGCGGCTGATGCGGTGGAACGCGCTGCGGACCCTGGGGGGTTCGGGGGACGCGGGCGCGTCGAGCGTGGCCAAGCTGCTGTGGGGCGGCTGGCATCAGCGGCTGGGGGAGCTGGCGATGCAGGTGCGGGGGGCGGCGGCCGGGGTCGGGCCGGTGCCCTGGTCGCAGCCGGCGCCGTACGAACTCGACGAGTTCCAGCGGATGTTCCTGTTCAGCCGGGCCGACACCGTCTACGGCGGCTCGGACCAGATCCAGCGCACGATCATCGCCGAGCGGGTGCTCGGTCTGCCGAGGGAACCGAGGGGGGCGTCGTCATGAGAGGCGTGGTCTTCGACGGAAAGCAGGTCCAGGTCGTGGACGACCTGGAGGTCCGGGACCCCGGGCCCGGCGAGGTGCGGGTGACGCTCGCGGCGGCCGGGCTGTGCCACAGCGATCTGTCCGTGGTGGACGGGACCATACCCTTCCCCGTCCCGGTGGTGCTGGGCCATGAGGGCGCCGGCGTCGTGGAGGCGGTGGGGGAGGGCGTCCGGCACGTGGCGCCCGGCGACCATGTGTCGCTGTCCACGCTCGCCAACTGCGGGACCTGCGCCGACTGCGACCGGGGGCGGCCGACGATGTGCCGGCGGGCGATCGGGCGGCCGGGGAGGCCCTTCACCCGGGACGGTTTGCCGCTGCACCAGTTCGCCTCCAACTCGGCGTTCGCGGAGCGGACGGTGGTGAAGGCCGTGCAGGCGGTGCGGATCCCCGACGACATCCCACTGACCTCGGCCGCGCTCATCGGGTGCGGGGTGCTGACCGGCGTCGGCGCCGTGCTGAACCGGGCCCGCGTGGAGCGCGGTGACAGCGTCCTCGTGATCGGCACCGGCGGCATCGGGCTGAACGTCCTCCAGGGCGCGCGGCTCGCGGGCGCGCTGCAGATCGTGGCGGTGGACACCAACCCCGCGAAGGAGGAGGTGGCCCGGCGGTTCGGGGCGACCCACTTCCTGACCTCGACGGACGGCGTGCGCGAGATCCTGCCGACGGGAGCGGACCACGCCTTCGAGTGCGTCGGGCGGGTGGAGCTGATCCGGCAGGCGATCGACCTGCTCGACCGGCGCGGCCAGGCCGTCCTGCTGGGGGTCCCGCCGGCGGGGGCCGAGGCGTCCTTCGTGGTCTCCTCGATGTACCTGGACAAGTCCGTCCTCGGCTGCCGCTACGGCTCCTCCCGGCCCCAGCGGGACATCGCCCTGTACGCCGAGCTGTACCGGCAGGGCCTCCTCCTGCTCGACGAACTGGTCAGCCGCACCTACCCGGTCGAGGACTTCGACAAGGCACGGGCCGACGCGGAGGCGGGACGGGTGGCGCGGGCGGTGCTGACGTTCTGAGGGCGGCGGGTGGAGCGGGCGGTGCTGACGTTCTTCGCGGTGGGGTACCGGGGCCGGGGGCCGCAGGGTGCCGTCGGACACGGTCAGCGGGACGCGGACTTCTGCCAGAGAGGACTCAAAGCGATCTCCTTGAGTTCAGCGGTGGTCAGCGCGGGGTCGGGACGGGTGGCGGACAGGGGGTAGGCGGGCGAGTTGAGAGCCGACACGACGACGCGGAATCCGTTGTCGCGGAAGACGTCGGCGGTCCACTCCACCGTGCCCTTGCCGCCCTTCTCCGGAAGGCCCTTGCGCACGCTGACGCGGGTACCGTCGGGCAGCGTCTCGGCCTTCTCGAACAGTGCGGCCATGTCGGGGTCGTCGGGCTTCCACCGCTGGACGTTGGCCGCCAGCAGGCTCCCGCCCTTTCCGTCATCGACCACTACATGCCCGAACCCGTCGGATCCGCCTTCCTGTCCGGCGTCGAGCCGGTTCGGCAGGAGTTCCTGGAGCAGCCGGCTGATCTGCGGTCCCGTCATCGGGGAGTGGCGGTCGTCCAGCGCACCGGACGGAGGCTCAGGCATGGCGGCGAGGACAGGTCGCCATGTCAGGGACGTCGCTACAGCGGCCAGCTGTTCGAGCGTCAACGGGAACGAACCGGCCCTGTCGGCAGCCGGCGTTCTCGTGGCGTCGGCCGCGGTGACGAAGACCTGCTTGCCGTCCTTCGCGGTGAGCCGCACGGTCAGCTGCTTGGCACCGGACGGATCCTTCTGGTCCATCGGCGACTCGTCCCGCACCAGACTCGCTCCGGCGGGCAACGCCGTCTTGGTGCACCGGCTGTAGGGGTGGTACGCGGAGTCCGGACATTCCGAGAGCATCGCGGGCACCGGCACCGGGTTCCAGTTCAGGACCACCTGTACCCGCGCCGACTGCCCGCCGCGCCCGAAGACCAACTCGGCGAACGGCGAAGGACCACCGTTCGCCGTCACTCCCTGCCCCTGCCGCGCCGACTTCTCTCCGTCCGGGAGCAATGTTTCCAGGAGCTGGACCATCTGCCGCGAGGAAGCCGCGTCACCGGCCGGGGGCCCGGCCGGTGAGGAACCGCACCCCGCCAGTGCGGTGATCCCCAGGCCGGTCAGCGCCACGAGCCCGAAGAGACCGCGCCGCCGGCCGACGGCACTTCGCGACCGTCGCGGCGACGCAAGGGCCTCACGCGGCGAAGTACCGCGCCTACGAATGGACGCACAGAGAGCACCAGGAATATTGGACATCGCGAATCACCACGGCAAGGAGAAGAATTCAGCAGAAGGGGAAAAGGGTGAGCCGGCCGCCCTGAAGCGGCCGCCACTGTCTGTTCAGTGCGGCTCATGGAAGCTCGGCCGTGCAGCCGATCAAAAGCGACCGGGGGGCAGGGGATATGGTTTCCCCTGCCCCCCGGTTCGACCTCGTCACATGTTCTTCATCGAGGTGATGGTGTCGTTGTAGGGCGCGTTCAGCTGGTCCCAGCGCCAGTTCGCCGAGAAATGACCGACCGTACCCTTGAAGTCCCAGTCGCTGTACGTGATGATGCCGTACTCGTTCGTGTGAAGCGACGACACCTTGTCGTTGTAGGCCGGGGCCAGGTTGCCCTTGCCCGCCCCCTCGAGCTTGGCGGGGCCGTAGGCGCACGTCCCGGTCAGGTTGTAGTTCGTGCACACCCAGTAGTTGTCGCTCTGCGCGGGGCCGGTGTACGCGGCGGCGGGGGTGGCGCCGAGGACGCCGAATCCCAGGGCGAGACCCGCGGTCGCACCCAGCAGGGACTTTCCGATCTTGTACATGAAGTGCTCTTTCTTACTAGACAGGCAACCAGTACCGGATTCTTTGAGCCGGGCACCAATGGTCGCCCGATTCGCTTTCGCTCCAGCGTGGTTCACGTTTCACATTACTCAATCGATGGTCATCGAGACCCGGTCCTGTCGCTTTCTTGATGCGATGTGCCTGTATGGATCGTGTCAATACCGGCCTTGATGAGAGCACTTGTGTTATTGCGTGCATCGTACGCAGCTTGTGGTGCAGCGGAGTCGCGCGGGCTCATTGCCCGGGGTTACGGGCGTGAGGCGGCCGGGAGTTCTGTTTTCGGGTCGGAGGACGGCCGACTCACTTATGCAAAGCGCTGGCTGAGCCGTGCTCACGTTCTGGCGGCGGGGGGCGCGGCGGTGCTTCCCTCGGTCCGGAACGTCCGCCGGTACGCCGTCGGCGTCACACCGAGCGCCGCCTGGAGGTGCTGGCGCATCGACTGGGCCGTGCCGAACCCCGCGTCGTGGGCGATCTGTTCGACGGACAGCCCCGTGGACTCCAGGAGATGGCGGGCGCGCTCGACGCGCTGCTGGGTGAGCCACTGGCCCGGGCTGACGCCGACCTCCTCGCGGAACCGGCGCGTGAAGGTGCGGACCGACATGGCCACCTGCTCGGCCATGTCGCGCAGCTGGATCGGCTCGTGCAGCCGCCCGAGCGCCCAGGCGCGGGCGGTGGTCGTGGACGACTGCCGCGGCTCGGGCAGCGGCCGCTGGATGTACTGCGCCTGCCCGCCGTCGCGATGCGGGGGGACGACGGTCCGCCGGGCGACCTCGTTGGCGACCGCCGTGCCGTGGTCGCGGCGCACGATGTGCAGGCACAGGTCGATGCCGGCGGCGACGCCCGCCGAGGTCAGGACGTCGCCGTCGTCGATGTAGAGGACCTCCGGGTCGACCCTGACGCGCGGGAAGAGCCGCTGGAAGCGGTCGGCGTCCGCCCAGTGCGTGGTCGCCGGGCGGCCGTCGAGGTAGCCGGCGGCGGCCAGGACGTATCCGCCGGTGCAGATGGCGGCGAGGCGGGTGCCGGGGCGGAGGTGGGCCAGGGCGGCGGCCAGCTCGTCGGTGAGGACGCCCTCCTCGTGGACCGGGCCGAGTGCGTACGACGCCGGGATGATCACGGTGTCGGCGGTGGCGAGGGCCTCGGGGCCGTGGCCGACGTGGATCGAGAAGTCGGCGTCGGTGTCGACCGGGCCCGGTGGCCGGACCGAGCAGGTGACGACCTCGTACAGCAGCCGGCCCTGGGCGTCCCTGGGGCGTCCGAAGATCCGGTGCGGGATGCCCAGCTCGAAGGGGAGCAGGCCGTCCAGGGCGAGGACGACGACACGGTGGGGACGGAAGGGCGCGGCGGACGAGTCCATGGCCCGATCCTAGTGAATGCTGTCCTTCGGGCCACTCGTTCGCGCGGTTCGCAGGGCCGAAGCTCTATGCCGTGACCCAGACAAGTGAAGCCGCAGCTGCCGGTGGAGACGCGGGTGAAGACGCCGCCGTCGCGCGGAAGTCGGAACCGGGGCGTCCGCGGATCCACCGGGCGTGGTTCGTCGTCGCCGTCGCCTTCGTGACGATCATCGGGGCCGCCGCCTTCCGCTCCCTGCCCGGTCTGCTGATCGACCCGCTGCACCAGGAGTTCGGCTGGTCGCGCGGCACGATCGGCGCGGCGGTCTCCGTCAACCTCGCCCTGTACGGCCTCACCGCGCCCTTCGCCGCCGCGCTGATGGACCGCTTCGGCATCCGGAGGGTGGTCGCGGGCGCGCTGACGGTGATCGCGATCGGTTCGGGCGCGACGGTCTGGATGACGGCGGCCTGGCAGCTGCTGCTGTGCTGGGGCCTGCTCGTCGGTCTCGGCAGCGGGTCGATGGCGCTGGCGTTCGCGGCGACCGTGACCAACCGCTGGTTCACCGAGCGGCGCGGCCTGGTCACCGGCGTCCTCACCGCCGCCTCGGCCTCCGGGCAGCTGATCTTCCTGCCGGTGCTGTCCTGGATCGTGGCGACCCGCGACTGGCGGCCGGCCGCCGTCACGGTGGCGCTCGCGGCCCTCGCGGTGGTGCCCTTCGTGTGGCTGCTGCTGCGCGACCACCCGGCGGACGTGGGCCTGAAGCCTTACGGCGCGAAGGAGTTCGTGCCGAAGCCGGAGCCCGTGCCGGGCGCGGCGCGGCGGGCGGTGCGGGTGCTCCTGTCCGCCGTCCGGACGGGGCCCTTCTGGCTGCTGGCCGGGACGTTCGCGATCTGCGGCGCCTCCACGAACGGACTGATCCAGACCCACTTCGTGCCCGCCGCCCACGACCACGGCATGCCGATCACCGCGGCGGCCTCGCTGCTCGCGGTCATCGGGGTGTTCGACGTGGTCGGCACGGTGGCCTCCGGCTGGTTCACCGACCGGTTCGACGCGCGGCGGCTGCTGGCGGTGTACTACGCGCTGCGCGGTGTCTCCCTGCTCTTCCTGCCGATGCTGCTGGCGCCCGGCGTGCATCCGCCGATGATCTTCTTCATCGTCTTCTACGGACTCGACTGGGTCGCCACCGTGCCGCCCACGATGGCGCTGTGCCGGGAGCAGTACGGCGAGGACAGCGCGATCGTGTTCGGCTGGGTGCTGGCGTCGCACCAGGTCGGCGCGGCGGTGGTGGCCTTCGCGGGCGGCGTCGCGCGCGACGCGTTCGGCTCGTACGACGTGATATGGTACGCCTCCGGGGCGTTGTGCGCGGCGGCGGCGCTGATGGCGCTGGTCATCCGGCGGGGCGGGAGCACCCTGGCCGTGGGCACAGCCGCCGCTCGCTGAGGCATCGCACGCGTGCCGTTGTCGTCCCTCGCGCGGCACGCGAGGCCGAGGGCGTACGAAGGAAGCGGCGTGCGTGGGAGGCCGTGGGCGGTTCCTCGCAGCCCGGGGGCCCCGAGCGCCGGGGCGCGCGCGCCCCGGCGCGCGCGCCGCACCGCGTCCGGGATGACGATGCGGGCGCTCCGGGTGCCCGAGCCGGCCCTGCCCTGACCGCCTCAGACGAACCGCCCGTTGTGGAACAGCAGCGGCGCCCCGTCCTCGCGGTCCCCTCTCCCCAGCGCGTCCACCCGCCCCACCACGATGAGGTGGTCCCCGCCCGTGTGCACCGCGTGGATCGCGCAGTCGATCCAGGCGAGGGTGCCCGCGAGGCGGGGGGAGCCGGAGGCGGGCGCGGCGTCGTACGCGACCCCGGCGAACTTGTCGGCGCCGCTCCTCGCGAACCCCCGGCACAACTCGCCCTGCCCGGCGCTCAGGACGTTCACGCAGAAGACCCCGGCGCGGGCGATGCGCGGCCAGGTCGTCGACGCCCGGCCGACCATGAAGGCGACGAGGGGCGGGTCGAGGGAGAGGGAGGAGAAGGACTGGCAGGCGAAACCGGCGGGGCCGTCGGCCGCGGGCGCGGTGACGACGGTGACGCCGGTCGCGAAGCTCCCGAGGACGCGGCGGAACTCCCGCTGGTCGACGGGGGCCCGCTCGTCGTCGCGCACACACCGCAACTCCGGTCGGGGCAGCGCCTCCACGGGGCCCCCGGCCCCGACGGTCCTGAGATACCGGACGGCGGCCTCGGCCGTCCCCGCTTGTCCCATCACACCCCCCATTGAAACTGACGGCTCGTCAGATAGGAAGGGGCGGACAGGGGCCGTCTACCGCCCCCGGTACTCCGGGTCCCTGCGTTCCCTGAAGGCGGCCAGGCCCTCCTGGGCGTCCCGGGTCGTCATGTTGATCTCCTGGGCGGCGGCCTCCGCGGCGAAGGCGGTGGCGCGGTCGGTGTCGAGGGAGGCGTTGACGAGCTGCTTGGTGAGCGCGAGGGCACGGGTGGGGGCGGCGGCGAGGCGCGCGGCCCACTCGGCGGTCGTCGCGTCCAGGCCGTCGTCCGGTACGACACGGTTGACCAGGCCGAGGCGTTCGGCGTCGGCGGCGGTCAGCGCGGCGCCGAAGAACATCAGCTCCTTCGCCCGCTGCGGTCCGACCAGGCGCGGCAGCAGATACGCGCCGCCCCCGTCCGGCACCAGGGCGCGGCGGACGAACACCTCGATGAACCTGGCCGACTCCGCGGCGAGCACGAGGTCGCAGGCGAGGGCTAGATGGGCGCCGAGGCCCGCCGCCGTGCCGTTCACGGCGGCGATCACGGGCTTCTCGCAGTCGAGCACGGCGGCGATCAGCCGCTGCGCGCCCACCCGGAGCGTCCGTGCCACGTCCCCGGCGACCCGCTCCCCACCCCCCGCCGCGCCCCGCAGATCGGCCCCCGCGCAGAAGCCGCGCCCGGTCCCCCCGAGGACGACGACCCGCACCGCGGGGTCGGCGGAGGCGTCCGCGAGCAGCCCGGTCAACCGGTCACGCATGGCGGGCGTGAGGGCGTTCAGGGTCTCGGGGCGGTCGAGGGTGAGACGGGTGACGTGCTGTTCGGTCCGGTGGTGTACCCATTGCTCGGCACTGTCCATGTCAGCGGCACACCGCCAGCGCGTCCAGTGCCACCGCACCCTGGCCCCGGGGCAGCACCATGAGCGGGTTGACGTCGAGTTCCGCGAGGTCGTCGCCCAGTTCGAGGGCCATGCGCTGGACGCGGAGGATGACTTCGACGAGGGCGTCCAGATCGGCCGGGGGCCGGCCGCGCACACCGTCGAGGAGGGCGCGGCCGCGGAGCCCGGCGAGGGCGGCCCGGGCCTGGTCCTCGCCGAAGGGCGGCACGCAGACGACGGTGTCGCGCAGGACCTCCACCAGGACTCCGCCCAGCCCCACCGTCACGGTCGGGCCGAAGAGGTCGTCGTGGGTGACGCCGACGACCATCTCGACGCCCTGCTCGACCATCTGGCAGACCAGGACGCCGTCGAGGGAGACCCCCTCGTAGCGGGCGATGTCGGTCAGCTCCCGGTAGGCGTCGCGGACCTGGGCCGCGGAGGTCAGGCCGATCTTCACCAGGCCCAGCTCGGTCTTGTGCGCGAGCTGGGCGCCGGACGCCTTCATCACCACCGGGTAGCCGACCAGCCCCGCTGCCCGTACGGCCGCCGCCGCGCTGGTCACCAACTGCTCGCGCGGCACCCGGATGCCGTACGCCCGCAGCAGTTGCTTGGCCGCGTGCTCGCTCAGCCGCTGTCCCGGGCGCATCAGTTCGCGCGCCTTGCGGTAGGAGGGCGAGGGGGTGCGCGGGGCGTCGTCGAAGGGGGAGCGGTAGTCGCTGACGAAGCGGTGGTGGGCGAGGTAGGCGCGGACCGCGGTGAGGCAGTTGGCGACCGTGCGGAAGGTCGCCACGCGCGAGGATCCGAGCAGCACCTCCCGGTACGCCGGCTCGGTGCCGACCGGCGACCCCCACACCACGCACACCAGCTTGTCCGTCTGCTCCGCCGCGTCCACGAGGTCCCGCACGAGCCGGTCGCTCAGGGGCGGGAACGGACCGGTGACCGGGCAGATCAGCACCCCGACCTCCGGGTCGGCGAGAAGCGCGTCGATGATCTTCCGGCCGCGGTGGTCCCCGACCGGGTGACCGCCGTTGTCGACCGGGTTGGCCACGTTCAGATACGGCGGTATCCACCGGTGCAGCTCCGCCTGCCGGCTCTCGGACAGCGTCGGCAGCCGCAGCCCCGCCGCGGTCGCCAGGTCGGCGACGTGCGCGCCGGTGCCGCCCGAGATGGAGTAGACGACCACTCCGTCGGCGCGCGGCGGCCGGGCGCGGGCCAGCAGGGCGGCGGTGTCCTGGAGTTCGTCGAGGCCGTCGACGCGGATGACGCCGTACTGCCGCATCGCCGCGTCCACCACCGCGTCCGCGCCGGTCAGCTTGCCGGTGTGGGAGGCGGCCGTGCGCGTGCCGGTCTCCGTGCGGCCGACCTTGACGGCGACGACCGGCACCTTGCGCCGGGCGGCCCGGTCGGCGGCGAGGAGGAAGGACCTGCCGTCCTTGAGGCCCTCGACGTAGGCGGCGATGGCGCCGACCTCGGGGCGCTCGGCGAAGTAGGAGAGGAAGTCGGCGGTCTCCAGGTCGGCCTCGTTGCCGGTGGGGGCCCAGTGGGAGAGGCGGATGCCGAGTTCCTGGAGGGCGAAGACGGGGCGGCCCTGGTGGCCGGACTGGGTGATGAGCGCGATCGCCGGCCCGTCGAGGTCCTCGCGGAAGTTCTCGAAGGCGTTCAGGTTGGTGTTCGGCCCGAGGAGGCGCAGCCCGGATCGGCGGACGGCGGCGGCGAGCCGGGCCTGCGCGGCGGCGCCCTCCTCACCGGTCTCCGCGAAACCGGACGCGAACGCCACCGCGAACCTGACCTTGGCCTCGGCGAGTTCCTCGACGACCGGGAGCGGGTCGGCGACCAGCAGCACGGCGAGGTCGACCTGCTCGGGCAGGTCGGCGACGGAGGGCACGCAGGGCAGACCGAAGACGGAGTCCCGGGTGGGGTGCACCGGGTGCAGCCGCGCGCCGACCCGCTCCGCCCAGCCGATCAGCTGCCGTGTGACACCGGTGTTCGGGCGCCCCTCGGCGTCCGAGGCGCCGACCACGGCGACGGTGCCGGGACGGAAGAAGCGGTCCAGGTCGGGGACGTCGGCGTACAGCGGACGGCCGCTGACGTCGAGGTCGTCCATGTCGGCCGCCCGGCCGTGGACGGTGGGACCGGTCCGGCCGTCGCCGCAGGCGATGACCCGGGCCCGGCGGGCGTCCGTGGTGAGGGTGCCGTGGGTTGATCCAAGCATCGGCCCGCCCGCTTCCGTGTGACGGCATAGTGAACTGACGCACTGTCAGATTACTGAACTGACGCAGTGTCAGGAAATGGTCGTGCGGGCGGAATCGAAGAGGGGGTGGTGGGACGCCGGTCAGCCGGGGATACGGGAGACCCGGTCGGCACTGCGCCGGGCGACGGCCCGCGCGATCCTCTCCGCGTCATGGGCGAGTTCGCGCAGCATCCCGCTGATGGGATTGGTGAAGCCCGTGAAGTGCAGGCCGGGGGCGTTCCTCGCGGTGCGGGCGCCGTGCCGGACGGGTCTGCCGCGGGCGTCCAGGACGTCGAGGTGGCCGACGAGGGGTTCGAGGGCGCGGACGTATCCCGTGGCGGCGACGACCGTGTCGGGGCCGATGCGGTCGCCGTTCGCGAGGACCACCTTCTCGCCGTCGAACGACTCCACCGCGGCGACGATCTCGACCTTGCCCGCGCGGACGGCGTCGATCAGGCCGACGTCCTGGACCGGGATCGCGCCCTCGGTGACCCTGCTGTACAGGCCGGTGCCCGGGCGGGGCAGGCCGTGCGCGGCCAGGTCGGGCACGCTGACCTTGGCCAGCGGCCGGGCGAGCCGGTCGACGAGGCCCACCGGCAGGCGGCGCACCAGGACGCCGGTGTACTGGGCGGCCCAGCCGGCGGTGGAGCGGCGGACGATGTGGGGAGCGGTGCGCACCGAGAGCCGTACCCGCTCGGCCCCGCCCTCGACGAGGTCGACCGCGATCTCGGCGCCGGTGTTGCCGACACCGACGACGAGGACGTCGCGGCCGGCGTAGGGCGCGGGGCTGCGGTACGCGGAGGCGTGCAGGAACTCGCCGGTCCAGGCGTCACGGCCGGGCCAGTCCGGGACGCGGGGCGTGTGGTTGAAGCCGGTCGCGACGACCACCGCGCCGCCGGTCAGCCGGCGTCCGCCGGTGGCGTGCAGCAGCCAGCCGCTGCCGTCGGGCGCGGGTTCGACGCGGGTCACCTCGACGCCGGTGACGATCTCCAGTTCATGGTGCTCGGCGTACTTCTCGAGATAGCGCACGACGTCGTCGCGCGACACCCAGCGCCCGAAGCGGCGCGGTATCGGCAGGCCGGGCAGGGCCGACAGCCGCCGGGTGGTGTGCAGACGCAGGCGGTCGTAGTGCCGCCGCCAGGAGGCGCCGACGCCGTCCGACTTCTCCAGGACGACGGCGCGGATGCCCCGTGCCCGCAGGGCCTGCGCGGCGGCGAGTCCACCGGGTCCGCCGCCGATGACGTAGACGGGCCGATCGGCGGGCACCTGCCCCCCGGCCCGGCTCCCCTTCCGCGCTCCGCGGCCCTCGGGCTCCGCGACCTGCGGCGCCCCGGCCTCCGGGGAGGTGCCTGCCGCCGCGCCGGTCTCCGGGGAGGCGGCTTCCCGGCTCCCGGTGGGCGCGCCGTCGGACGCGGCGCTCCCGGCCGTCGCCTCCTCGGGCTGCGGGCTCGGCGCCGTCGGCCGGGTGGCCTTCGGGCCCTCTTCGTCGGTGGGCTCAGTGGAGTCGGGCATGGTACGGAGCGTAATCACATGCCGGGTTGATGGGTCTCGGTCAAGACCTGAATTGGTTGCGGATCGATCACGGGTGGGGGAGCGGTGGGCGGGGCTTGTGGCGTAGGGGAATCGATTGTGTCCGATCCGCGAAGGTGACGCGTGCCGTGCACGGGACTGGACACCTGGCCGCCACGCCCCTTAACTGACGTACCGTCAGATAAGTGAAGTCGTCGGCGGGGAGCGCCCATGGACACGATCTGGCTCACCGGTGCGCAGTGGCTGGCCGTGCTGCGGATCGGGCTCGGGCTGTGGTGGCTGGAGAGCTGGCGGCACAAGGACAAGAAGGCGTGGTTCGGCGGCTCGGGCATCGCGTGGGCCGCCGACGTCGCCTCCAAGCACCGCTGGAACGGCGTGCGTTCGGGATTCCGCACGGTCGTCGAGCCCCGGCCCCGCGTGATGGCCTATGTCGTCGCCTACGCCGAACTCGCCCTGGGGCTCGGCCTGATCGCCGGCCTCCTGACCCCGATCGCCCTGATCGGCGGACTGCTCCTGAACGCCGTCTACTTCGTCCTCATGATCCACGACTGGGCCGAGCAGGGGCAGAACCTGATGATGGCGCTGATCTCCGTCGTGGCGCTCCTCGGGATGTCCTGGCAGACCTGGTCCCTGGACGGCGCGCTCGGATGGTTCGGGTGAGCGCGGCACGGTACGACGTGCCGGAGCCGGACGCCTTCACGCGGACGTACTGGGAGGCCGCCGCCCGGGGCCGGCTGCTGCTGCGCCGGTGCGGTGCGTGCGGCCGGGCGCACCACTACCCCCGGGAGTTCTGCCCGCACTGCTGGAGCGAGGACGTCGACTGGGAGGAGGCGAGCGGCCGCGCCACCCTCTACACCTGGTCCGTGGTCCACCGCAACGACCTGCCGCCCTTCGACTCGCGCACGCCCTACGTCGCCGCCGTCGTCGACCTCGCCGAGGGCCCGCGGATGATGACGGAGATCGTCGGCCACGACGACGCGGGCGAACTGCGGGCCGGCGCCGAACTGGAAGCCGACTTCCGGGAAGGCGTGCCGGTGTTCCGGATCAGGCCCGACGCGGGGTGGAACGGGGCGGGGTGAAGCGGATCGGGGCTGACGCGGATCGGGGCTGATGCGGGTCAGGGACGGACCGAGCCGGGGTGAACCGGGCCGGGGCCGAAGCAGGTCACGGCCAGAGCAGGTACCTGTCCCACTCCCCGCCGCTCCGCACGTAGCGCAGCCGCACATGCCGCCGCCGCTCGTCCCCCTGGAAGAACTCGACCTCGTCCGGGTGGAGGCGGTACAGCGTCCACGTCGGGGACGGGGCGCCGGGGTTCTCCCGGGCCCGCTCCCAGGCCGCCTCGGAGGCCGCGGCGAGGTCCTCCAGGGAGCCGAGCGGCTCGCTCTGCCGGCCGGTCAGCGCGGCGGCCAGCGCGCCGGTCGAGCGGGCGTGCAGATCGGCCAGGCTCTCGGCGGGCGGGGCGGTGGTGACAGGGCCGCGGACGCGGATCTGACGGCCCTGGAGGTGCCAGTAGAAGCTCAGGGCGGCGTACGGCCGGGAGGCGAGCTGCCGGCCCTTGCGGCTGGTCGCGTGGCTCGCGAACGTCCACGCCTCGGAGTCCGCGCCGTGCAGCATCACGATCCGCACGTCCGGCCGGCCCTCCTCGTCGGAGGTGGCCAGCGACAGGGTGTGCGGCTCCGGCTGGCCCGCCGCCACCGCCTCGGCGAACCAGGTCGTGAAGAGGGGGAGCGGGGCGGCGGGCGCGTCGGCCGGGTCGAACGGCGGCAGGGACGTGACCTCGGGGTCCCACACCCGCAGGGACCTCAGGAGCGCGTGCAGATCGGGTTCCATGCCGCCGAGTATCGCCGCAGGCCGGTGCTGTGCCGCGTCAGCCAAGGTTCGCCGCGTCGCGACGCCCGGCACGCCCTCTCGCCGCTTCCCGGCCGGCACGCCGAGAGACCGCTCCGGACGCCGCGCGTGACGGGCAGACCTTGACCGACGCGGCGCTAGACCGTGCCGAGGTCGGACGACACCCAGCGTTCCGGGCGCATCGTGACGACGACCATCTCGCCGTGGTTCTTCAAGGAGAAGTCGACGTACTCCTCGACCTTGCCGGCCGGCAGATAGCGCGCCGAGATCTCACGGAGCCTGTCGACGGTGGCCGGGACGGTCTCCACGACCGGCCCCTCCACCGACACGTACCGGATGGTGGGCTCGACCCGGTCGACCATCAGCGTGAAGCGACCGGCCGCGCCGATCAGCTGGTTCTTGCGGGAGTCAAGACCCGTCAGGATCCAGACGTCGCCGCCGGGCTCGTACTGGTACCAGATCGGCACGCTGAGCGGCGCCCGGCCCTCCTCACCGGTCACGGCGAGCGCGGCGATGTGCGGCTCGGCCAGGAACTGCTCGCGTTCTACGCGGGTCAGCGCCATAACGGATCTCCTCCAGCGGCGTCGTCGTCGAACAGCCTCTCCGCCCCACAACACCACGCCGCGAGCCGATGTTCCGTCAGCGACCCAGCACCATCGTCCCCGAGGAGCAGAACCAGCCCCCCGTCCCCGACGCCACTCCCAGCCGCGGCAGCCCCCCGTCCGCGCCGCGCACCTGCCGCGCGCCCGCCTCCCCGCGCAACTGCCGCACCGCCTCCACCAGCAGGAACAGCCCCCGCATCCCGGGGTGCTGGGCCGACAGCCCGCCCCCGTCGGTGTTCACCGGCAGTTCCCCGCCCTCGACGCGGAGCCGCCCCTTCCCGACGAAGTCCCCGCCCTCGCCCTTCGCGCAGAAGCCCAGGTCCTCCAGCGTCACCAGGGTCATGTAGGTGAAGGCGTCGTAGATCTGCGCGAAGTCCATCTCCGACGGCCGCACGCCGGCGCGCCCGAACGCCAGGCGTCCGCTGACCGCGGCCGGGGACCGGGTGAAGTCGCGCCACTCGGACATGGCGGAGTGCGAGACGTGTTCGCCGGTGCCGAGGATCCACACCGGAGCGGTACGGCAGTCCCGTACGACGTCCTGCCCGGCCAGCAGCACCGCCGCGCCGCCGTCGGAGCGCAGACAGCAGTGCAGCTTGGTGAAGGGGTCCGCGATCACCGGGCCGTCCAGCACGTCGTCCACGGTGATCGGCGTGCGGAACACGGCGTCCGGGTTCAGGGCCGCGTTCGCCCGCGCCTGCACCGCCACCTGCGCCAACTGCTCGATCGTCGTGCCGTGTTCGATCATGTGGCGGCGGGCCGCCATCGCGTACTTGGCGATCAGGGTGTGGCCGTAGGGCACCTCGAACTGGAGCGGGCCGCGCGCGCCGAAGGAGAGGTTCCCGGTGCGCCGCCCGGCCTTCACGTCGGCGCGGGCCGTCGAGCCGTACACCAGCAGCACCGCCCGTGCGTGCCCCGCGGCGATCGCGTCCGCCGCGTGCGCCGCCATCACCTCCCAGGTCGCGCCGCCGACCGACGTGGAGTCCACCCAGGTGGGGCGCAGGCCCAGGTACTCGGCCACCTCCACGGGCGCCAGCACGCCGGTGCCGGCCGACGCGAAGCCGTCGACGACGGCCCGGTCCAGGCCGGCGTCCGCGAGGGCCCGGCGGGCCGCCTGGGCGTGCAGGGTGTAGGGGGTGGCCTCGTCCGTACGGCCGCAGTCGGACAGGGACACGCCCACCACGGCGACTTTCCGAGTTCCAGCAGCCATGTTTCTGACGGTACATCAGAAATTGCTCTGGGCGACCGGGCGTCGACGCCCTAATATGACTGACCGTCAGATCCAGGGAGGCCGTCATGGACGCCAGCTTCACACCGGAGCAGGACGAGATCCGCCGCACCCTCCGCGAACTCCTCCGCCGCCACTGCACCTCCGAGCAGCTCCGTGCCGCCCTCGACACCCCCGCCGGCCACGACCCCGGGCTCTGGTCGGCCCTCTCCGAGCGGCTCGGGCTGCCCGGACTCGCGCTCCCCGAGGCGTACGGCGGCGTCGGCTGCTCGGTGACCGAACTCGCCCTCGCCGCCGAGGAGACCGGCCGCGCGCTGGCGCCGTCGCCGCTGCTCGCGACCACCGTCCTGGCCGCCCCCCTCCTGCTCGCCCTGGGGACCGAGGCCCAGCGCGCCGCACTGCTCCCGCGCCTCGCCTCCGGCCGGCTCACCGCCACCCTCGCCGTCGCCGGGCCCCACCTCACCACCGCCCTCGCGCTCACCGGCGCCAACGCGGGCGACTGGGCGGGCGGCGGCCGCGCGGGCGGCGTCCAGGCCCGCCCGGTGGACGGCGGCTGGCGGCTGTACGGGGAAGCCGGGCAGGTGCTGGACGGCCACAGCGCGGGACTGCTCGTCGTCGCCGCCCACACCGGGGGGTTCGCCCGGCCCCGGACGCTGCTGTTCCTCGTGCCGGGGGACGCGCCCGGACTGACCCGCGTGCGCCAGACGGCCCTGGACGCCACCCGGCCGAGAGCCGTCCTCCAACTGAGAGAGGTGAGAGCGGAGTTGCTCGGGGAGGAGCAGGCGTCCGCCACCTCGCGCACCGACGCCCTCTCGCCCTTGGCCGCACTCGCCGACCTCGGCGACACCGCCGCCGCCGTACTCGCCGCCGAGGCCGTGGGCGCCGCCGGCCGGGTGCTGGAGCGGACCGTCGAACACGTCGGCCTGCGGGAGCAGTTCGGGCGGCCCATAGGTTCCTTCCAGGCGGTCAAGCACCGGCTGGCCGATGTGTACGTGCAGGTGCAGGCGGCGCGCTCGGCGGCCTACTACGCCGCCTGGGCCACCGCCCACGGTGAGCGGACCGGTGGGCTCGCGCTCGCCCAGGCGCTTCAGGCGCTGCGCACCGCCGCCGCCGAGGGCGTCCAGTTCCACGGCGGTCTCGGGTTCACCTGGGAGCACGACGCCCACCTCTTCTTCAAACGCGCGGCGGGCGACGAGCTGCTGTTCGGCCCGGTGCACCGGCTGCGCGCCCATGCCGCCGGTACGGCCCGGCTGTTCGAGCGCGCGGAGGTCACCGTCTGATGGGTCTCGCCGGGATCGTCCAGAGGGTCTCCTCCACCAGGGGCTTCGCGAAGGCCGCGCCGTATGTCGTGCCCGCCCTCGACCGCGCCGTCCACCGCCTGACCCGGGGCAAGGTGCTGCTCAGCGCGCTGATGCTGCCCGGCGTGATCCTGACCTCCACCGGCGCGAGGAGCGGCCTGGCCCGCCGTACGCCGCTCGCGTGCGTGCCGGAGGAGGGCGGGCGGAGCTGGCTGCTGGTCGGGTCCAACTTCGGCCGGACCGGCCACCCCGCCTGGACCCACAACCTGCTCGCCCGTCCCGACGCCGAGATCAACTGGAGGGGCCGGGACATCCCCGTGACCGCCCTGCCGCTGGTGGGGGAGGAGCGGGCGGCGGCCTGGCGGGCCGCCCTGGCGCTCTGGCCGCCTTACGCGGCGTACCAGGCGCGGGTGACGCGCGAGATCCGCGTTTTCAGGCTCGTACCGAAGTGACGCCCTCCTCGAACGGAAGTGACGCCCTCCTCGTGTGGGCGGTGACGTCCTCGGTGGGGTGCTACAGCGTCGCCAGCCGCTGCACGAGCAGGAACGCCCCGATCCCCAGCATCGCCGCCCCCGACGTCCGCGCCACCGCCCGCGCCGCCGCCGGGCGCGCGCCCAGCAGCGCACGGGCGGTGAGACCGACCCCGAGGTACACCACCGCGCAGCACGCCATGTGCAGCAGCCCGAGGACCGCGGTCTGCGCCGGGACCGGCAGGTGTCCGCGCCCCATGACGAGGAACTGCGGGAGCAGGGAGAGGTAGAGCAGGAGTCCCTTGGGGTTCAGGCCGCTGATCATCGCGCCGCGCAGGAAGACCCGTCCGCCGGCCACCGGGACGTCGCCTCCGGCCCGCGGGGTGCCCGGACGGCGCAGCACGCCCCACCCCAGCCACACCAGATACGCCGCTCCCGCCGTCGTCAGCGCCGTGAGCAGCACGGGGGATCCCGCCACCAGTACCGCCAAGCCCGCCGCCGCGAGCGCGGTGTGCAGCGCGTAGCCGCTGACGAGGCCCGCGACCGCCGTGACCGGTGAGCGGTCACGCAGACCGGCCGAGATCACGTACGCCCAGTCGGCACCCGGTACACAGACCAGCAGCAGGTCGAGGGCGAGAAAGGAGAGCAGGGTCGCGGAGTCCATGCCGGGCAGATTAGGCGGGATGTGTCCGAAGGTGTTTCCGAAGATTCCCCTTGATCGCGGGTCATGGGGGAGAATCTTCCCCATGGACGACATGGACCGGAAGATTCTTGCCGAGCTTCAGCAGGACGGGCGGCTGACGGTGACCGAGCTTGCCGCGCGGGTGCGGCTGAGCGTCTCGCCGTGTCATCGGCGGTTGCGGGAGCTGGAGCGGTCGGGTGCGGTCAGCGGATACCGGGCCGTGGTCGAGCCGGGGGCCGTGGGTCTGACCTTCGAGGCGCTGGTCTTCGTGTCCATGCGGCAGGAGGACCGGGACACGGTCGCCGAGTTCGAGAGGGCGGTCAGCGAGGTCGAGCATGTGCTCGACGCGCAGCGGCTGTTCGGGGAGCCGGACTACCTGCTGCGGGTGGTGACCGCGGACCTCGCCGCGTTCCAGCGGCTCTACGACGAGCGGCTCGCGACACTGCCGGGGGTGCAGCGCCTCACGTCCACGCTGGTGATGAAGCACGTGGTCAAGGACCGGCCGCTCCCGGCGTGACGGGGCACAGGCGGCGGCCCACGCGGGTGAACCACCGGCTGCCTGACAGGATGGGGGAGGGGCGGGCGGCCTCGGCTACTTGGTCGGCTTCTTGCCCGTGATCCCCAGGTGCACCAACAGCGCGAGACTGGGCTTCAGTTCGGCCTGCTTGACGCCCCAGCTCTGGAAGCCCTTCTGGTGCGAGGCGACCGCCGCGAGCATCGCGACCAGAGATCCGGCGATCGCCGCGGGGTTCACGTCCTTGTCGACGCGTCCCTTGGACTGGAGTTCGGTGACGGCGTCCACCAGGGAGTTGTTCACCGAGTTCAGGATCTTCATCCGGAGCTTGTAGAACCGCTTGTCCCCCTCGGCGGCGCCGAGGTCGACCACGCGCAGGATGGCGTCGTTCTTGCGCCAGAACTCCAGGAAACCGTCGACCAGTTCCTGAGCGGTCTGCCAGCCGGCCTTGCCGGCCCAGGTGCGCCCTTCGAGCAGCTCCGCCAAACCGGCGCCCTCGGCGGCCATTTGCTCGGCGATCTCCAGGACGGCGCCCTCGACGTCCGGGAAGTACTGGTAGAAGGTCGCGGGCGAAGTGCCCGCCTTCCGGGCGACATCGATGACCTTGACGTCCCGGTAAGGAGAGGAGCTGAGCATCTCGCTGAGGCATTCCAGCAGCTTCTGCCGCGTCGCCTGCCCACGCCGGCCGGCCACGCGGCCGTCGACGGTACGCACTTGTCCTGTCATGCCGTCAGCTTACCGAGGGGTGATCGGAGCGCGATTCGGCCGACTGCAAATGGGGTGCGCGGGCGCTCGGGGCGTGGTGCGGCCGGTGAGCGGGGTTCCGAAGGCGCCGTTATTTTGGCGGCATGGCCGAAAACAGCACATCTGCCCGCGAAGCGGCGTACCCGGAGGGCGTCCCGTGCTGGGTGGACGCGCAGCTCGCCGACGTCGCGGCGGGCGAGCGGTTCTACGGTGAACTCTTCGGGTGGTCCTTCCGGCCCGCGTACGGCGGCTCCGTGTGGGCCTTCCGGGAGGGTGAGCCCGTCGCCGCGCTCGGGCAGAAGGCGGACGGCCGCCTGCCCACCGTCTGGACGGTCTACTTCGCGACGCCCGACACCGAGGCGCTCACCCGGCGGATCCGGGCGTCCGGCGGCCAGGTGGTCACCGCGCCGCTGCCGGTCGGGGAGCTCGGTGTGACCGCGCTGGCGACCGACCCCGAGGGCGCGGTGTTCGGCCTGTGGCAGCCGGGGACCCATCAGGGCTTCGGGGTACGGCACGCGCCCGGCGCCTTCGTCTGGGCCGAGCTGTACGCCCGTGACACCGCCGCCGCCGACGACTTCTACGGCGATCTCTTCCACGAGGCGCTGTTCGGGCCGGGCGCATCGCCCGACTTCGGCCGCGCCCCGCTCGCCGGGGTCTTCCCGGCGGAGATGCCGCCGCATCTCGTCGCCCACTTCGGGGTGGAGGACTGCGAGGCGGCGCTCGCCGAGGTGAGCCGCCTGGGCGGCCGGGTCCGCGTCGGCCCCTTCGACTCCTCGTACGGCACGGTGGGGGTGGCGACGGACGACCAGGGGGCGTCGTTCGGGGTGATCCAGCGTTGAACCGCTTCCGGGCCGACCGCGGATCGGCCGCCGGCCGGCCGCCGATCCACCGCCGATCCGTCACCGTTCCGCCGCGGGAACCGCTCGGTTCGGCGGGCTTGCGCCACCGCTTGTCCTGGAATGCGCCACCTCTTGCCCCGGTATGAGGGACACACCCGATATGTCACCGGGTTCGCAACCTGTGGCCGGGACAGGAAGAATCGGGGTGCGTGCCGCCACGGCGGTGCGGTGGTGAGACGCTGCACGGGGTCGCGTACATATGTGGGTGGCGCGGCTCGTACGGGGAGGTGGCAGGCAAGTGGTGGATCAGCTGACGCAGCACGATCCGCGGCGTATCGGGCCGTTCGAGGTGCTGGGACGGCTGGGAGCCGGCGGCATGGGGCTGGTCTATCTCGCGCGCTCGGCGTCCGGCCGGCGTGTGGCGATCAAGACCGTGCGGACGGAACTCGCCGAGGACCAACTGTTCCGGGTCCGCTTCACGCGTGAGGTCGAGGCGGCCCGCGCGGTGTCCGGCTTCTACACGGCGGCCGTGGTCGACGCCGACCCACGCGCCGCCGTGCCGTGGCTGGCGACCGCGTACGTCCCCGCGCCCTCCCTCGAGGAGATAGTGAACGACTGCGGGCCGCTGCCGGCCCAGGCCGTGCGCTGGCTGGCCGCGGGCGTCGCGGAGGCGCTCCAGTCGATCCACGGGGCCGGGCTGGTCCACCGTGACCTCAAACCCTCGAACGTCCTGGTCGTCGAGGACGGCCCCCGGGTGATCGACTTCGGTATCGCCTCCGGCGTCTCGAACACCCGTCTGACCATGACGAACGTCGCCGTGGGCACCCCCGCCTACATGTCGCCCGAACAGGCGAAGGACTCGCGCTCGGTCACCGGCGCCAGTGATGTCTTCTCGCTCGGATCCAAACTGGTCTTCGCCGCCACCGGTCACCCGCCCTTCCACGGGGCCAACCCGGTCGAGACCGTGTTCATGCTGCTCCGCGAGGGCCCCGACCTCTCCGGCCTGCCCGACGAGCTGCGCCCGCTGATCGAGTCCTGCATGCAGATGGACCCGGCGGCCCGCCCCACCCCCGCCGACCTCCAGGCCCAGCTCGCCCCGCACCTGTTCGGCTCCGGCTCCGACGACAGCGGTACGGCCTCGGCGTGGCTGCCGGAGAAGGCCGTCGGCCTGATCGAGACCCGTCGCGGCGGCAGACCGGCCGTCAAGCCCACCCCGGCCGCCGGGCGCAGCTCCGGCCGCCCGCCCGTGGTGCCGCCCCCGCCCTCGCACGATCCCGTCGTCCCGGCGCCGCCCGTCCCCGCCCCGGTCGGCGCCCCCGACGGCGGCCCGGTCCGCCTCGCCGGCGCTCCTGTGCCCATCGGCCCCGGCCCGCGCGTCGCCGACGCCCGCGCCGCCGCCGTGAAGGCGCCCCCGCCCGAGGCGGGTCTGGCCGCCTCGTGGTCCAAGTCGCGCCCCGGCGTCAACGGCGCCGAACCCGCCGTCCCGGCGCCGCCGACCCAGGCGCCCGGGGAGAGCCCGGCGGGCTGGCGGCCCTGGCGGTTCCGGATGTCCAACGACGTCTGGGGCACCCCGGCCGTCGCCGGCGACCTCGTCTACGTCACCTCCTTCGAGGTGCACGCCCTGGACGTGGCCACCGGGCGGCGCCGCTTCAAGACCAGGGACGTGGCCTGGTCGATGGCGGTCGCGGACGGCAGGATCCACGCCTCCGACGGCCCCACCCTGTTCGCCCTGGACGCCCGCTCGGGCACGGATCTGTGGCGGCTGTCCACGGACGCCTGGGTGTACTCCCTGAAGGCCGAGCGGGGGACCGTCGTCACCGGCACCCGCGGCGGCGGAGTCCAGGCATGGGAGGCGGTCAACGGCCGCAAGCTCTGGGAGGTCAACGGCTGCCAGAGCGACTTCGAGTCGCCCGAGGCCGGCCCCGCGCTGCACGACGGCACCGTCTACGTCTGGCAGGACGCCCGGCTGCGCGCCCTGGACGCCCGCACCGGCGACGAGCGCTGGTCCTACCCGATCGGCGACGCGGCCTCCTGCGGCGGCGTCCCGGTCCGGGTCGCGCCCGCCCCCGACGGCTATGTGTACATCACCGCCGGCACCCGCGTCCTCGCCGTCGACATCGCGGCGGGGCGCGTCCGCTGGCACTTCGAGGCGCCGGCCGTCTTCCTCTCCCCTCCCGCCTTCGCGCCCGGCCCCGCGGTCACCGGCGGCGGCGTCTACCTCACCGACTACCTCGGCACGGTGTACGCCCTGGACGCCACCGACGGCCGCGACCGCTGGCGTATCGCCACCGAGGCCCGCGCGTCCGTCGAGCCGGTCCTGGTCGCCGCCGGTCACGTCCACGTCGGCAGCGGCACCGGCCTCTACACGCTGGACGCGGTCACCGGGACGCCCAAGTGGCGCTTCCAGGCGGGCGGCGACATCGTCGGCTCGCCCTCGGTCGCCGAGGGGCGCATCCACTTCGGTGCCACCGACCACCTCCTCTACACGCTCAAGGCCGACGACGGCCGGCTGCGCTGGAAGCTCGCCACCGGCGGCGAGATCACCGGCTCCCCGGTCGTCAAGGACGGGATCGTGTACGCGTGCAGCAAGGACCGGTGCGTCTACGCCCTCGACGCGGAGAAGGGCACGGGCACGGCCCGCACCGCCTGACCGGCCCCGGCACGCCGCGGCCGGACCGGGTGCGTCCCGGCGGCCGTGCGGTGACCCGGCCGTGACAGGTGACCCCTCGGCAGCGTCATCCACGCCGCCGAGGTGGCGGGCAGCGACGTCGAGGAGGTCGCCGGGCCCGAGGACGCGCGGCCCTCACCGTGTCCTGTGCTCCCGGCGCCGTCCGCGGAACAGCTCCGCCTGCCGTCCGGCCGGCAGGTTCCCCAGGGCGATGAGCGCCGGCGCCTGCGCGAACGCCGTCGCCAGGGCCGCCTCCCGGCCCGCCCACAGCGCCCGTACGGTCCCCTGCACGGCCTCGGGAGGGTACCCGGCGAGCACGGTGGCGCAGTCGGTCGCCGCGGCCAGTGCCCCGCCGGGGGGCGTCAGTTCGGACACCAGGCCCACCTCGTACGCCCGGCGTGCCGAGAGCCGTTCCGCCGTGCCCATGAGCGCCGTCCGGGCGGCCTCCCCGTACGGCATCCGCTGGGTCATCAGCATCGCCTCGTACGCGCTGACCATCCCGTAGGAGGTGTGCGGGTCGAAGAACGTGGCCGTCTCGTCCGCGACGACGAACTCGGCCTCCCCGAGCAGGTAGAAGGCCCCGCCGCAGGCCATCCCGCGCACGGCCGCGACGACCGGCTTCCACAGGTCGTTCGCCTTGGGCCCGACACCGAGCAGCGGATCGTCCTGCATGTACGGCGATCCCGGCTGCGGCACCGAGGCGTCCCGGTCGACGCCGGTGCAGAAGGCCCGGTCCCCGGCGCCGGTCAGGACGACGGCCCGCACGGAGTCGTCGTACCGGAACCCCCGCCACACGGCGGCCAGTTCGCCCGCCATGGCGAGGTCGATGGCGTTGAGGCGGGCGGGCCGGTCGAGGGTGACGACGGCGACGCCGGTCTCCTTGTCGGCGCTGACCCGCAGGCCGCTCACGCGTACACCCACTGCGGCAGTCCCGCGTCCGTGAAGACCACCCGCACCTTGGCGCCGATCCGGACGCGGTCCGGCGGCACCGAGTCGAGCGCGGCACCGGCACCGCTGACCAGGTTGCCGACGAGCCGTATCCCCGGCGCGTCCGCCAGCTCGACCACGAGGACGTTGTACGGCGCCTGGGCGGCGTAGTCGGGCAGCAGGGGCGGATGCGGGACGACGTAGGACCAGATCCGCCCGAGCCCCGACATCCGGCGCCACTCGCTCGCGAAGGACCGGCAGTGCGGGCAGCAGGGGCGGGGCGGGAAGCGGGGCTCACCGCAGTCGGCGCACGCCTGGACACGCAGCTCGCCCTGGGCGGCGTACCGCCAGAAGGGCGCGCCCTCGGGATCGACGACGGGACCCAGCATGCCTCTCAACTCCTCAGCAGCAGCGCGGACGTGGGGACTCCCTCACCGGCGGTGACCAGGCAGGTCGAGGCTCCCGGCACCTGGGCGGTACTCGTGCCGCGCAGTTGGCGCACGCCCTCGGTGAGGAGGTTGAACCCGTGCACATAGGCCTCGCTCAGACCGCCGCCGGAGGTGTTGAGCGGCAGGCGCCCGCCGATCTCCAGGGCGCCGCCCTCGGTGAACGCTCCGCCCTCCCCGCGCCCGCAGAAGCCGTAGCCCTCCAGGGACAGCGGGACGAGGGCCGTGAACGCGTCGTAGATCTGCGCGACGTCCACATCCTGTGGAGTGAGGTCGGCGTGCTTCCACAGATGCCGGGCGGCGGTCCAGGCGGGCCCGGTCAGCGGGTCGTCGTTCCAGTAGTTGACCATCCCGTGGTGCTGGGCGGGCAGGCCCTGCGCGGCGGCGTGGACGTAGACGGGCCGCTGCCGGCAGTCCCGGGCCCGCTCCCGGGAGACCACGACGCAGGCCAGCGCCCCGTCCGTCTCCAGGCAGTTGTCGAAGAGGCAGAGCGGCTCGCTGATCCAGCGGGAGGTCATGTACATCTCGCGGGTCAGAGGGCGCTCGTACATGATCGCGGCGGGGTTCTGGTTGGCACGGTTGCGGCAGGCGAGGGCGACGTTGAAGAGGTGGTCGCGGGTGGCGCCGTACTCGTGCATGTAGCGCCGGGTGAGCATGGCGATCTCGTCCGCCGGACGCAGCAGGCCGAAGGGCCGCGTCCACTGGCCGGGGGTCGGCAGTTGGACGGTGGTGTCGGTCCACGGCCGGGGCCCGCTGCCCCGCTTCCGGGAACGCCAGGCCACGCCCACCGTCGCCTGCCCGGTGGCTATCGCCGCGGCGAGATGCGCAACGGTCGCGCACGAACCCCCGCCGCCGTAGCCGACCTTGCCGAAGTAGGTGAGGTCGCCGAACCCGACGGCCTTCGCCAACTCCACCTCGTCGGTCTCCTCCATCGTGTACGAGGCCAGCGCGTCCACCTCGCCCGGAGCGATCCCGGCGTCGTCGAGGGCGGCGAGGACGGCTCGGCAGGCGAGGGTCCGCTCGTCCTCCGGGAGGTGCTTGGCGAAGGCGGTCCGGCCGATGCCGACGATCGCGGTCGCGTCCTTGATGCCTGCCATGCTCCGAGCCCCTCCCCGTACCCACCGCCTTGCTGACAGTCCGTCAGGCTACAGCTAATCTGACGGTCAGTCAGCTTGCTGTCGGGAGGCTGTTGTGGGCGAGGACCGGGAGACGGACGGCGGACGGTACGAGGAGTGGCGCGGCATTCCGGGCCTGGTCCGGTGGGCGGCCGAACGGTACGCGGACGCCGAGGCCGTGGTCGACGGCCGCACCCGCGTCTCCTACGCCGATCTGGGTGCCCGGGTCGAACGGGCGGCGGCCGCCTGCCTCGCCCACGGCCTGCGCCCCGGCGACCGGGTGGCCGTCTGGGCCCCCAACTCGCTCGACTGGATCGTCTCGGCGCTGGGCGCGGTGTCGGCGGGCGCGGTGCTGGTGCCGCTGAACACCCGCTTCAAGGGCGCGGAAGCGCTGGACGTGCTGCGCAGGAGCGGGACGCGGCTGCTCTTCGTGACGGGCACGTTCCTCGGGACCTCGTATGTGGCGTCGCTGCGCCGGGCCGCCGGGCCGGGTGAACTGCCCGAGCAGGTCGTCGTCCTGGCGGAGGACGCCCCGCCGGACTTCCGCACCTGGAAGGACTTCCTGGCGGAGGGGGAGGGCATCGGCGCGGCCGAGGTGCGCGAACGGGCGTCGGTGGTGTCCGGCCCGCAGCCCTCGGACATCGTCTTCACCTCCGGCACGACGGGCCGCCCCAAGGGCGCGGTGATCACCCACGCCCAGTCCCTGCGGGCGTACGACATCTGGGGCGAACTGGCCGGACTGCGCCCGGGTGACCGCTATCTGATCGTCAACCCCTTCTTCCACACCTTCGGGTACAAGGCCGGCGTCCTGGCCTGTCTCATGCGGGGCGCCACGATGATCCCGCAACCGGTGTTCGACGTCGGTACGGCGCTGGCGAACATCGCGGCGGAGCGGGTCTCGGTCCTGCCCGGCCCGCCGACCCTCCTGCAGTCCCTCCTGGACCACCCCTCCCGCGACGCGCACGACCTCTCCGCGCTGCGGCTGGTCGTGACCGGCGCGGCGGTCGTGCCGCTGCGGCTGGTGGAGCGGCTGCGCGGGGAACTGGGCGTCGAGACGGTCCTCACGGCGTACGGCCTGTCCGAGGCGAGCGGCATCGTGACGATGTGCCGCCGGGGCGACGACCCGTCGGTGATCGCCGCGACCTCGGGCAGGGCGATACCCGGCACCGAGGTCCGTGTGGACGCGCCCCTCGGCACCCCGGGCGAGGTGCTGGTCCGCGGCTTCAACGTCATGCGGGGCTACTACGGCGACCAGGCGGCCACGGACGAGGTGCTGACCTCCGACGGCTGGCTGCGGACGGGCGACGTCGGCGTGCTGGACGACGCGGGCAACCTGCGGATCACGGACCGCATCAAGGACATGTTCATCGTCGGCGGCTTCAACGCCTATCCGGCGGAGATCGAGCAACTCCTCGGCCTGCACCCGGCGGTGGCCGACGTGGCGGTGATCGGCGTGCCGGACACCCGGCTGGGCGAGGTCGGGAAGGCGTATGTGGTCCGGCGGGCCGGGGCGGTGCTCACGGCGGACGACCTGATCGCCTGGGCCCGCCGGGAGATGGCCAACTACAAGGTGCCCCGCGAGGTGGAGTTCGTCGGCGCGCTGCCGCGCAACGCGAGCGGCAAGGTGGTGAAGGGCCGGCTGCGGGCGGGGGGCTGCGTCTAGGCGGGTCGTCCACCCGCACGAAAGGGCGGCGTACTCCGACAGTCGTGTCGGTGTACGCCGCCCTCGGATGGGACGCCTCGCGGGGGATGCCCGCCGTGCCACGGCGGTCACTTCGGGTCGGCTACTTCGGGTCGGCGTCGAACTTGGCGGTCGCCCAGAAGTAGCCGAGTGTCGCGAGACCCAGGCACCAGGCCAGGGCCAGCCACCCGTTGTGGCCGATCTCGCTGCCGAGCAGAAGTCCGCGCAGGGTCTCGATGGCGGGCGTGAACGGCTGGTACTCGGCGACCGGCTGGAACCAGCCCGGCATCGCGTCGAGCGGGACGAAGGTGCTGGACAGGAGCGGCAGCAGGATCAGCGGCATCGCGTTGTTGCCGGCCGCCTCGGCGTTCGGGCTGACCAGGCCCATGCCCACCGCGATCCAGGTGAGCGCCGTGGCGAAGAGCACGAGCAGTCCGAACGCCGCCAGCCACTCCAGGACGGTGGCGTCATGCGACCGGAACCCGATGGCCACGGCGACGGCACCGACGAGGACCACGCTCATCACGCACTGCAGCACGCTGCCGAGGACATGCCCGATGAGCACCGACCCCCGGTGGATCGCCATCGTGCGGAAGCGGGCGATGATGCCCTCGGTCATGTCGTTGGAGACGGAGACGGCGGTGCCGATCGTGGTGCTGCCGATGGTCATCAGCAGCAGGCCCGGGACCACGAAGGCGATGTACTCGGAGCGGTCGGGACCACCGCCGCCGATGCCCGCGCTCATGGTGTCGCCGAAGATGTAGACGAAGAGCAGCAGCAGCATGATCGGCGTGAGCAGCAGGTTCAGGGTCATCGACGGGTAGCGCCGGGCGTGCAGGAGGTTGCGGCGCAGCATGGTGGACGAATCGCGCAGGGCGAGGGTGAGGGAACTCATCGGGCGGCCTCCGTGGACTGGTCGGGGATGACGGCTCCGCCGGTGAGGGCGAAGAAGACGTCGTCGAGGTCGGGGGTGTGCACGGTCAGCTCGTCGGCCTCGACGCCCGCGGCGTCCAACCAGTCGAGGAGGGAACGCAGCTCGCGCTGGCTGCCGTCGCTGGGGATCTGGAGGGTGAGGGCCTCGTCGTCGCTGGTGGCCGGGTGGAGCGCCGAGGACGCGTGCCGGTAGGCGGCCGGATCGGTGAAGCGGAGCCTGACGTGTCCTCCGGGGACGAGTCTCTTCAGCTCCTCCGCGGTGCCCTCGGCGGCGATCCGCCCGTCGTTCAGGACGGCGATGCGGTCGGCGAGTTCGTCGGCCTCCTGGAGGTACTGGGTGGTGAGGAAGACGGTGACCCCGCCGGTGACCAGTTC
>NZ_JBSFCI010000055.1:0-41995 GCF_053593375.1 Streptomyces sp. NPDC002309 | reverse complement strand
AACTCGACCTCGGGCGGATCGAGCGGTTCCTCGCACTCGCGATGTCCAGCTCGAGCGGCGATGCGCCGCTGCATAAGTCGGCGCTCTCCTGGGAGAGCGCGAGTAATACGCAACAGTCCTCACCTGCACGGATGTAGTTTGGAGCGGCCGGATCAGTAAGGATCTTCCAGCGTCGCCTCCGAGGACATGACGAACCTTGAAGTCAACCGCTGACGGACGATCTTCTCCGTGGGCTTCTGCCCACGACCAGCACGAGTATCCCGTAGACCGGTCACACCAGCCCTGTGACGTCTTCACGTTGGCGGAGGCTCGGTGGAGGCCATCGTGGTGCGCACCGGGGTGCGGGTGGAGTCCACTCGGTGCGTACCACCCGGTGGGAGAGTGTGGTACATAGCGCGCAACTCGTCGTGCCGTGCGCGCACCAGTGCGCGCACGCCGCTGCCCTGGACGTCCGGTGTGCGTGGCGCGCATCGGACCCGGGAGGCCGGGCTCTGCGACCCGCGCGTGGGACAGCCCCCGGCACAGAAGGCGGCACGCGGACAGCAGCCGAAGGAGCGGCCCGGCAAGGCGCAGCGCGAGGCGATCAAGCGGGCGCAGGCAGCGAAGAAGGCGGTGCCGCCGCCGGGCGGATCGACGCGGACCGCGTACGGCGGTACCTGCCCGGCCTGCCCCCGTCGTGATGGCTAAGGAGAGCTGAATCTCATCCCGGAGTGCAGACCCGCAGGACGGTCGGGATTCGGGATGGAGCGCGGCCGGCGACCGGACCTGGGACTGGCCGACCACACGCATCCAGGTCGAGCACAGCATCGCGCACCTCAAGAAGTGACGGTTCCTGACCCGCCTGCGGCGGGCACATTAGGGACACTGTTCGGGCTGTTGCAGGCCTGCTCTCCCATCAGCAGACCGCAGGCGCCTGAACCCGCGGCACCAGAGGTGAACGCCGAGCCTCGCCGTAACCCTCGAGGCCTCGCCGTTTACCGTGCACGAGCTCGTTAGTTCTGGACCGTGGTCGCCTGGCCCGGTCCCCCGAGGTACTTCTCGAAGAAGGCGTGCTCGGCCTCGCTGATCCGGCGGGGACGACCCTTCTCGTAGTTGAACGCCGCCATGACCGTGGACGCGGTCGCGTAGGTCTTCTCGCCGTCCTTGATCAGATAGTCGACAGCGACCGTGGCCGACTTGAGGTCGGACACCCACATCTCGATGTCGACCGGCTCGTGCCGGTGCACCAGCTGGTTCAGATAGCGGATCCGGTGCTCCACGACCACCGAACCGCCGCGGAAGAAGGCGTCGCCCCGGGTCGGCCCCAGGCGGAAGATGAAGTCGACCCGAGCCTCCTCCAGGTAGCGCAGCAGGGAGACGTTGTTCACCACTCCGTAGGCGTCCATGTCCGACCAGCGGATCGGACAGGGGTACGTGTGCCGTGTCATCTTCACTTCCTGGGAGTACGCGGAGTACGCGAAGGGGGCATCGTGAGGGGGCCGGTCGCGCCCGTCACGCGGATCCGGCTCAGGAAGGCTGCCTCCGGGTCGTCGTACGCGAGGGGCGCACGCAGCAAGCCCGGGGTGAGCCGGAACGCCTCGATCAGGCGTCGTACATGCGGCCGAAGGCGCTCGCACAGCTTGTCGAGGGCGGCGGGCAGCCCCACGACCCCTTCCGCGGTCAGCAGGCCCTTGGCCAGGTACCAGCCGGCGTCCCGCCGGATCTCGACGAGTCCGTACAGCGACGCGAGCACGCCCAGGGCGGCCCGATCCTCCTCGTCGGCCAGGGCGGGGACGGCCGCGGCGAGCTGCTCCAAAGCGATGCGGACCCCGCGGGTCCGGGCCATGTCGAGGGCCGTGTTCACGGCGCCGTTCCAGGCGTCGAAGTACGTGCCCTCGGATTCCGCCATGTCCGCCCGCACCGTCCGGTGCAGAGAGTCCTCCCGATGGCGGAGCATCTCGACCTGGACGAGCGGGTCCTCGACGCCGTCCGCCGCACGCGGGGGCCGGGCAGCGAGAGGCCGGTCCTCGCCGGTGAGCAGCTGGCCGGCAGTCGTTGCGAGGAGCACCTGGTTGTCGCCCTCAGCGGTGATGAGTCCCTGCAGCAGCGAGCCGTACTCGGCGATCCGGTTGACCCGGAACCCGCCCTGCGCTCCGCAGCGCTCGCGGCAGATCCCGGCGACCTCGCTCATCTCCCAGGTGGAGAGCGCCTTCGTGAGGGAAATCAGGTGGTTCAGCTCGTCGGACGCCGGGCGGGGGTGGGCCTCGAACTCCCGCTTCGCGTGGTTGAGGAGCAGACTCGTCGCGTACACCTTGGCCAGCGCCGGGAAGAGGTCCCGCTGATGGCTCCGGTATTCGAGTACGGGCACGTTGTTGCGGCCGGGACCGCTGGTCAGCCTGGTCTCCGCGTACCGCAGGGCTGTGTAGACGCTCGCCTTCCCGGCCCCGACGGCGGCGCTCGCCACGCACAGCCGGCCCGGCTGGATGCGGCTCATCGTCTGGAGGAAGAGCCGGCGCAGGTTTCCGCCGCCGGGCTGGAACGTTCCGTCGGACGAGAACCCGCCCGTCTCGCCGTGGAGCAGGTTGCGGCGGGGGACGGTGACCCGGTCGAAGCGGGTGAGTGCGTGATCCACGCCCTGGGTCGGCTGTTCAGGACAGGACGTGACGTACACCCCCTCGGCCGGTTTCGTGCCGTCGCTGATCCGCACGAGGAATGCGTGGACCCCGTGGTTCTTGCCGTCGGCCTTGAGGCGGGCCAGGACCACTGCGAGTTTCGGTATGTCCGTGAAGCCGGTCGCGGACATGAACTTCTGCGCGCTCGCGTCAGGGGTGTGGAGGACGAACGACTCTGTCTCCGGGCTGTACACCGCCTCCGTACGGAGGGCCGCCACGTTGTTCCCGTATCCGAGCTCGGTCGCCATGTAGGGGCCGAAGGAGTCGAGCCGGTCGAGCTCCTCCACGTGGTCCTCGATGTCGTCCCGGCCCGCGCCGAGGTCGAGGACCGTACCGAGGGCGAGGTTGTGGTGCACGAGGAGCACCGAGAAGAGCGCGGGGTCCAGGAGGGGTGCCCACTCCGCCAGGGCGAACAGCCGGCGCGGCCGGCGCAGCATGTCCCGGGGCCGCTCCAGCTCCCGGTGCAGCACGCGGGAGCGCGCGTACGTCAGCTTCCCGGCCTCCACCGAGGTCAGCCCCTCACGGGGGTCGAACGCCGGGTCGAAGAGCACCGTGCGGATGTCGCGGTGGATCTCCTCGTACTCCCCGTCGAAGACGAGGCCGGACAGCGTGGTGGCGCCGTCATGGGCGCGGGGTTGGGGCTCGATCTGCGCGGTCCCCATGGATTCCTCCTCCGTGACATCGGGCATCTTCGTCCTCGTCAACCTGGTCGCTGCGTCGGTCAGGGCGTGAAGACGAGCGTGGCGTTCTGGCCGCCGAACCCGAACGAATTGCTTAGGGCTGCGCGGACGGGCCCGGTGCGGGCGGAGCCGCGTACGAGATCGACCTCGATCCGCGGGTCCGGATCGACGAGCCCCGCCGTCGGCGGGATCAACCCGTCGCGGATCGCGAGCGCGCAGTACGCCGCCTCGATGGCGCCTGCCGCGCCCAGCGGGTGACCGGTCACTCCCTTGGTGGAGCTCACCGCCACCCCGTTGCCCAGCAGGCGGCTGACGACCGCCGCCTCGGTGACGTCGTTGAGCGGGGTCGAGGTGCCGTGGGCGTTGACGTAGTCCACGTCGCCGGCGGTCAGGTCGGCATCGCCGAGCGCCGCCCGCATCGCCAGCTCGGCACCGCGCCCCTGCGGGTGCGGCGAGGTGACGTGGTGCGCGTCCGACGAGGCGCCGTACCCGGTAAGCCGGGCCAGCGGGCGGGCACCGCGAGCGGCCGCGTGCTCCTCGGTCTCGAGGACCAGGACCCCCGCGCCCTCGCCCAGGACGAATCCGTCCCGGCCGGAGTCAAACGGGCGGGAGGCCGTCGCCGGATCGTCGGAGCGCCGGGACAAGGCACGCATCCGGGCAAATGAGGATATGTACAGCGGGGTGATGGGGGCCTCGGTCCCGCCCGCGACGACGACGTCGGCGACATCCTGCCGCAGGAGCTCCCGGCCGAGGCCGAGGGCGCTCGCACCTGCCGCGCAGGCCGTACACGGGGCGAAGCAGGGTCCGTTGGCCGAGATGTCGATCGCAACCTGACCGGCCGCCATGTTGACTAGCCCCATCGGCAGGGTCAGGGGGGACACGGACGAGGGTCCCTCCTCCAGCAGAATCCGGTGTTGTGCCTCGAGGGTGGCCGTGCCGCCCGCCCCGGAGCCGATGATCACCGCCACCCGGGAGGAGTCCGCCCAGTCGCCCGGGGCCAGCCCGGCCTGCTTGAGGGCCTCGCGCGCAGCGACGACGGCGAACTGGGTGAAGCGGTCCCACTGCCAGGAACCGTGCCCCAGCTCCTGCGGGGAGAAGTCGGGCACCTGACAGGCCATCGTGACGGGAAGGCCGTCCAGCTCAGGGAGGTGGGCGGCCGTGGGCCGACCGGCGAGCACGGTGGCCCAGTTCGTTGTCACCCCGACTCCGGCCGGGGTGACGAGCCCCGCACCCGTGACGAGCGCCGGGAAGCCGCTCATCGGGCCGTGGCGCCCTTGCTCTCCAGGAGGGCCACGATCTCGCCGACCGTCGAAAGCTCCGCCATCTCGTCGTCGTCGAGCTCCACACCGAGCTGCTTGGTCAGTGCGGTGGCCAGCTCGATCTGCGAGAGCGAGTCCAGGCCCAGGTCGTCGAAGGTCGCCTCGGCTACAACGATGTCCCGGTCCATGCCGAAACGGTTGGCCATGACCTCGGCCACGGAGTTGTACATGCTGCTCATCTCTTCTCCTTGTGTACGGTTGTTGTGTATGCGGTGTTCAGCGGAGGCTTTCGACCGACAGATCCGGCCACTCCAGGACCGTCGAGCCCCAGGAGAGTCCGGCGCCGAAGGCCGACATGAGGACGCGCGCACCGGGCCGCAGGGTGCCGTCGGACGCGAGGTCGTTGAGCAGGAGTGGGATGGAGGCGGCGAGCGTGTTGCCCACGCGGTCGATGTTGACGGCCATCCGCTCCTCGGGCAGCCCGAGTTCCTCGGCCACGGCCCGCAGGATGCGGACGTTGGCCTGATGGCCGACGAACCAGTCCACGTCGCCCACGCCCCAGCCGGCCTTTCCGAGCGCAGCCGCAGCGGAGCCGGTCATGCGCTCGACGGCCTGCGTGTAGAGGGGGCGGCCCAGCATCCGCAGGTACCAGTCCCTGGGATCCACCGTGTCCGGGGCGGGCCCGCCGTCCGCGGACCGCTGCCGCGAGCCGCCTGCCGGGATCGCCAGCAGGTCGGCGCGCGCTCCGTCGCTCCCGAGGTCGAAGGGACCGAGGGCGCCCGGCTCCGCCGGATCGCCCTGGCGCAGGATGACGGCACCGGCTCCGTCGCCGAAGATGGGTGCGGTGGCCCGGTCGGCCGGGTTCACGAGGGTGGTGAACGCCTCCGCCCCGATGAACAGCACCGTGTCGGCCGCCCTGGCGGCGATCAGCCCCGCGGCGGTGGCGAGTCCGTAGACGAAGCCGCTGCACGCCGAGGCCAGGTCGAACGCGGCAACCGTTCCCAGCCCGAGGCGGTCGGCGACTTCGGGGGCGACCGCCGGGCAGATCCGGTCTGGCGAGGTGGTCGCCACGACGACTGCGCCGACGGCCGGGTGCCCGGCGGACTTCAGCGCCCTGGCCCCGGCCTCGATCGCCAGCTCCCGGGTCGAGAGGCCGTCGGTAACCCGGTGCCGCTGCTTGATGCCGGTCCTGGTCGTGATCCACTCGTCGGAGGTGTCCAGGGTCGCCGAGAGGTCCTCGTTGGACACCACATTCGGCGGGAGGTACCCCCCGAGGCCCGTGACCACTGCTGCCATCGCCATACCCTCCTGGTGAATTCGGCATTGTTCACTGCGGCGCGTGCAATCTCCCGCCCGGTTCCGGTTCCCGTACGCGCCGACTCCGGCACGTCTCGTATGAAGGGGACGGACCCGCAGGTGCGAACGTCTTCGGTGAGGTCCGTGCGAGCGAAGCGATGCCCACACTTTTTCGCGTGCACACGGAAAATTCGGGATTCCTGCCGGTCGGACCGCCCCGCGGTTCGCCCTCGGCACACTGCCGAGTAGCCGACGTCGATCACTCTGCTTTGGCCCTTTGGGTGTGTCAAGCGCGCTCCAGGCGCCCGCTGTTGACGCTCCGAAGTGCGGGTTCCGTGAATACTGAGGGACATGACAGAGTGCGACGCGAGTGAACCGGAACGGGGCCGGAGCGGCGTGACGAGAGGGGTCGGAGATCTATTTCCGGCGTCCGTGATCCTGGTCGAAAGGTTCCACGACGTCCTCGACGGGCGGCTCTCCGACGGACCTCTCCTCAACACACTTCGCCCCGACGGGCTGTTCCCCGAGGAGTGCGGGCTCGTGGACCGGGCTATCGACCGGCGCCGACGGGAGTTCACCACCGCCCGGATCTGCGCGCGCGAGGCCCTGCGCCTCCTCGGTCACTCGCCTGTGCCGATTCCGCGGGGCCCGTCCGGCGCCCCCCTCTGGCCTGCGGGTGTCCTGGGCAGCATCACCCACTGCGAGGGTTACCGGGCGGCGGCCGTGACCATGGCGGCACGCGTCACGGGGCTGGGACTCGACGCGGAGCCCAACCTTCCGCTCGCCGACCCGGCGATGCTTCCCCTGATCTCACTCCCGAGCGAGCGCCGCCATCTCTCCGACCTGGCGGCGGACTCCGGCGCGCACACGGGAGCGGGCGGGTACGCGGACCCGGACGACGCCGAAGTGCATTGGGAGCGCCTCCTGTTCAGCGCGAAAGAGAGCGTCTACAAGGCGTGGAACCCGATAGCCGGCCGCCGGCTCGGCTTCGTCGACGCGGAGATCACCTTCTCGCCCGGGGAAGGTACCTTCCGCGCTCTCCCCACCATCCAAGGACATGGCTGGGAGACGGGCTTCGACGGCACCTGGCAACTTCGCGACGGAATCCTTCTGACGGCCGTGACAGTTGTGCCCAACATCTATGAAGAAACTCCGTAGAGCGCGGGCGCCCGGGAAGAGGTGCATGAATACGGGCGAATTCTGGGCATCTTCGCTGCGCCTTCAGGGATGTTCGGCGTCGAAACCGGACGACGCACCGAAAGATTCAGGACGCCGCAGGATTTCCGGTGTGAAGAATCCGGGAGGCTCTGGCCGGATCTGTTTGCTAGCTCTTGACCTTCCTGCCGCGAGGCAAAGAATGACCGAGACCAGAAGTACAGTGTTCGTCAGGGGGAAGCGCCATGGATGGAGCCGCATCGCGTCGTACGGACCTACTCGACAGAGTCGGAAGTACGGCTGAAAGAGTTCCTATCGCCTCGCTGGACATCGCGCATTCGCCGCGCCGCGCGGGGCTGGATGTCGGCCACGTCAGGCTGCTGGCCGAATCGGGTACGACACCTCCGCCGATCATTGTCCAGCGTGACAGCCTGCGCGTCATCGACGGCGTCCACCGCGTCGAGGCGGCCCGGCGGCTCAGTCACGACACGATCGAGGCGCGGTTATTCGACGGCACGGACGAGGACGCGTTCGTCCTCGCCGTCGAGCTCAACTCCTCGCACGGCCTGCCGCTGTCCCTTGGGGACCGCACCGCGGCGGCCACCCGGATCCTCATGACCCATCCGGCGTGGTCGGACCGCCGGATAGCGCGTACCACGGGGTTGTCCCCATCGACCGTGGGGAGCCTCCGCAAGCGGGCGACCGTCCAGATCGAACACTTGGACAGCCGCACGGGGAGCGATGGGCGTGACCGGCCCCTGGACAGCACCGCCGGCCGGCTCAAGGCCGGACGTGTCCTCACCGAACAGCCGAATCTCTCGCTGCGCGAGGTGGCGAGGCTCGCCGGAGTCGCGCCCTCGACCGTGCGGGACGTGCGGGACCGGCTGCTCGCCGGTGAGGAGGTGGTACCGCGGCACCGGAGTAGCCGGCCAGGGGAGTCCCCCGGGGCCCCACGGGCCCCTGAGCCTCCTGAGTCCCCCGGGTCCCCTACGGAGAGCGGCCCGGCCAGGGTGCGTCCGGGGCCCGCCCGGCTCGGCCCGCGGAATTTCGACCGGCAGGCAACGCTGGAGAGCCTCCGCAACGACCCGTCGATCAGGTTCAACAACGCCGGACGCGAGCTGCTGCGGCTGCTCAACCTGAGCTCCGTGGAACACGCGAGCCTGGAACGCATCGTCAATCACGTGCCGCCGCACTGGGCCGGCACCGTGGCGGAGCTGATCCGGAACAACGCCGAGGCGTGGACGGCGTTCGCCGCCGCCCTGGAACAGCGCCGTCGAGTGCAGGACGCGTCCTGATCGCACCGACCGAGCCCCCGACCTCCGGTATTTCCATCACGGAATTCCGTGTTCGATGGCCCCGCGTTGACATCGATTACCGACGGTTCTAGGTTCTGATCATCGCCGGGAAGCCCCGGAGAGACAGGAGAATTCGGGGAATCGGGGGACAATGGACGGCAGGGAAAGTGCGTCTCTGGATTTCGTTCCGGTCCTTACCGAGGATGAAGAGAAGATGCTCGACGAAGTACTTGCCGCCCCCTTCTCCTACGTTTCCACCGAGGGACCGGTGTGGCGGACCGCGGAAATGCGCCGTCGGATCGTCGAGGACGAACGCAGGTCGCACATCCTGGTCTGTCGGGACGAGCGGGTCATCGGTGCCGTCAGCTGGTCCGCCGGCCAGACGCCGGGGTACTTCCGGTTGGGCCTGACCTCGTGCTCCGACGGGGACTGGACGCCGGAAACAGTCGACGAGGCCATCCGGGCGACCCTGTCCACGGTGCTGCGGGCCGCGGAGGTGAAGCGGGTCGAACTCCTCGTCGCCACCTACAGCGAAGTACTCCTGGAGTATCTCACCGAGTATTCCGGATTCATCGTTGAAGGTGTGCTGAGAGACCGGTTCTTCATTGACGGCGAGTTCTGGCCGGGCGTAATCTGCCGGGCAGATGTCACTGAGTTCACGCAGTACAGGGAACGACTCCCGGAAAGTCGGGCCGAACTTCTTTCCTTGCTGCGAAGGAAGACGCTGGAAGATCTGAAGGCCGCCCACGACGGCACGTCGTGGAGTGCGTGACCTCGAATCTCGCGTCTACTTGAGCTCATCGTCCTTCGGGGCGGTGTATCCCAAGAAATTCAATACCCGGAAAGGAGGAACAGTCATGGATCTCACCAACGTGATCGAGCTGCAGGGCACCGAGATCGTCGCCGACGGCGTCGAGCTCCCCGCCAGCGGCGCCAGCGAGGGCTGCTGATGCCTGGGCGAGCGGGCCGGCTGTCTGCGCGTACGACGCGCAACGGCCAGCCCGCCGCCCATCCCTCTTCCGACCCGTTCCGTACCGAAGGAGGCCGCATGCCCCGATGGCAACTCACCCCGGTCAGTCCGCTCAGCGTCGGCATCGCCCTGCCGGAGCGGGTCGTCACCAACGAAGAGCTCTGCGCGACGCTGAAAACCTCGCCCGAGTGGATCGAGCGGAAGACCGGTATCCGGGAGCGGCGCTTCCTCTCCGACGGTGAGTCCATCACCGACCTGGTCGAGGAGAGCGCGCGGAAGGCGGTCCGGCAGGCCGGACTGACCATGCGTGACATCGATGTCCTGGTCGTCACGTGCAGCAGCCCCGAGTGGACCATGCCGTCCCTGGGTGTCCTGCTCGCCGAGCGCCTCGACATCGAGACCCCACGCATCATCGACATCACCCAGCACGCCTGCGCCTCCGTCGTCTACGCGACCTACACCGCGTCATGCCTCCTGCAGGAGCCAGACGTGCGCAACGCCCTCGTCGTGTGCGCTGAGGGTCCTTCCCGTGTCACCGACCCGGAGGACCGCCTGGTGCGGATCTTCTTCGGCGACGCGGCCGGAGCCATGGTCCTCACCAAGACGCCCGGCGACGCCGGCCTCCTCAGCTACGACCTGGGCAACGCGCCCTCACCGAAGGTCGCCCTGGCGGCCACCGCCTTACTGAACGGGCCGAGGACCGAGAGGGATCCGGAGATCGGGCCCTACCTCACCATGGACGGACCCACGGTGTGGCAGGAAGCCACCACCCGAGTTCCCAAGTCGCTGGCCGCGACGCTCGACGCGGCCGGGGTCGAGGTCGGCGACGTCGCCGGGTTCGCCCTGCACCAGGCCAACCTGCGGCTCATCGAGCACATCGTCGGCTCGGCCGGAATCGACATGGCCAAGGTCGCCATCACGGTCGACACCCTTGGCAACACCGGTGGCGCGTCACCGCTGACCGCGCTGTGGCGCCTCGCCGAGGACGGCCGGGCGAAGGCGGGCGACGTCATCGCGATGGGGGCCATCGGAGCCGGGTTCCTCTGGGGCTCCCTCTGCTTCCGGCTGCCCCGTGACATTCGAGTGGAGGCATGACACCCATGGACCAACTGCGCGAGATCTTCCTCGGCCTCTTCGGCGACCGCACGGGCGGCGAGGCCCCCGGCGACGACGACGTGGTCTTCGGCCGCGACAGCCGCTACGGCCTGGAGTCGATGGACACCCTGAGGTTCGCCTCCGCACTGCTGCCGGTCTTCGGCGACGCGGTCTACGACCTCAAGGTCGAGAACGTGAGCTCGCTGCGCAGCATTCACGACCAGCTGCAGCCCGCCTAGGCACGACGGTGAAGGGCCTTCTCTGCGAACTGGTGCCGCTCACCCCCGACTCCCTGAAGTCGGTGGCGAAGTGGCTGAGCGGAACCGACTGCGAAACCCTGCTGCGGGGCACGTCGAGCCAGCTCGTACGCCGCTCCCGGTACGAGACGCTGGAGGGCGACGACCGCAGGGCGGCCCTGATCACCGACCGGCATGGCACCCCCGTCGGAGTGGCGCACTACTGGCGCCTCGGCGAGGGCGTCTACGAGGTTGGCGGCGCCACGGGCGACGAGCGGTTGTGGCACACGGGCATAGGCATCGAGGCCGCGATGCTCCTCGTCGACTACCTCTTCGAGGTGCTGAACTGCCGCCGCGTCGAGTTCACCACCGGACTGCACAACAATACGACCCTCCAACTGGTGCTGGCCGACGGACTGTCTCTGGAGGCGGTCTGCGAAGACTACTTCCAGACACCTGACGGCACGCTTCCGGCGGTGAAGTCCTCCCTCACCCGCGAGGAGTACCGCCGTCCCTATCCGCACTACCAGCCGCGCGTGGGACGGCGCGTCGACAGGGACCGCGTCCGGACGCTCACCGAGGGCCTGGTGCGGCGCGCGGCAGCCCATCCCGGATTTCCCGAGGGGAACAGAGCATGAGTGACGAACGGACGACGGAGTACCGCAATGTCGTGGTCATCGGCGGTACGAGCGGCCTCGGCCAGGAGGTGGCACGGCAGTTCGCGCCCCTGGCGCAGAAGGTCTTCCTCACCTACCACGGCCGCCGTGAGGAGGCGGAGAAGACGGTCGCCGCAGTCGTGGAGGCCGGCGGGACCGCGGAGATCCGACAGCTGTCGCTGCCCACGGACGACATCGGCGGCGCGCGCATCCGGGAACTGCTCCTAGAGGCCTCGCCCTGCGACGTCGTCGTGAACTGCGCCGTCACCAACGAGGCCGCCGTGGCCACCGTCTCCAACGCCGCGGCTTTCAAGACGGTCATCGACGCCAACGTGTTCGGCACTTACCAGATCAACGCCATCAGCGCGCAGACCCTCGCCGCGACCGGTGGCGGCAGTGTTGTCAACGTGTCCTCGATCCTCACCCGGCGCTACATCACCGGGGCGATCGGCTACATCACGAGCAAGGCCGCCATCGAGATGATGACGCGCGGCTTCGCCCGCGAGTGGGGCCGCCTCGGGGTGCGCTTCACCACGGTCTCGCCCGGCCCGATCCGCGACACCAAGCTCCTCGACAGCGTGCCGCGCGAGGTCGTGGCCGAGGTCATGGGGCCCGACTTCGAGGAGAAGCTGATGCCTCCGGAGAAGGTCGCCGCCGTCATCCGCCGCATCACCGGTCCGGACTTCGCCGCCGTGAACGGCGAGGTCGTCGTCGTCGACGAGGGAGCCTCGCTGTGACCGACTCCGCCATCTACGTGTTTCCGTCGCAGGTCTACCTCGACGCGGACATCCGGCAGCGCTGCCTGGAGTCCTGGCAGATGCAGCTGCTGCTCGACCTGGCCAGCGACACCCTGTCGATCGACTTCCGTGACGTGCTCCGCAACGGCGACGAGGACCAGCTGAACGACGGGCGCTTTCGCCGCCCGCTCATCAACCTCATGGGCGTCGCCGGCTACCAGCAGGACCTGCGTAGGCGTGACGTGCAGCCGGTCTGTGTGACCGGCATGAGCCTGGGCTTCATCAGCGCCGCCGCAGCCGTGGGCTGGGTCTCGCTGGAGGACATGGTGCGGATGTCGCACACCATGGCCGCCATCGAGATCGACGAGTTCGGGGGAACCGATTACGTCAGCGTCTTCTTCTACGTCGGCGACCACGAGGCCGTCTTCCGCGAGCTGCGCGCCCACGGCAGCGACCACCTCCTGCACCTGTCCGGCCACGTCTCCAGCAACCAGTTCCTGGCGGCTTGCCGCCTCGCGGACCTGGACGTCATGAAGCCGGCCTTGATGAAGGCGGGCGCCCTCTACAAGGCGATTCCGCACAGCTACCCGGGGCACTGCGACCTCATGGCCGGGGTCCGCAAGACCTTCGCCGACGAGTGGCGCTTCAACGACCCGTGCCGGAATCTCGACATCCCCCTGATCAGCCACGACGCCCGCCCCTACACGAGCGGTGAGGCGATCGCGAAGCTGGCGGTCGAGCAGTACACCACCGTCCTCGACTGGCAGGGGATTCTGCGCTACGTCGAGAGCCTGGAGCTCGACACCCACATCGTCCTGGAACCCTCGGCCTTCGTCGTGAAGTCGATGCAGCTGGACCCGGAATGCGGCATCGAACCGGTGACGGGCGGTCTCGGCCGTGTCGAGTGACCGCGCCCTCGTCTTCCCCGGCCTGGTGCCGATGACGCGGGGCGAGCTGACCGCCGTACTGGAAACCCGGGACGCACTGCTCGAACTGGCTGAACAAATCGGTGGGTTCGCCACACGGGACCTCGATGTCACCCATGGACACGCCCGGTTGTCCTCGACCGTGCACGAATGCCTGCTCGCCGTGGCCCTGCTGCGCCGCACCGCGGCCGAGGGGCGGCGATGGGCCGCATACGGCGGCATGAGCGCCGGCTGCCTCCCCGGCCTGCTCGCCGCCGGGGTGATCACCGAGGAGACCTGCTTCCGGTTGATCCGTGACATCAACGAGACGCAGATTGCGGCCAAGGCGACACGCCCCAACGGCATCACCCTCGCTCTGCTGCCCTCGTCGGAGGGCGACGCGGAGCGGCTCGTCGAGGTCCTCGCCACCGCGGACGACCGGCCCTGGCTCTCCGTCGACCTGGGCGCCGGGCTGATCGCCCTCGCCTTCCGCGGCGACGACGTGGAGGCCCTCACCTATCGGCTCGGCACCCTCGGCACCGCCGTGCTCGACCGCATCGACCGGGCCGAGCACTGCCCCTGGGCACTCCCCGAGCCGGATGTGTTCGCGGAGCTCCTGGCGGGCGCCGAGTTCCGCCCGGCGACGGCAGCGGTCGTCTCGCCGCTCACCGGGAAGTGGGTGGACGACACCCCCGGTGCGTACCGGCGCATGCTCACCGAGCAGTGGTTCGACACGGCGAGCCTGCCCCGGCTCGTCGACGGACTGTGCGCCGTCGAATCCGTGACGGCCGTGGATCTCGTCGGCCCGGCGAAATCGGTCTACGTCCCCCGCGTCCGGGCGATGGCGGCCGGCCGGGCAGACCACCGACTCTTGACGATCGCAGGATGACAAGGAACATGCAGTGACCGAAGACAGCGTGACGACGCCCGTGGTGAACTCCTGGAACGAGTGGGACACCCTGCGGGAGGTCGTGGTCGGCTCCGCCACGGGAGCCTGCTTCGAGCCCGCCGAACCCGGAAACCGGCCGCAGGTCCGCGGATCCGGCGACCTGCCCTTCCCGACCGGCCCCAAGTCCGCCGAGGCCGTCCACCGCGCCAATGAGCAGTTGGAGGGCCTGGCGGCGGTGCTCGCCGACCAGGGCGTGACCGTGCGGCGCCCGGAGCCGTACGACTTCTCCCGGTCGCTGCGGACCCCCGCGTTCGAGGTCGAGAACCAGTACTGCGCCGTGTGCCCGCGCGACGTGATGATCACGCTGGGGAACGAGATCCTCGAGGCCACCATGTCCCGCCGGGCACGATACTTCGAGTACGAGCCCTACCGGAAGCTGGTGTACGGCTACTGGGAGGCCGACCAGCGGGTCGGCTGGACCGTGGCGCCCAAGCCCACCATGGCCGACTCCATGTACCGGCAGGACTTCTGGGAATGGCCGCTCGAGGAACGGCACGCCCGGATGCACGACTCCGAGTTCTGCGTCACGCAGGACGAGGTGATCTTCGACGCCGCCGACATGAGCCGGTTCGGTCGCGACGTCCTCGTGCAGGAGTCGATGACCACCAACCGGGCCGGCATCCGCTGGCTCAAGCGGACCCTCGAACCCAAGGGCTTCCGTGTCCACCCGGTGCACTTCCCGCTCGACTACTTCCCCTCGCACATCGACTGCACCTTCGTGCCACTACGGCCGGGCCTCATCCTGACCAACCCCGAGCGGCCGATCCGCGAATCCGAGCGGCGCATGTTCACCGAGAACGACTGGAGGCTGGTCGACGCGCCGCAGCCGGTACTCACCAACGACGACATGCCGCCGTACTGCCAGTCCTCCAAGTGGCTCTCCATGAACGTCCTCAGCGTCTCGCCCGACACGGTGATCTGCGAGGAGCAGGAGAAGCCGCTGCAGGACCTCATGTACGAGCTCGGCTTCGAGGTGCTCACCGTCCCCTTCCGCGACGTCTTCGAGTACGGCGGATCCCTGCACTGCGCCACCTGGGACATCCGCCGGGACGGCACGCGCGAGGACTACTTCCCCTCCCTCTCGTCCCGGCCGGCGGTCTGATGCCCGGCCACTCCTCCGAACTCCCGCCGACCACCGTCCACGCCCTGGTAGGCCGCCACGCCGACGGTCCGGCGGCCGGCACCGTTGCGATGGAGCACGGCGACCGGCGGGTGACCTACCGCGACCTGGACGCTATGACCCTGCGCGTGGCCGACGCACTCGGCCGCGCGGGCGTGGGGCGGGGTGACTTCGTCGGTGTCCGCCTGGCCCGGTCGCCCCGAGCGGTGGCGGCCATGCTCGGTGTCCTGCGCGCCGGGGCAGCGTACGTCCCGATCGACGTGTCCGATCCGGTGGAGCGGGTCGGACACGTGATCCGCACGGCTGGCGTGGCCCTGGTGATCACCGACGACGCGACGACGCCCGCCGCCCCCTCCGTACCGGCGCTACGGTGCGACGAGGACTGCCGGCCGCTCGACGGGGCGGGCACGGCCATCCCCGACGGTCCGGCCGTGCTCGCGCGCACCGGCGCGCCCGCCGCGGCGCCCGTCCTCACCGGTGAGGACATCGCGTACGCCCTCTTCACCTCCGGTTCCACGGGCGCCCCCAAGGGCGCGCTGATGACGCACGGTGCCCTCGTGAACCTGCTGGAGTGGCACGACCGGGCACGGCCGGGAAGCTGCCGCCACCGTACGGCCCAGGTGTGCGCGCTCAGTTTCGACTTCTCGTTCCACGAGGTCTTCTCCACCCTCGCCTTCGGCGGCACCCTCGTCTTCGCGGACGACGACGTGCGGCGCAACCCCTTCGCCCTCCTCGCCCTGCTGGGCGAGCGCAGTGTCGAGCGCCTCTTCCTCCCGGTGCCGCTGCTCGACCAACTGGCCCAGGCCGCCGCCGGGGAGGACGACGTGCTCCCGGCGCTTCGCGAGGTCGTCACCACCGGCCAGCAGCTGCGGACGACCCCGCACATCCGTGACCTGTTCCGCCGCACCGGCGCCCTGCTGCACAACCACTACGGCGCGACCGAGTTCCAGGACGCCACCGCCCACACTCTGGACGGCGACCCCGACGCCTGGCCCGCCGTCGCCCCGGTTGGACGCCCGATCGACGGCGTACGGGTCCGGATCCTCGATGAGGACCTCACCGAGGTGCCCGCGGGCGAGGAGGGCGAGCTGTGTGTCCTCGGCGCCGGAGTGTCCCCCGGATACATCGGCCGGCCCGACCTGACGGCGCGTAGTTTCCTCGACGATCCGGCCGGCGGCGGCCGGCTCTACCGGACCGGCGACCTGGCCCGGATCGGGCGGGACGGCGTGATCGAACTCCGCGGCAGGATCGACACCCAAATCAAGGTGGGCGGGGTACGGATCGAGGCGGGGGAGATCGAGGCCCTGCTCCTGGAGCACCCGGGCGTGCGGGACGTTGCCGTGCTCGCACACGAGATCGACGGCCACACCCGGCTCGTCGCTCATGTCGTCCCCGCGCCCTCCCTGCCCGGCGCCAAGGCCGCGAGTCTCCTCGACGCCTTCCTCGCGCTCAAGCTGCCGCGGGCGATGACGCCCGAGGCCTACGCGTTGCTGTCCGGGATGCCGCTGACCGCGAGCGGCAAGACCGACCGTGCCCGGCTGACCCCGCCCGAAGTCTTCCAACGGCTCGCGGGTGAGGAGGTCGTCGAGCCCCGGAGCACCACCGAACAGGTCCTCGCGGAGGTGTGGAGGTCGGTGCTGCGGCTGGACGAGATCTCCGTCGACGACCGCTTCTTCGACCTGGGGGGCACCTCCCTGCTCCTTGTCCGGGTACGGGCCGAGCTGGCCCGGCGGCTCGGCCGCGACGTCCCTTTGGTGGACCTGATCCAGTACCCGACGATCCGGGCGCACGCCGCTGTGCTCGACGGAGCCGCCGGGACCGCCGGGGACGCGCACCTCCCGCACGCCGATCGCACGGACACCACCGAGGACATCGCCGTCATCGGCATGGCGGGCCGCTTCCCCGGCGCGCCGGACGTGGAGACGTTCTGGCACAACCTCCGCCACGGCGTCGAGTCCGCGGGGCCGCTGCTCGGCGGCGGCGCGGGCCAGCGGGACCCCGGCATCGCCGGGAACCCGGACTTCGTCGCGGCCGGCGCGGTCCTGCCTGACATCGACCTGTTCGACGCCGAGTTCTTCCAGCTGAGCCGCAAGGAGACGGAGCTCCTCGACCCGCAGCAGCGCCTCTTCCTGGAGTGCGCCTGGGAAGCGATGGAGTCCGCCGGACACGCGCCGGGGGGAGCCTCGGCGGACCGCGTCGGCGTCTTCGCGGGCGCCGGCATGAGCACGTACCTCCTCAACAACCTGGCTACGCACTTCGGTTACGGGTGGGGCAAGGCCCTCACCGAGTCGGACCTGGAGCAGTTCCAGCTGAAGCTCGGCAACGACGGCAACTACCTCGCCACCCGGGTGTCGTACGCCCTGAACCTGCGCGGTCCGAGCGTGGGCGTGCAGTCGGCCTGCTCGACCTCCCTGGTCGCGGTCCACCTGGCCTGCCGGAGCCTGATCGACGGTGACAGCGACATGGCACTGGCGGGCGGCGTGCACGTGGTCGTGCCTCAGGACGCCGGGTACCTCCACGAGGAGGGCATGATCATGTCCGCCGACGGCCACACCCGGACCTTCGACGTCGACGCCACCGGCACCCTGTTCGGAAACGGCTGCGGCGTCGTCGTCCTCAAGCGGCTCTCACGCGCCCTGGACGACGGCGACCGCGTGATCGCCGTCATCAAGGGGTCCGCCGTCAACAACGACGGCAACGAGAAGATCAGCTTCACCGCCCCGAGCGTTGCCGGCCAGGCCGACGTGGTCCGCACCGCGCTCTCCCGCGCGGGTGTGAAGCCGTCGGAGGTGGGTTACGTCGAGGCTCACGGCACCGGTACGGCCCTGGGCGACCCCGTCGAACTCGCCTCGCTCACGGGAGTGTTCGGCACGGGTGACGGAGCCGTCTCCATCGGCTCGGTCAAGACCAACATCGGGCACCTGGACGAGGCCGCCGGCGTGGCTGGACTCATCAAGGCCGCCCTGTGCGTGCGGGACGGCGTCCTCGTCCCGAGCCTGCACTACCGCGCGCCCAACCCCGAGATCGACTTCACGCGGTCCCCGTTCCGGGTGAGCACCGAGACCACCGCATGGGAGACGGACGGCGCCCCGCGCACCGCGGGCGTCACCTCGCTCGGCGTGGGCGGCACCAACGCCCATGTCGTCGTCCAGCAGGCGCCCGAACCGGAAAGTGCCTCGGAGACCGGTTCCGCCCCGCTCGGCGACCATGCCGATGACGGCGCCGCCCGGCTGCTCGTGTTGAGCGCGCGCGGCGAGCGGGCGCTCGCGGAGCTGTCCGACCGGTACGCTGCCCACCTGGGCGCGGCGCCCCGCGACCTCTCCTTCGCGGACGTCTCCTTCACTGCGGCCACGGGCCGCCGACACTTCCCCTACCGCCGTGCGCTGGTCGCTGATTCCCCCGCCGACGCCGCCGCACAGCTCGGCGAGCGGCCCGGCGGGATCACCGTCCCGCCGGGCCGCCTCGCCCTCCTGTTCCCGGGGCAGGGCCCCCAGTACGCGGGCATGGGCCGTGAGCTCTACGATCGGGAGCCGGTGTTCCGGGAGGCCCTGGACCGCTGCACCACACTGCTGCGCGACCGCCTCGAACACCCGCTGCTGTCCGTTGTGTTCGCGGCAGAGGGCGAGCCGTTCGGAGCGGACGGCAAACCGTCCCCGCTCGGGGAGACTGGATATGCCCAGCCCGCGCTGTTCGCGTTCGAGTACGCCCTCGCTCGGCTCTGGCTCTCCTGGGGCGTGCGGCCCGATGTCCTGCTCGGGCACAGCCACGGTGAGTACGCCGCGGCCTGCCTCGCCGACGTCTTCTCCTTGGAGGACGCCCTGACCCTGGTCCATGCCCGGGGGCGGCTGATGCAGGCCCTGCCGGAGCCCGGCGCGATGGTCGCCGTCGCCCTCGACGAGGCCTCGGTGGCCGGGTTGCTCGGCCCCCACAGTGCCGTTGCCGTGGTCAACGGCCCCCGTTCCACGGTGATCTCGGGGCGCGCCGACGAGATCGCCGCCACCTGCGCCGTGCTTGCCGAGCGTGGCGTGCGGCACCGGAAGCTGAACATCTCCATCGCCTCGCACTCGCCCCTGATGCGGCCGATGCTGGCCGAGTTCGAGGCGGTCGCGCGCTCGGTGCGCTACCACGAGCCGCGCGTCGAGATCATCTCCACCGTCACCGGCGCGCCCATCGGGAAGGAGATGGCCGACTGGCGGTACTGGGTCGACCAGATCACCCGGCCGGTGCGCTTCCACGACGCGGCGACCGCCCTGCGGTCGGCCGGTACCCGCGTGCTGCTGGAGATCTCACCCAAGCCGACGCTGCTCCAGCTCGTCGAGGACCTCTTCGACGAGGGCGACGCGGCGCTCGTCCCCAGCATGCGGGCTGGCGGCGGCCACGAGCAGGTGCTCGGCGCCCTCGGCGCACTGTACGAGGCGGGCGTCAACCCCGACTGGGACGCGGTCCTCGGTGGCCGCGGCCGGCGCCGCGTGGCCCTGCCGACGTACCCCTGGCAGCGCGAGCGGCACTGGATCGACGCCCCGGCCAGGACGGGTGAACCGGCGTGGACCGGTGAAGCGGTGCGGGCCGGGGAGCCGGTGCGGGCCGGTGCGGACTTCCTCGGCGCGCGGCTCGGCCTCGCGGGCGGCGGCGGTGTGCGGTTCACCTCGACGGTCGGGGTGGGCACCGTGTCCTGGCTGCGGGACCACCGGGTGTTCGGTTCCGTGGTCATGCCGGGCGTCGCCTTCCAGGAACTCGCCTGCGCGGCGGCCCGCGAGGCCTTCGGTCCGGTCCCCGCCCTGGTGCGTGACTTCCACATCCACCAGGCCCTGGTGCTCTCCGACGAGACCTCGCTGCGGCGGATGCAGGTCGTCCTGGCGCCCGAGGGGGACGGCATGTACGCCTTCGAGGTCCACTCGGCCCCCCTGCCCGAAGGCTCCGGCACCGGTCCGGAGCAGCCCGAGGAGTGGACCCTGCACGCCTCGGGGCAGCTGGGGTCCGGGGCCGCGGAGGCGCCCTCGGTACCGCTGCCGGCGCCCGGAGCTCTCGGCGCACTGCGGATCCGGTTCGCGGACCATCCGCTGAATCCCGACGAGATCTACCAGCGGGAGCGGGAACGGGACATCGACCTCGGACCGCTTTTCCAGGTGACCGACCGGCTGTGGCACCGGGACTCCGAGGCGCTGTCCCACATCGTGCTCGGGCCCGCCCTGCGCTCGGAGACGGACCGCCATCGGGTGCACCCCGTGCTTCTGGAGGCGTGTTTCCTCGCGCTGACCGTCACGTACCCGGAGAAGCTGGGCCGGCGGACGTACGTACCGCTCGGCGTGGACCGCATCCGGATCAAGGGCCCCGCAGCGGGAGACGAGGCCTGGTGCCATGCCCGGATCCGGCCCACGGACCAGGACGACCCGGAGACCCTGCGGGCCGACATCGACCTGTGGGCCCCGGACGGCACGCTCCTGCTCGCCCTGGACGGGGTGCTGCTCAAGCGCGCGGCGCGCGAGACGATGATCCCCTCGGCCCGCGAACCCTGGCGGGACTGGCTGTACGAGACCCGCTGGAACCCGACCCGGCTGCCCGCACCGGCGGCGTCGGCGGGGCGCTGGCTCGTCGTGTCCGACGATCCGTTCGGCGGCGCCCTCGGCGACTTCGCCCGGCTCCACGGGGTCGCGTGCGAGGTCCTGACCGGTGAGGCGGCGCAGGGCTCGGCGCCGGAGGAGTACGACCTGGTGGTCCTGTGCGGGCCGTCCGATCCGCGCACCGGGGCCGGGGACGGGGACGGGGGCGCCGCGGCGGACGCCGAGGTCGAGAGCGCCCGGATGCTCCACCTAGTCCAGCGCCTCGCCGCCCGCACCGACGGTACCGCGCGCTGGTGCCTGGCCACCCTGGGCGCCCGGCCCGTGGGCGGCCGGTCCGTCACCGCACCCGCCGGGGCGGCCGTTTGGGGCCTCGGCAGGTCGGCGGCGGCCGAACACCCCGACGTACGCCACCTCCTGGTGGACCTCGACCCGGCGACGCCCGTCGAGGCCAGGGCCGCGCTGCTGTACGCCGAACTCACCCAGGTCTGCGCCTCGAAGGAACAGCCCGAGCACCACCGGGTCGGCTACGAGGGCCACCGCCGGCACGTCGAGGTACTCGCGCGCGCTTCCGCCCCCGCCCGGCCGGAACCGGATCCGCGTACGGGCTCCGCGCTGCGTCCCGACGCCACGTACCTGGTGACCGGCGGCTTCGGTGGCCTCGGTCTGGCGGCGGCCCGGGCGCTGAGCGCCTCGGGGGCCCGTCACCTCGTCCTCCTGGGCCGCACACCGCCGGGCGACACGGCCCTGCGGGAGATGGAGGCCCTGCGTGCCGAGGGCTGCGCCGTCCGCGTGGTCACGGCGGACGTCGCCGATCCGGAGCAGCTCGCCCGGGCCCTGGCACCGCCGTCCGACGGTCCGGAGCAGCCGCAGCTCGCGGGCGTGCTGCACCTGGCCGGAGTCCTCGACGACGGGGTGCTGCTGCTCCAGTCGCCGGACCGGCTCCGGCGGGTCATGGCCCCCAAGGCGCGGGGCGCGTGGAACCTGCACAAGCTCACCCGCGACCTGCCGCTGGACTTCTTCGTCCTGTTCTCATCGGTCTCGGGGCTGCTGGGCACCGCGGGTCAGACGACCTATGCGGCGGCCAACGCCTTCCTTGACGGGCTCGCCTCCCAGCGGCGCGGACTCGGGCTGCCGGCCCTGTCGGTGCAGTGGGGCTCGTGGTCGGAGGCGGGCATGAGCGCCCGGGCAGGGGTCAACACGAAGCTGGTCGCCCGGGGCGAGGGGGTCATCCCGCTCGCTGACGGACTCGCCGCGCTGCTCGGTCTGCTGACCGTGCGACCCGACGACGGCGCCCTCGCCGTGCTGCCCGCGGACTGGACGCGGTTCGTCGACCGCGACGCCCCCGCGCTGCGCGGTTTCCTGACGGCCATGCCCGGCGCCGGGAGGAGCCCTGCGCAGAACGGCGGCTTCCGGGCGACGTTCGATGCGGCGCCCCCCGGGGCGCGCGGGGAACTGCTGCTGGCCCGGGTCCGGGAGGAGGTTGCCCGGGTGCTCGGCGAGACGGCCTCCGGCGCGCGGGAGACGGACGACCTGGACGTCTTCGCCCGCGGCCTCGACTCGCTGACGGCCATCGAGCTCAGACGGAATCTGCAACGTGCCCTGGGGTGCCGGCTCGGTCAGTCGGCCGTGTACGACCACCCGACCGTCGCGGCGCTCGCCGGGCGTCTGGGGGAACTGATCGAGGACGGGAGCGGTACGCGATGACGAAGTTGGTGTGTCTGCACCACGCGGGCGGCAACCCCTCGGTCTTCCGCCCGTGGGAGTCGTACGCGCATCCGGGGATCGAGGTCGTCCCGATAGCCCTCCCAGAGATCCCGGCGCCGGCCGCGACGGACACGACGACGGCCGACGATGTGGCGCCGCGCCGGCAGATCGGCGCGCTGGTCCCGGTCCTCGCGGACCTGATCCGCGAAGAGGTCGGCGACGAGAGTTTCGTGCTCTTCGGGAAGAGCATGGGAGGTCTTCTCGCCTATCTCGTCACCCGGCATTTCGGGGAATGCGGTGGACCGCTGCCGAAGGCACTCGCCGTGGCCAGTTTCGGTGCGCCGCACATCCCTTGGCAGAATTTCACGGAAGGATATGAGGACGACCGGAAGCTCGTGCGATATCTGCACGAGATCGGGAGCATCCCGGATTGGGCGGTCGAGCATCCCGAATGGGTGGCGCCCTACCTCGGGCGGCTCCGCGAGGACGCCCGGATGTGCGCCGAGTTCCGTTTCGAGCCGCAGGGCGGCCCGCTTGCCATGCCGCTCCGGGTGTTCGGCGGAGACCGGGATCCGCTGGTTCCGGTCGAGGCGGTACGCAAGTGGTCGGAGCTGGGTGACGACGTCGAGGTGACGATCCTGCCTGGTGGCCATTTCCTGGTCTCCGAGGACATCGGTCTGCTCAGGAAGTCGGTTTTCGGCCTGGTCTCCGTAATTCGGCCACAGGCGTGTGGTGTCGAGCCCGCCATATGACGTACCGTGGAGGCCAGTTGACAGTTTCTTTGCCGACCGCAGGCATACCCCAGGAGGCTCACAGGTATGAAGCGAATTTTCGGCCTCGCGGCAATCGTCGCGGGCGGAGTGCTCGCCCTTTTCTTTCCGGATCTCGAATTCGGCTGGTTCAGGGGGCGTCCATTGGGAATCGCCCTGGTCGTCATCGGTGGAATCGAACTCCTGGAGAGCACGCGCCGCCGCAAGCCCAAGGGTTTCGTCGAGGAGCTACGCGACGACCTCGGCCTCGGTTCGCGGAACCGCGACAGGTACGAGGACCGGGACGGGAGCCGCGGCAGGGACCGTGAGCGCGACCGGGACCGGGAAATGGTGCGGGAGTTCGACCAGGAGGTGGAGCGTGAGGCGCGGAAGTACCGCGACTACCCGGACCTCTGACTCCCGCGGGGACAGCAACACGAACGGGGAGTGACCAAGCGATGCCGGAGTTCGGCACCATCGAGTTCGACAAGAGCGAAGAGGCCCGGTCGAGGCGGGCGAGACTGTTCCTCGTGGCCACGGGCACGCTGTCCACGGCGCACCTGCCCTTCTGGCTCAACTGGCTGTCGTCCAACCGCCCCCACTACGAGGTGACGATCGGGCTGACCGACTCGGCCAGGAAGTTCGTGAGCGCCCCGGCGCTCGCCGCGATCACCGGCTTCCCGGTGGTCGGCAACACCTGGGACACGGCCGACGGCATGCAGCCGGTCCACACTCGCATCGCCGCCGATTACGACGGCCTCCTGGTGTTCCCGGCCTCCGTCGCCTTCACCTCGGCCCTGGCCGCAGCCTCCGGCGCCTCGCCGTTCCACCTGGCCGCCCTCGGTACGGCGGCACCGGTCGTGCTCGCCCCCACGTTTCCGCCCGGGGTCGCCGCCAGTCCGCTCGTCGCCGACGTGTTCCGCCGACTGGGCTCCGTACCGAACTACCACGTCGTCGCGCCCCGCAAGGGGACGAGCCGTTCGACCGGAGCCGAGACGGACGTGACCGCTCCCCTGTGGGACGTGATTGCGGCGCTCGAGGCGGCGGGCCGGGCCCCCGCCCCCACCGACGCCTCCGCGCCGGCGGCGGCCACCACCCTGACCGAACCGGCACCGGCGCCCGTATCCGCCTGACGCCCCGCCCGACACCCATCGGTGCGCGGGCCGTTCCGACAGCGACGCTCAACAAGAGGCCGAGCACATGGACTACTTCTATTACACGTTCGCCGACCCCGACGCGTACGACGACATCGGCCGCTGGAAGGCCGACCCGCGGGACCCAAGATTTGACCGGATCCGCAGCGGCCTGACCGCCGTCCGCCACGCCGAAGGATGGCACTACGCCCAGTACGGGATCTGGACGGTCTGCCGCCCCGGCCCCGAGCCGGTGCGCGGCCAGGGCTGGAAGATCCATGTCGCGGTGACGCCCGAGACCTTCGCCCCGCTCGTCGACGTCGTCTCCGCCTTCTGTTACGAGCGCGGTGTCCCCTTCAAGTTCCTCGCGCGCCACGAGTACGCCTGGCTGATCAACGCCAAGTACGCGCCGCGCCCGGTCAGCGGAAAAGGCGTCGTCCTCTACCCGGCCGACGAGCAGCAATCCATCACCCTGGCCACCGAGCTGACGGCCCTCCTGGAGTCCTGGCAGGGCCCGCGGGTCCTGTCCGACCTGCGCCTCGACGAGGGCGTCGTCCATGTCCGGTACGGGGCCTACACCCGCCGGTACTGCCGCGACGCCGAAGGCAAGGTCACCTTCGCGCTCGCGGACCCGGAAGGCCGTCTCGTCCCGGACCGCAGGGCCGTGCCCTTCCGCGCCCCGTCGTTCGTGAGCGTGCCCGAAGCCTTCACCGCCCCGGCGCTCGTGCCGGACGGCCCCGTGCCGCCGTACCGGATCGACAAGACGCTGCACTTCTCCAACAGCGGTGGCGTGTACCTCGCGACGCACAAGGAGACCGGCGCCCAGGTCGTCCTCAAAGAAGCGCGTCCGATGGCGGGCTACGACCTGATCGGCGGCGATGCCGTCGAGCGGGCCCGGCAGGAGTACGCGGCCCTGCGCAGGTTCGCCGACCTGCGGGCTGTACCCGCCGCCCACGAGCAGTTCACCCGGCAGGGACATCTGTTCACGGTGATGGAGTACGTTCGGGGCACCACGCTCCTGGAGTGGTGCGCCGCCAAGCAGCCCTACCTGCTGCGTCCCGACCCGATGACGCCGCCCACCGCGGAGGACATCCGGGAGTACCGCGAGCAGCTCGACACCATCCTCCCCCAGGTCCGCGCCTTCCTGTCGGCGCTGTGGGAGCGGGGCCACGTCTTCGGGGACGTGCATCCGGGCAACGTCATCGTGACCCCGGACCTGGAGGTCAGGTTCATCGACCTGGAGGCGTGCATGGAGGAGGATGCCCCACGTTCCTTCCCCGGCGCCCCCGGGTTCAACGACTACACCCGCACCGGCCGGGCGGCGGACGAGTACGCCCTCGGCATGCTGGAGCTGTCCTGCTACCTGCCGCTCACCCATCTCGTACGGATGGACGCGGCGAAGCTCCCCGTCCTGGTCGCCACCAGCGCGGAGCGTTACGGGCTGCAGGCGGAGTGGGCCGAGCGGGTCCTGCGCCTCTGCGCCCCCGTCGAGACCCCGGCGGCCACCGGGACACCGGCACCTGTCGAAGCCGGGACCGTCGCACGTACGGCGTCCAGCCATCTCGACGACGCCCTCGGCTTCGAGGAGTGGGCCGCGCAGATCGTCGCCGGCCTCGCGGACACCATGACCCCGGACCGCACGGACCGGCTCTTCCGCAACGACTTCTCAGGCTTCACCCTGTCCCCGGTCTGCCTCGCCACGGGCGCCTCCGGCGTGCTGTGGTCACTCCTCGGGACGCGCGGCGTCGACGCCCCGGAGCTGGTGGAGCGGATCGTCGACTGGATCGCTGTCCGCGGCCGGGAATCGTCCGCCGTCCGGCTCGAATCCGGCCTGTACGACAGCGAACTGGGCGCCGGATACGCCCTCTGGCGGCACGGCCGCCCCGAGCACGCCCGGGGCCTCGTCGACGCTGCCCTGGCGAAGGACGGCCACGGCGCCGGACTCAGCCTGTTCAGCGGCCTCGGAGGCGTCTTCCTGGCCACCGCCGAGATGGCGGCCGCGACCGATCCGTTCGTCACGACGGCCACGGCGGAGAAGCTTGGCGGGGAGCTCACCGACCGTGCCCGGCGCTTCCTGGCCCGGCTCAGGGCAAGCGAGACGCCCGACGTCGCCCACTTCGGGGTCCTGCACGGCGTCGCGGGCATCGGTCTCGCCGTCCACCGCTACGGCCTGCTCGTGGACGACGCCGAGGCGGTGGACCTGGCACGCGAGCTGCTGGAGTTCGAGCTGACCGGCTACGTGCGCTGTGCGGACGGCTCGCTCCAGTTCAACGAGGCCGAACGCCGAAGCCTCGGCTACGTCGAGGTCGGCTCGCTCGGCACAGCGCTCGTCCTCTCCGAGTTCGCCCGGCACGAGGGCTGGGCCCCCTCCGAGGCGGGCATCCCCGACCTGGTGCGGGCCAACGGCCCCGAGCTGATGGTCCAGAGCGGGCTCTTCCGAGGCCGGTCCGGTTTCATCGCGGGCCTGACCTCCCTCGCCCGCGACGGACACGAGCAACCTGCCCGGTCGTTCGTCGAACGCCACATGAACCAGCTGGGCCTGCACGAGATCCGCCCTGCGGAAGGCCGGCTGCACTACCCCGGCACGCGCAACTACAAGCTCTCCTCCGATCTGCGGACCGGCAGCGCCGGAGTGCTCACGAGCATCGCCTTCGCGGAGGGGCGCCGCGACGCGTGGCTCCCCGGAGTCAGGTAGTGGGCGACGTTCTGGGCCAAGTCCTGCCCCTGGCTCTGCTCGACACCCTCGGCGTGTCCACGATCGCCATCCCCGTCTGGTTCCTGCTCATGCCGTCGGGGCTGCGGATCGGCCGCGTCTTCGGCTACCTCGCCCTCGTCTCACTGGGCTACCTCGTGCTTGGCCTGGTGCTCCTGAGCACCCTTGCGGCGGTGCGCGAGGACCTGAAGAGCGCGCTGGCATCGCAGGCCGGCGACACGGCGATGGGGGCGGCCGGCGGCGCCCTGCTCCTCCTCGCCGTCTGGTACGGCCTGCTGCGGCGGGAGAGGCCAGGCTCCGGCCGGCTCGTCCGCTGGCGGGATCAGGCGGTGGGCCGGTCGTCGACAGCGAAGAGCCTGATCACAGTCTCCACCCTGGCCGTCGCCCTCGAAGCCGCCACGATGTTCCCCTACTTGGCGGCCATCGGCACCCTGAGCGACTCGCATCTGCCCTGGCTGTCACAGGCGGCCGTCCTGGCGGTCTACTGCCTGGTGATGGTCGCCCCGGCCGTGCTCGTAACCCTGGCCCGGCTGGTCTCGAAGAGCGCGGTCCACCGGCCGCTGCGCAGGATCGACATCTGGCTGAGGGACAACGCCCGGGAGAATACGGCCTGGCTCATCGCCCTCGCGGGCTTCATCCTGCTGTCGAACAGCACGGCCTACGAACGGATCATCGCTCTGCTCTCCTACGACTGACGGAGGGACAGGGCCCTGACAAGCAGTGAAGAGAGATTCCTCCGATCCGGTTCCACGGATCGGAGGGGTTCTCCTGGCCGTCAGGTGGGGCCCCGAATTTAATGGGTGGTGTCCTGCCCTGGTGTGGGGCTATGGTTCTGCTCGTTCCGAGGTGCGGCTGTGTGTCGTTGCCGGGGGCGCGGTGTTGGTTCGTTGAGAAGAAGCAGGAGGTGAGGACGTTGATGACTGTCATGGTGACGGGCGCTGCCCGCATTCAGGAGTTCATCGTTTCCACCCCTGTGGTCTCCGGCTGACACCCACTCGACTTCCGCGCGCTGAGCGCGCCGCCGGGGCCACCCTTCGAAGGGTTCCCCTTGTTCAACGCTTCGCTCAACACGTCTTCCACTTCTGATGCTCAGCACGTCCTCGCCGTCTACGGCTGGGACGGGGGCTGGGAAGCGGAGTTCGCTCCGTATGCCGCGCAGGGTCTGGTCCCCGGGCGGGTCGTTCGGGTCGACCGCGGTCAGTGTGACGTCGCCACCCCCGCCGGTGTCATCCGGGCCGATACCGAGTTCGTCGTTCCCCGTGACCCGATGAAGGTCGTGTGCACGGGGGACTGGGTCGCCGTCGATCCCGAGGGTGGTGATCCGCGGTACGCACGCACGATCCTGCCTCGGCGGACCGCCTTCGTGCGGTCGACGTCCTCCAAGCGTTCCGAAGGCCAGGTGCTGGCCACTAACATCGATCACGTCGTCATCTGTGTGTCGCTCGCGGTCGAACTCGACCTCGGGCGGATCGAGCGGTTCCTCGCACTCGCGATGTCCAGCTCGAGCGGCGATGCGCCGCTGCATAAGTCGGCGCTCTCCTGGGAGTCCGGCGCGCAGCCCGTGGTCGTCCTGACCAAGGCCGACCTGGTCCCGGACGCGGTGACGCTGTCCTACCTCGTGCAGGACGTGGAGACCGCTGCGCCGGGCGTGCCCGTGCTGGCGGTCAGCGCCGTCGGCACGGACGGACTGGACGTGCTGGCCGCCGTCGTCGCCGGGGGGACGTCCGTGCTGCTCGGACAGTCCGGCGCGGGCAAGTCGACGCTCGCCAACGCGCTCCTCGGCCAGGACGTCATGGAGGTGCAGGCCGCCCGGGACGTCGACGGCAAGGGGCGGCACACGACCACCACGCGCAACCTGCTGCCGCTGCCCGGCGGCGGTGTCCTGATCGACACGCCGGGGCTGCGCGGGGTCGGGCTCTGGGACGCCGGCATCGGGGTCCGGCAGGTGTTCGCCGAGATCGAGGAGCTGGCGGCCGACTGCCGGTTCCACGACTGCGCCCACGAGTCCGAGCCGGGCTGCGCGGTGCTGGCCGGGATCGACTCGGGTGAGCTGCCGGTACGGCGGCTGGAGAGCTATCGCAAGCTGCTCCGGGAGAACCAGTGGATCGTGGCCAAGACGGACGCCCGCCTGCGGGCGGAGATCCGTAAGGACTGGAAGCGCAAGGGCGCCGAGGGGCGGGCCGCGATGGAGGCCAAGCGGGGCCGTCAGCGTTAGGACGTGCCCCGGGCCAGGCACGGAAGGGGGCACGGGCGGTGCGTCACGTCACCGCCGCACCCACCCGTGCCCGTCCCCGGGGTACTCCGACGCACGTCACACAGCAGCGTGTCCGAATTCCGCCAGTCGCAGCCCTCGCCAGGGCGCAGACTGGACAGCGTGACGGACGAGGACACCAGGTACGCGGCGGTGCGCAGCAGGGACGCCCGGTTCGACGGCGAGTTCTTCTTCGCGGTCGAGACCACGGGCATCTACTGCCGGCCCAGCTGCCCCGCCGTCACCCCCAAGCGGCCCCACGTGCGGTTCTTCCCGACGGCCGCCGCCGCGCAGGGAGCGGGCTTCCGCGCCTGCCGGCGGTGCCGCCCCGACGCCGTGCCGGGGTCGGCCGAGTGGAACGTCCGGGCCGATGTCGTCGGCCGGGCCGTGCGGCTGATCGGTGACGGCGTCGTGGACCGCGAGGGGGTCGCTGGGCTCGCCGCGCGGCTCGGCTACAGCGCCCGGCAGGTGCAGCGGCAGCTGACCACCGAGTTGGGCGCCGGGCCGGTGGCCCTGGCCCGGGCCCAGCGCGCGCACGCCGCGCGGGTGCTGATCCAGACCACCGGCCTGCCCCTCACTCAGATCGCGTTCGCGGCCGGGTTCGCGAGCGTGCGGCAGTTCAACGACACCATGCGCGCGGTGTACGCCTCGACCCCGAGCGAACTGCGGGCCGCCGCGCCCAGGGGACGCACCGCTCGCCGGGCGGACACCCCGGGCGCCGGCATCCCGCTGCGGCTCGCCCACCGGGGGCCCTACCACGCGGGTGCCGTGTTCGACCTGCTCGCCCGCGAGGCCGTACCCGGCGTGGAGGAGGTGAGCGGGGCGCCCGGCCGGCGCGTCTACCGGCGTACGCTCCGGCTGCCCTACGGCACCGGCATCGCCGCGGTCGACGAGCGCACCGGGAGCTCCGGCTCGGCCACCCACCCGGGCGGCTGGCTGGACGCCCGGATGCACCTCACCGACCAGCGCGACCTCACCACCGCCGTGCAGCGGCTACGGCGGCTGCTGGACCTCGACGCCGATCCCTACGGCGTCGACGGGCGCCTCGGCGCCGATCCGCGGCTCGCACCCCTGGTCGCCGCGCGGCCCGGGCTGCGGTCGCCCGGCGCCGCCGACCCGGAGGAACTGGCGGTCCGGGCCCTGGTGGGGCGGGCGGCGGCCGAGGGGCTGGTCCGGCGGTACGGCAAGGCGCTCGACGCGCCCTGCGGCACCCTCACCCACCTCTTCCCCGAACCGGCCGTCCTCGCCGACGCCGAACCCGAGGGCACCCTGGGCGCCCTCGCCAGGGCCCTCGCCGACGGCGCGGTACGCCTCGATCCGGGCGCCGATCGGGACGACGCGCGGGCCGCCCTGCGCGCCGTACCCGGCCTGGACGCCGCCACCGTCGCCGTCATCCGCACCCGCGCCCTCGGCGACCCCGACGTCGCCCCACCTGGCGCGGACCTTCCCGACAGCTGGCGCCCCTGGCGCTCGTACGCCGTACAACACCTGCGCACAGCAGGGGAGCTGGAGTTCCCGTGAGCACCACCGCCCGTACCCCCGCGACCACCCCCGCGGCCGTTCCCTCCGTGGAGACCCACTGGGCCACCGTCGGCAGCCCTCTAGGCGAGCTGCTGCTCACCGCCGACCCGGACGGCACCCTCACCTCCCTGTCCGTCCCCGGACAGAAGGGCGGACGGACGGTCGAGGAGGGATGGCGGCACGATCCCGCCCTCTTCGGCGAGGCGCGGGAGCAGCTCGCCGCGTACTTCGCCGGGGAGCTGAAGGAGTTCCGGCTGCCACGGCGCACCGAGGGGACGCCGTTCCGGCGGCGGGTGTGGGACGCGATCGACTCGCTGCCCTACGGCGCCACCACCACGTACGGCGAGATCGCCGCGCGGATCGGCGCCCCGCGCGCGGCCGTGCGGGCCGTCGGCGGCGCGATCGGCGCCAACCCGCTCCTCGTCGTGCGCCCCTGCCACCGGATCATCGGTGCCGACGGCTCGCTGACCGGCTACGCGGGCGGCCTGGAGCGCAAGGTGCGGCTGCTGACGCTGGAGGGCGCGCTGCCGCCCGCGGGCGCCGCCGGATAACCGATTGAACCGCGCGCGGCCCCCGTGGTTCCGTGGGCGGCATGGTGTCGACCGACCGACTCGCGGCCTTCGCCGCCATGTCGTTCCTGCTGATCATGGTCCCCGGGCCGAGTGTGCTCTTCGTGATCGGGCGTGCCCTGGCGCAGGGGCGCAGGGCCGCCCTGACCACGGTGGTGGGCAACACGCTGGGGGCGTACGCCGCCGTGGTCGCCGTGGCGTTCGGTGTGGGGGCGGTGGTGGAGCGGTCGGCCGTCGTCTTCATGGCGCTGAAGCTGGCCGGCGCCGCCTATCTGATCCACCTGGGCGTCCGGGCGATACGGCAACGGCACGCGCTGCGGGCGGCGTTCGGCCGGGCGGAAGCCGGCCCCGGAGGACTGCGCACACTGTGGGAGGGGTTCGCGGTCGGGGTGACGAACCCGAAGACGATCGTGTTCTTCGCCGCCGTGCTGCCCCAGTTCGTGGACCGCGCGCAGGGGCACGTCATCGCGCAGATGCTGCTGCTCGGCCTGGTCTTCAACCTCATCGCCGTCGCCTGTGACAGCGTCTGGGGGCTGGCCGCGGCAGGCGCGCGCGACTGGTTCGCCCGGTCCCCGGGCCGGCTCGCGGCCGTCGGTGGCGCCGGCGGTCTGACCATGATCGGCCTCGGGGTGACGGTCGCGGTGACCGGCCGCAAGGACTGAGGGGCGGTCAGCCCCGGATCACGACGATGAGCCAGGCGGCCATGATCAGCTGGCAGGTGAACAGCTCCGCGAGCACGCTGGAGCCGCCCGAGCGCATCGCCGTGCGCACGGCGGCCCAGGCCCCTGCGTGGCGGCCGAGCCGAAGACGTTCGCAGAGGTAGATGCCGGCCATGAAGCCGGGGATCGCGCCGACGACCGGAACGAGGACGAAACCGGCGAGCGAGCCGAGCCCGGCGTACACGGCCATCTGCGGGGTGGCGCCGCTCTCGCGGAGCCTGCGCGGCGGCAGGGCCCAGCGCACCACCTGCGCCAGGAACAGCGCGACGGTGGCCCCGACCAGCACGAACCAGGCGGCCGGCCCCGGGTCCTGAAGCGCCCACCACATGACCGCCGCCCACACCAGCCACGACCCCGGAACACCGGGCACCAGCACTCCGCACAGACCGGCCAGCATCAGCAGTCCGGCCAGCAGGAGCTGCCACACTCCCATCTGCCCAGCCTGCGGGAACCCGCGGAACCTCGCAGGTCGCAGGTCGCAGGTCGCAGGTCGCAGGTCGCAGGTCGCAGGTCGCCGGGTGCGGGAGGGCGCCGGGTCGGCCGGCCGTGGCGCAAACAGGCCACGTCGCATTTGCGCCACGACACCTCGTCGCCGTACCGCGCGTAACCCTGCCATGGTGAGCCCACCGGCGCCGACGGGCACCGGGTGTATCGCGTCGCCGGGCGGCTCTCCCGTGGGGGGTGGAGTCGCCCGGTGGCCACTGCCCCGCACCCGTGCACGGCCCCCGCGCCCACGCCGTCCTTCTCGGTCACCTGTACGGCAGGTCGCCCCGACGTGTCGTGCGCCCGCGGTGAGCCGCGGGCCAATTTCCGAACGCCCCGTTTTCATCCGGCCCGTACGGTGGACAATCGAGGGCATGAACCAGCAGGGGGGAAGGCCCGCCGGTCAATCCGACGACTGGTGGGGGCAGCTGTACGACGGCACCACCGAGGACACGGGCCCCGCGCGCACACCCGAGTCGCTCGACGACCGTTTCGCCTCGGCGGCGGACGCGGTGACGGGACCGCCGGGCGATCCCGGCGGCTCACCGCCCCCACGCCCCGGCGACGCACCACCGCCATGGGACGGCGCCGGCCGCCCGGACGCCCGGCCCGGCGCCGACAGGCCCGCCCCCGGGCCTCGCGACGCCGGGACCGCCCCGTCCGCACCGCTCCCGCCCAAAGGCCCCACCACCTCGGCCACAGGCCGCACCGCCCCCACCTTCGCGGAGCCGCCCCCGCCGTTCCCGCCGCCCCCACCCGCACCGCCCCGTCTGGCCCCCGTCGCCCCCGCCCCGCTGCACCACGTCGGTTCAGGACCGCCCACCTACGAGCCCGAGCCCACCGCTCTCCCGCCCGCCGACCCCGACGACCTCGGCGACGTGGTCGCCGACACCGTCCTGGACGGCGCCCACTACGGCGCCTGCACGCTGCGCGCGGCCTCCGTGCGCGGGGACTCCGCGCGCTACCGGGGCGAGCCGCGCCGCGACGCCCTGTTCACCGCGCGGTTCGGCACCGGAGACACCGCGCTCGTGCTGGTCGCGATGGCCACCGGCGCCCGCGCCACCGCCGGCGCGCACCGCGCCGCCGCCGAGGTGTGCCGGTGGATCGGGCGCGCGGTCGGGAGCAGCCACCCGCGCCTCGCCGAAGACATACGCGCCGGCCGGCGCGGCGACCTCAAGTCCGGACTGCACCGCCTCACCGACCGCAGCCTCGGCAGACTCCGCGCCAGCGCCGCCGAACAGGGCCTGCGGCCCGACGAGTACGCCGCCACCCTGCGCTGCCTGCTCCTGCCCGCCGACCCCGGCTGCCGCACCCGGGTCTTCTTCGGTGTCGGCGCCGGAGGGCTGTTCCGGCTGCGGGACGGCGCCTGGCAGGACATCGAACCGCGGACCGGCGATATCGCAGGCGAGCCCGTCCTCGGCTTCGGCTCACCGTCCGCCGAGACCTCGGCGGGCGACCGGCTCACGATGGACCTCGGCATACCGACCCCGCCGAGCCCCTACGAACCGGCCCCCGAGCCACCCCGCGAACCCTTCCGCTTCCGCGCCTCCGTCGCCCGGCCGGGTGACACGCTCCTGATGTGCACGGGCGGCCTGGCGGAGCCGCTGCGCGGCGAACCGGAGCTGCCCGCGCATCTGCGGCAGCGCTGGGCGGCCCCGGAGCCACCGGGCCTCGCCGCCTTCCTCGCCGACACCCAGGCACGGGTGAAGGGCTACGCCGACGACCGTACGGCGGCCGCCGTGTGGGAGGCGTGAGGGCGAACCCTGTGGATCGATGTATCTCGGTGTGACCGCGCTGTCGCGGCATGCTCGCGCGGGTGCGCCCCGCAGCGCGTGGCTGCGGGGCGCCTGGTGAGGTTCAGTCGACCATCTGCCCGTCGTACATGCCACCCTTGCACGTGTTGTTCGCCCAATTGACCGTTCCGCCGCCCTGCTCGCACTCACCCGGGGTGAGGCTGGCGGCCGAGGCGGTGGTGGCGCCTGTGAGGCCGAGTCCGGCGAGGGCTGCCGCGGCGATGACGGCGGCGAGGAATCGTCGAATGCGCATGTGGTTTCCCTTTCACGGATTGCCTCGGTTGGGGACACTAGCCAGCATGATCTTCACCCATTTGGGTGGCGCGTTGGAGTACTCCATTCGGGTGACGCCGGTGGAGGGTGAGTCACTGACCAGGACGACAGAGCAGCTCGCCGGTGCCCTCAGGGCACCTTCCGCCACAAGGGCCCGCACACCGACGTGTCACGGTCCGTAACACTGCGGGACGCCGGGCAGCCAGTTGTCCGGGTGCGAGATGTAGTAGCTCGCCATCCACCCGTCGAAGCCCCGGGTCCGGTTGTCCACGAAGACCCAGTACGGGTTGCCGCCGACCGTCTCACCGCGCGTCTGGCACAGCACTTCGAGCCGGTCGCCCGGCTGCGCCCTGCCGGCCACCTGAGGGCAGTTGCCGGGTGAGGGGAACTCGGGGCAGCGGTAGCCCGGGGACGGATCCTCGCGGACGTTCACATCCGTCGCCCAGGTGGTGAACACCGGGCTCGCCGGCCGCTGTTCCGCAGCCGCGCCGGCGGGCGCGGCGCCCACCGTCATGGCGAGCGCGCACAGCACCGCCGCCGCGCCGCCCCGTCGGGCGCCCCGCCTCGCTGACTTGCTCGACATGTCGTCCCCTTCCGATCGTTCGGGCACGTGCCCGTCCCGGGCCCGTCGCCGGTCAGGTGCGTCGCCCGCACCACCGGGTGGACGGGCGCGCACGCCGCGCCGTATGAGGACGGGACGAAGGGACATGTGCCGCGGGACGGCCATACGCCGAGGCGCCGGGCTGCGTCCATGAGGCGGCGAGGTACGCCACCGGGTCGCGAACGACGAGCCCGGTTCCGGCCTGACGAGGAGTCCACCATGTTCAAGCGCAGCGCCCGTCTCACCGCCGCCGGCCTCGCGGCCGGTACCGCCCTCACCCTGTTCGGCGGGGCCGGTGCCTCCCAGGCCGCCGCCGGTGCCTCCCAGCAGGCCGCCGGCACCGTCCAGGCCTCCCCGATCCTGCAGCCGAACAGCAACATCAGGACCGGACCCGGTACGTCGTACCGGATCCTCGGCACCAGCGGCCCGGAGGGGGCCACCGGAGTGGTGAAGTGCTACGGGCGCGGTGAGCGCGTGACGGCCGGCGGTTACACCACGGACGTCTGGTACCAGGTCACCGTCCACTTCCCCGGGCACACCTACTACTTCGTGTGGGCCTGGGGCGGCAACGTCAACGTCGGCGCCGACCCCGCGCCCGGTGTCGAGGTCTGCCCCTCCTGACGGTCCGCCGCGATCCCGTCGGCGACCACGGCGCCGGCCGATCCTCGGCCTGTCCGGCAGGGCCTACTCCACGTAGGGCGTCCAGCGGCGCGTCGCGGTGTCGTAGGCGTACCGGGGCAGGTCCGTGAGGGAGGTCGTGCGGAACGGACGGCCGTCGTCGTCGATGCGGAGCGTGCCGGACCGGCCCTGGGAGGACCAGTCCAGTTCCAGGTACCACGCACAGTCGCAGGTCGCGGTGCGGGCGTTCACCAGGAGGACCTCCGGGTCCTCGGCGGAGACGCGGTAGGGCATGCGCACCGCGGGGATCGGGTCGCCCGCGTCGTTGCCGGGCATCGCGCGGGCGAGGGGGCGGTCGGCGTCCAGGTCCACCGCGAAGTGGCGGGGCGTCAGCGCGCCGCCGCAGCCCTGGTCCATGGCGTACGCCGTGCCGGGCACCGGGTCGGCGCGGCCGACGACGCGGACGCGCAGCGCCTCCAGGACCACGGCCGTGGACGTCCTGCCCTGCACGGAGACCCGGATGTTCGTCTCCCGCCCGTGCACGGCGTCCTGGGTGGCCGCCCACTGCCCGGCGTCCTGCGGGGCGGGAGGCGGGGGGACCCGGTCGGGAGATCTGCGGATGACGTAGTCGTGACCGCAGCCGAGCGACCACGCCTGGGAGTCGGCGGTCCAGGCGAGCGGAGCCGTGACGGCCATCGGACGCGGGGACCTCGCGTCCTCCTTGCCGCCGCCACCGTCCGGACGCAGGGCGACGAGGGCGACGAACAGGGCGGAGGCGAGTCCGGCGGCGAGGGCCGGCCGGCGCCCTCGGTACCAGGAGCGCCCGCTCCTTCCGGTGACGGCGGGCACGGACGCAGGCGTCTGCGCGGGCGCCGGCTCCGTGTGGGGCTCCGTCGCACGGGGCTCCGGCGGCGGGGTGCCGTTCGCGGAGGCCTCCTCCTGGCTCCGGCCTCTCCGGCGGGCCGCGGTGGCGAGAAGCCACTGGCGGTGGAGGTCCAGCCGCTCCTCCGGGGAGGCGCCGCACAGCGCGGCGAAGCGTTCGACCGGCGCGAAGTCGAGCGGGACCGCGTCACCGGCGCAGTAGCGGTGCAGTGTCGAGGTGTTCATGCCGAGGCGGCGGGCCAGCGAGCCGTAGCTGCGGTCGGTGCGCGCCTTGAACGCCCGCAGCAGCGCCGCGAACTCCTCCACGTCGTCGTGTGCCGGCACCGTACCCTCCGTCCCGACCCGGGACGGCATCCCAGGCACTCACATATCTGCACGTCAACCGGGCTGGGATGGTTCCACCGTGCCGGATGTCGCGTCGGCTGTTGCGGCCGTCCGCCGGGACCGCCGATGCTCTCGGTGTCGCTCCCCGTTCCGCCGGACCGGCCTCCGGCCCCGGCACCGAGAGCGACGCTTCCACTTCGTACGACTCATCCGACACGACCCGTTCACGGGGGGACCCATGCCCAACCGCATCCGAGCCGGTGCGCTCACCGCACTCGTCGTCGCCGGGCTCACCGCGCTCACGACCCTCGCCGCACCGGCGGGTGCCGCCGCGCCGAAGCCTTCGCCCAAGTTCCTCTCGGCCTCACAGCTGCCGCCGCACCCCTCGTCCTCCTGGACCGCCGGCAAGGTCACCGACGGCGTCCCGCCCGAGCTCGACCTGTGCCTGGCCGACGTCTTCCCGGGCTACGACTCCCGTTACCGGGACTTCCGCACCGACCTGGACACCAGCGCCCGCCAGCTGACCATCGTCACCGGCAGCGTCACCAAGGCCAAGGCCCTGGCGAACCGCATGAACAAGGAGATCCGGAACTGCGCGGACCGCCTCGAGCAGGACCCGGAGATCGGCGCCACACATCGCGACCACGGTGCCCTGCCGGTCGAGGAGGGCGCCCGGGTGCACGCCCTGCACACCTGGACCGCCTGGGGTGCCACGGACATCCGCCTGATGTCGGTGGGCCGCGACGGCCGGACCGTCACCGTCGTGGACTGGGCGCAGATGGGCGACTTCTCCGACGCCCCCGTCCGCGCCTTCAAGCGGACCACCACCACCGCGGTGAACAAGCTGTACTGATCGCGCAGTGCCCTCCGGGAAACGGCGGCGCCCTCTCCCACGGGGGTGGGGAGGGCGCTGCCGTGCCGTACGGATTCGGCCGGTCCGCCCCGCCGCGTCCCGGCTCCGCCACGGCGGACGGCGAGCGGACGCCGAGAACCGGCCGTCCCACGCGCTGCGCGACCAAGGCCGGATCGGCAGCCCCGTGTGGGCAGTTGGGGCGATCAGTTCCGGACCCTCCCGCACCGGACGCGCGGGCGCCCGCCCCGGTGGGGTGGCCGGGGCGGGCGCAGCCGTGGCCGAACACCCGGTCGTTGACGATTCCACATGACTGCCTCGGCGGCCATCGGGCATGGATCCCCGTGAACGTGTTCGGCCAGGAGGGGAACCGACATCGGCACGGGGGCGGGGGAGATGAAGAGGCAGGCACGAGGGGGCGGTCCCACGACGTTCGGGGCCTTCTCGGCGGGGACGGTGGAGGAAGAGGCCGACGGCGCCACGGAGCAGGCACGGGCGCCGCAACTGAGACGCAGACTCGGGCGGGCGGACCTGAGGGCGGTCCCGGAGGCCCGCAGAGAGCTGCGCGACCTGCTACGGCACTGGGGACAGCCCGGCCGGGCGGAGATAGCGGAACTGCTCACCAGCGAACTCGTCACCAACGCGATCGTCCACACCGATCACGAGGCGGTCCTGACGGCCATCGTAGGGTCCCACGGACTACGGGTGGAGGTACGGGACTACGTGGCCCGCAGGCCGCTGCCACGGGTGGCGAGCCCCGACGAGAACACGCACGGCAGGGGGCTGGTGCTGGTGGAGTCCCTCGCGGACGCGTGGGGCGTCCGGCCGCACGAACGGGGCAAGTCGGTGTGGTTCGAGCTGGAGGCGGACGCGGAGGCCGCCTGAACGGCACGGGGTGCGGTCCGCGTCGGACCGCACCCCCGTCCCGTGCTGTCCGGTCCTAGCCGAACTGCCGCTCCAGGTCCTTCAGTTTGCGCTCGAGGGAGTCGAGGCGCGGGAGGGCCATGGTGTCGTCCTCAGCGGTCAGGTCGACCGTGATCGGGTCCGAACCGGTGCGGACGGGCTCCAACGAGGGCCGGGTGCGGACCGGGAGGGGTTCCGCGGTGGATATGGCAGGCTCCGCGGGGACGCGTTCGGCGCTCTGTTCCACGGCGGGCAGTTCGGCCTGCCGTCCGCCGCCCCGGCCGACGAAGCCGCGGCCGTGGCCCCGGCTGATGGCCTTGAGCTGCGCCCGCTCCAGCCGCTCCTGCTCACGCCGCCGCAGCCGCGTCTGCTCCTTCTGCCGCTTGTCCTCGCGCACCTCGTCGACGGCCTCGTCGAGGGTGCGGACGCCCTCCAGCAGCATCAGCGACCACGCCTTGTACGTCTCACGCGGCGCCCGCAGCCAGCGGACTATGCGGATCTGCGGCAGCGGACGCGGAATCAGACCCTGCTCGCGCAGGGCGGCCCGGCGGGTCTGCTTCAGCGCGCGGTCGAAGAGGACCGCCGCCGAGAGGGACATGCCCGCGAAGAAGTGGGGGGCGCCGTCGTGGCCGAGGCCGCGGGGGGCGTGCACCCAGTTGAACCAGGCCGCCGCGCCGGCGAACGTCCACACCAGTATCCGGGAGCCGAGCGCCGCGTCGCCGTGGCTGGCCTCACGCACCGCGAGCACCGAGCAGAACATCGCCGCGCCGTCGAGCCCGAACGGAACCAGATATTCCCAGCCGCCGCTGAGGCCCAGGTTCTGCTGGCCGAAGCCGACGAGGCCCTTGAAGGAGAGCGCCGCGGCGACCGCCGCGCAGCAGAAGAGGAGCACGTAGGCAGCGGTGCCGTATATGGCTTCCTTGCGCCTGCGGCGCTCCTCCATACGCTCCCACGAGTCGTCAGCGCCCGCGTCGTTCCCCGCGGAGCGCTTGCCGCGCTGGAGTACCGCAACCGCCGTCAGCATCCCCGCGAGCAACACGGCGCTCGGTAGCAGCCAGTTCAGCGATATGTCGGTCAGTCTCATCTGGGGTCCCTTGCATTGGGATAGGGCGTAACGCCCGCCATGGTGGCCCAAACCATCCGGCCCTCAGGGGGTTTCGGGGCAAGAGGCCGCCAGAGAAGTGCAAGGGGATGCCCGGGGCGGCGTTCTGCTCGAACTGCCGCGTGAGGGGCGGAGTTGAGTTCGAATAAGACTACCCGTACGAGTGATGCGGGTGGAGCGGTGGTGCGGGTGCGGTCGTGCGGAGCAGTCCCCGATGATCTTACTGGATGTGACGGGGCGTGAGCCGCCTCAACCGGCCGTCGTGGCCAGCAGCTTGGTGACGCGGTCGGCGTCGCAGGTGCGGGGGCAGGTGGCGCAGGTGTCCTCGGGGCGGAGCGTGTAGAACATGCAGCAGCTCACCCGGTCCCGGGTGGGGAGTGCCTCGCCGTTCGGGCCCTTGAGGTCACGGAAGGCGGCCGAACCCGCGTACGGTGTGGTCGCACCGGGCAGCAGCAGCTCCAGTTCGCCGCGTGCGCGGTCCTCCTCGGACAGAAGGTGGGCGACGTACCACAGGCCCTCGACGATCTCGTCGGTCGCCATGCCCCACAGTGCCCGGCCGCGGCGGCGCATCCGGGGGCCGAACGCGGCGAGGACCGGTTCGAGGTGCTCGGCGACGGCCGCGCGCACCTCGGCCCGCAGGGCCTCCTCGTCCGGTACCACCGTGGCACCCGGAAGGGCGGCGGCGGGGTCGTCGGGCAGGCAGGCGAAGCCGTGCGGGCGGACGACGAGGTGGCCCATGGGCAGGCCGGGGGCGTTCCGGTCGTACGAGACATGCGTCACGGGGTAACGGGGGACGCGGCGGCTCAGGAACCACGGGACGGTGATCAGCAGGCAGGCCGGCCACGCGTAGCGGTGCAGGCCGAAACTGGCTATGACGTCGGGGCGGGCCCGCCGGCCGTAGTCGCTGACGACCTGGGCGTCGTCGTGGGCGAGGAACTCGTCGAGGGCGGTGCCGCCTGCGGCGAGGGCGTCGCTGGTGATCCATCCGGGGCCGGTGGGGAACGGCTCCGCGTCGGCCAGCTCCGTGACGGCCATGCTGGGGATGACTTCCATGAGGCGGGCGTACGCGCTTGCTGTGGCCGAGGCGGGCACGGGCATACGGGGACCACCCATTCGCAGAAGTCAGGGGCCGTGTAGAGGTAAGGCTTACCTTACCCGACATCGGGCGGATATGAACCGGGGGCTTCTGCGCCTAAGGTGCTTGACGGACGAGTAACAAGCCGCCGTTAATGACCCGAAGTGCCGACACGTCCGGAGGAGGACCCGTGGAGCGAGGTGCGCAGGGCTTCGCCGAGGGCGGCTTCGCCGATTTCGCCGTGCCCCAGGTGCGGGTGCCTACGTCGTCAGCCGGTGCCGGTGCCGGTGCCGCTGAGGGGCGGGGGCGGGGGGTCGATCAGGGTGCCGGGGCCGTGCGGGGGGAGCACACGCACGGTGAGGCGCCGATCCGTCCCGTGGTGCAGCGGGCCTCCGTGCGGGGGCAGGTCCTGGCCGCGCTGCGGGCCGCGCTGGTGCGCGGGGAGTTGCGGCCGGGGGAGGTGTACTCGGCGCCGGCACTGGGGGAACGGCTCGGGGTGTCGGCGACGCCGGTCCGGGAGGCCATGCAGCAGCTGGCGTCCGAGGGCGCGGTCGAGGTCGTCCTCAACCGGGGCTTTCGGGTGGTCGAGCGGGACGCGCGTGAGCTGGCCGAACTCGCCGAGGTGCGGCGGCTGATCGAGGCGCCGGTGATCCTGCGGCTGGCGGGGGAGGTGCCGTCGGACCGGTGGGCGGAGCTGCGGCCGGCGGCCGAGGCGACCGTGCGCGCGGCGTCCTCCGGGTGCCGGGTGACGTATGCGGAGGCCGACCGGGCCTTTCACCGGGCGCTGCTGGGACTCGCCGGGAACGAGCAACTGGTGCGGATCGCCGATGACGTGCAGCACCGGGCGCAGTGGGCCATGGTGGAGGCCTCCGGGGGGCGTACGGAGCTGGTGGCCGACGCGGCCGAGCATGCCGCCCTGGTCGATGCGCTGGTGCTGCGGGATCTGGACGCCGTGCGGGTGGTCGTGGAGGAGCATTTCGCTCGCTGGTGTTAGGTGTTTCGATGCCTGCGGCGCCTGTCTGTGTCCGGTGGGGGTTGCTGTCGCGCCCAGGGTGCGGCTTGTCGTCGGGGTCGGGCCGGGGGGTGTCCGTCCTCGGAACGGCGCGGAATCGGTCTCTCACCGACTTACCCGGGTTGACGCGCCAACCGCTGCGGGCGGACACCCCC
>NZ_JBSFCI010000054.1:26564-42164 GCF_053593375.1 Streptomyces sp. NPDC002309 | reverse complement strand
GCGGGCGGCCGGTGCGGGCGGCCGGTGCGGCCGGTCGGTGCGGGCGGCCGGTGCGGCCGGTCAACGGCCCGGCAGGCTGGAGCGGCGGACCACCAGCTCGGGCTGGAGCACGACCCTGCGGTGTTCGTGCCGGGGCGTGCCGTTGCGCGCCCCGGTCCCCACCTCCGTCTCCTCCAGCAGCAGTTCGGCGGCCAGCGCGCCCATCGTGACGGCCGGCTGGCGCACGGACGTGAGGGGTACGGCGGCCGCGGCGGCGAACTCGATGTCGTCGTAGCCGACCAGGGCGAGGTCGTCGGGGACGCTGACGCCGGCTGCGTAGAGCGCCTGGAGCACGCCGAGCGCGAGCAGGTCGTTGGCGCAGAAGACGGCGCTGGGGCGGTCGGCGAGGCCGAGCAGCCGGGCGCCGGCGTCCCGGCCGGCGGCGACGTCGAGCCGCTCGGTGGGCAGCTCGCGCAGCGCCCCGGGGCCGAGGCCCGCCTCGGCGAGGGCGTTGAGCGCGTGAAGGTCTCGCCCTCCTTGCCGGTGATCTGGCCCGACACCAGCGCCACCGAGGTGCGGGCCGCCAGCTCGCCGAGCTTCGCCGGGTCCCACAGCTCGAACGCCTCGACGGTGCCGTTCTTGACGTACTTGCGCATGTCGTTGGGGGTGCCGAGGCCGGTCAGCTTGACCTTGCCCTTGTACTGGGAGCCGGACAGGTACTGGGCGGCGGCCTTGATGCCGACGGTGGTCGGGGAGATGATCCCCTTCAGGTTCGGGTACTCCTGCAGCAGTCCCTGGGTCTGCTGGAAGGACGCCTGCGCGTCGTCGTTGCCGTAAGCGACCTTGACCAGCTTCATGAACTCGATCCAGGTGTTCTGGTTCGTCGCGGTCTGCGCGGCGGAGAGGATCGCGATCTCGCCCTTGTAGCCGATCTGCTCGGCGAGCAGTTGCACCTCGGTGCGGCCGAGGTCCTCGGCGGACGCCGGAGGAGAGCCGGGCCGCCAACTTCACCAACGAACTGAGGCTGGACGGCACGGTCCGCCACCTGCGCAACATCATGGGGCTGTGGCTGCTCCAGGAGTGCCTGCGGGCCTGGGGCGAGCCGGATCTCGGCGGGCTGTTGCGGGCCGCGGCGGCCGTGCCGGGGCTGCGGTCGGTGGTGGACGCCGCGGACCCGGCGTTCCTCGCGCCGGGGCGGATGCCGGAGCGGATCGCCGAGGCGTGCCGTGCCTCCGGTCAGCCGGTGCCGGGGTCACCGGCCGAGGTCACGCGCTGCGTCCTCGACTCGCTCGCCCTCGCTCACCGGCGGGCGGTCGAGGACGCCCAGCGGCTGGCCGGGCACGCCGTGAACGTCGTCCATGTGGTGTGCGGCGGGGTGCGCAACGCGCTGCTGTGCCAGCTGACCGCCGACGCCTGTGGGCTGCCGGTGGTGGCGGGCCCGACGGAGGCGGCGGCTTTCGGGAACGTGCTGGTCCAGGCGCGGGCCCACGGACTCGTCGGCGACCGGGCGGACATGCGCGGGCTGCTGGCCCGCACCCTGTCCCTCACCCACTACGCGCCACGCGGCGGCTCGGCGCCCTGGCGGGCGGCACAGGCCGGGCTCGCCGGTGCGTGAGCGAGGTCTCCCCCTGACCGCGCCGCCGCACTACCCTGCACTCATCGGATGATCTATTCCAAGGAGCCGCGATGCGTGTCGCCCTGTTCCTGACCTGTGTCAACGACACGCTCTATCCGGACACTGGTCGCGCCGTGGTGAAACTGCTGACCAGACTGGGTGTGGAGGTCGACTTCCCGATGGCCCAGACCTGCTGCGGACAGGCCCACTACAACACCGGCTACCGGCGAGAGGCGGAGCCGTTGGCCCGGCATTTCTCCGATGTATTCGGCGAGTACGAGGCGATCGTGACGCCGTCCGGGTCGTGCGGGGCGATGGTGCGGGAGCTCTATCCGCGGATGGGCGCGCGGGCCCGGGCGGAGGGGCGGGGCGGCACCCTGGCGACCGCGCTGGCGCCGGTCGTGCCGAAGACGTACGAACTCAGCGAGTTCCTGGTGGACGTGCTGGGGGTCACGGACGTCGGCGCGTACTACCCGCACCGGGTGACGTACCACCCCAGCTGCCACGGGCTGCGCGGGCTGCGGCTCGGTGACCGGCCGCGCCGGCTGCTGGAGGCGGTGAAGGGGCTGGAGCTGGCCGAGCTGCCCGGCGCGCAGGAGTGCTGCGGGTTCGGGGGCACGTTCGCGCTGAAGAACGCGGACGTCTCGGCGGCGATGGGGGCCGACAAGGTGCGCAACGCCGAGTCGACGGGCGCCGAGGTGCTGTGCGCGGCGGACAACTCCTGTCTGCTGCACATCGGCGGCACGATGACCCGGCTCGGCACGGACATGCGGCCGGTGCACCTGGCGGAGATCCTGGCGAGCACGGAGGAGGAACCGGCGCTGTGAGCGGAACCTTCGTCGGCATGCCGTCCTTCCCGGCCGCCGCGCACGAGGCGGTGCGCGATCCCGTCCTGCGCGGCAATCTGCGGCACGCCACGCACACCATCCGCGCCAAGCGGGAGAAGGCGGTCTCCGAGATCTCCGACTGGGCCGAGCTGCGCGAGGCGGGACGGCGGATCAAAGACCACACGCTCCGTCATCTCGACCACTATTTGATGCGGTTGGAGGAGGCGGTGACGGCGGCGGGCGGCACCGTCCACTGGGCCGTCGACGCCGACGAGGCCAACCGGATCGTCGCCGGCCTGGTCAAGGAGACGGGCGAGACCGAGGTCGTCAAGGTCAAGTCGATGGCCACGCAGGAGATCGGGCTCAACGAGGCGCTGGATGCGGAGGGCATCCGGGCGTACGAGACGGATCTCGCCGAGCTGATCGTGCAGTTGGGCCACGACCGGCCCTCGCACATCCTGGTCCCGGCGATCCACCGCAACCGCGGCGAGATCCGGGACATCTTCACCCGCGAGATGGCCGAGTGGGGCCGCCCGGCGCCCACCGACCTCGGCGACACGCCCGCCGAACTGGCCGAGGCCGCCCGGCTGCACCTGCGGGAGAAGTTCCTGCGCGCCAAGGTCGGCATCTCCGGCGCCAACTTCATGGTCGCCGAGACGGGCACGCTGGTGGTCGTGGAGTCCGAGGGCAACGGGCGGATGTGCCTCACCCTCCCCGAGACGCTGATCTCGGTCGTCGGCATCGAGAAACTGGTGCCGACCTGGCGGGACCTGGAGGTGTTCCTGCAGACGCTGCCGCGCTCCTCGACGGCGGAGCGTATGAACCCCTACACGAGCATGTGGACGGGCACGACGGACGGGGACGGGCCGCGCGCCTTCCATCTGGTGCTGCTCGACAACGGCCGTACCGACACCCTCGCCGACGAGGTCGGCCGTCAGGCACTGCGCTGCATCCGCTGCTCGGCGTGTCTCAACGTGTGCCCGGTCTACGAGCGGGCGGGGGGCCATGCGTACGGGTCGGTCTACCCGGGCCCGATCGGCGCCATCCTCAGCCCTCAACTGCGGGGGACGGCAAGCGAGATCGACGCGTCGCTGCCGTACGCGTCCTCACTGTGCGGGGCCTGCTACGACGTCTGTCCGGTGGCCATCGACATCCCGGAGGTGCTGGTGCATCTGCGGGAGCGGGTCGTGGCGGGCGGCCCGGTGGTCCGCGGGGGCAACAGGGTCGTGCTGAAGCCGGCGAAGGGGCACGCCGCCGAGCGGGCGGCGATGCGGGCGGCCGGCTGGGCGTTCGCCCGCCCCGGCGTCCTGCGCGCCGGCCAGCGGCTCGCCTCGCTCACCCGGCGCGTCCATCCGCGCACCCTGCCCGGTCCGGGCGGCGCGTGGACGGGGACACGGGATCTGCCGGCGGTGCCCGCGGAGCCGTTCCGGGACTGGTGGCAGCGCACGCGGGGCGGCAGCGGGAAGGACGGGGCGACATGAGCAGCAGGGACAGGATCCTGGGCAGGGTGCGGCGCGCGCTCGCGGACGTACCCCGGGACGACACACCGTACGAGCGGGCGGTGGTCCGGGACTATCTGCGCGAGCACGGCCGGCGGAGTACCGACGAGACGGTGGATCTGCTGGCCGAGAACCTGGCGGACTACCGGGCGATCGTGCACCGCACGGACGAGGAGGAACTGCCGTACCTCGTCATGCGGCTGCTGGCCGAACGGGGACCGCGGTTCGTGCTGGTGCCTCCCGGGCTGCCGCCGGCCTGGATGTCCGCCGCTGACCCCACCCGAGTGCACGACCGTGCCGTGAGCACGCCGCAGGAGCTGGACAAGGTCGACAGCGTGGTCACCGGCTGCGCGCTCGCCGTCGCCGAGACCGGCACGCTCGTCCTGGACGGCGGCCCCGACCAGGGCAGGCGCCGCATCACGCTGATCCCTGACCACCACATCTGCGTCGTCCGCGTTCCGGACCAGGTCGTGGCCTCCGTCCCGCAGGCCCTCGAACGCCTCGACCCCGCCCGTCCGCTGACCTGGATCTCCGGTCCCTCGGCGACCAGCGACATCGAGCTGGACCGGGTCGAGGGGGTGCACGGCCCGCGCACCCTGGAGGTGGTGCTGCTGGACACGCGGTAGGGCGTCGCGGTGGGCCGTTCGGCAGGTGCGGGGCGGTACGGAGGAGCGCGGTGGGGACACCACGGCTAGCGTGAGGCAATGATCCGGTTCGAGCAGGTCAGCAAGCGGTATCCGGACGGGACGACCGCGGTGGACCAGCTCTCCTTCGAGGTGGCCGAGGGCGAGCTCGTCACGCTCGTGGGCCCGTCGGGCTGCGGCAAGACGACGACCATGATGATGGTCAACCGGCTGATCGAGCCGACCTCGGGCCGGATCCTGGTGGATGGCGAGGACATCGCCGCGGTCGATCCGGTACGGCTGCGGCGCCGCATCGGCTACGTCATCCAGCAGGTCGGCCTCTTCCCGCACCGCACCGTCCTGGACAACACGGCGACCGTGCCGGCGCTGATCGGATGGAAGCGCACGAAGGCGCGGACGCGGGCGGCGGAGCTGCTCGAACTGGTGGGTCTTGACCCGAAGACGTACGGGCCGCGCTATCCGCACCAGCTGTCGGGCGGCCAGCGGCAGCGGGTCGGGGTGGCGCGGGCGCTGGCCGCCGATCCGCCGGTGCTGCTGATGGACGAGCCGTTCGGGGCGGTCGACCCGGTGGTGCGGGAGCAGTTGCAGGACGAGTTCCTGCGGATGCAGGCCGCGGTGCGCAAGACGGTGCTGATGGTGACGCACGACATCGAGGAGGCGGTGCGGCTCGGTGACCGCGTCGCCGTGTACGGGCAGGGGCGGATCGAGCAGTTCGACACTCCCGGGGCGGTGCTGGGCACCCCCGCGTCGCCGTACGTCGCCGAGTTCGTCGGCGCCGACCGGGGGCTGAAGCGGCTGTCGGTGACCGCGATCGAGCCCGGTGATCTGGAGCAGCCGCCGGTGGCGCGCCTGGACGAGCCGTCCGGCCGGGCGGCGCGGCGACTGCGGGCGGAGGGCGCCCGCTGGGCAGTGGTCCTGGACGCGCGCGGCGACCTGCACGGCTGGGTCGGGCTGGACGAACTCGGCACGAGCGCCTCCGTCGGGGACCTGGCCCACCGGATGAACGCCTGGGTCCCGGTGGGCGCCCCACTGAAACAGGCCTTCGGCGTCATGCTCCAGCACGACGCGGGCTGGGTCGCCGTGCTGCAGGGCGCCCGTTTCCTGGGCGTCCTGACCCCGGCCAAGCTCCACGAGGCCCTGCGCCGCTCGGTGGACGCGGACGCGCTGGGCGTGTCACGGGAACAGGTCGCCTTCGACTCGGTGGCGGACGCGTGAGGCCGGGGGCGGGGGTGCGGGCCGAGAGCGGCCCCCCCCCCGGAGCCGGGGCCGGTGCCCGCCGGGCTCACTTCAGCAGGCCCTTGTCCTCCAGATAGGTCCGGGCCACGTCCGTGGTCAGCCGCCGCCAGCTGTCCACCTGTTGGTTCATGGCGGCGAGGTCGGCCGTGGTGAGGACGGCGTTGAGCTTGTCGAGGGCCTTGGCGACGCCGGGGGCTCCGGCGCGGGCGCGGTTGACGACCGGGACGACGTAGTCGGCGTTCTGGAGGTGCTTGTCGTCGGCGAGCAGCACGAGGTCGAACTCGCCGAGGGTGGCGTCGGTCGTGGTGGTGAGGACCATCTGGTCGTGACCGCTCTGCACCGCCCGTTTGGCCTGCGTGGTGCCGACGCCCTTGGGGTCGACCGCGACGATGTCGATGCCGTAGACCTTGCGCAGTCCGGGGGCGCAGTAGGGCCGCTGCACGCACTCGTCGCCCGCCGCGAGGCGTACCGGCAGTCCGGACCTGCCCAGGTCGCTGAGGGTCTTGAGGTGGTGCCTGCGTGCGTAGGACGCGCTCACGGCGAAGGCGTTCTGGTCGACCGCCCGGCCGGGGTTCAGGACGGTCAGGCCGCGCGGCGTCGCCAGGGCGCGCAGCGCCTTCATGGTGGCGTCGAGGTCGGGTGAGCCGACCGGCGGTGCGTCGGGGCCGTTGGTCTTGGCGTTGAGCCAGTCGGCGAAGGTGGCCGCGTACTCGGGGACGACGTCGATCTGGCCCGATTCCAGGGCGGGTTCGTACAGCTCGCGGTTGGCGACGGTGATGAGGGACGTCCTGTAGCCGGCCTGGTCGAGCAGCAGGGCGTACATCTGGGCGAGCAGGTCGCTCTCGGTGAAGCCGGCGGAGCCCACGGTCAGATGGTGGCTGTCGCCGGGCGGCGCGGTGACCTCGTCCCGGCTCTCCAGGGAGGGGCCGGTGGCGCAGGAGGTCGCCAGGAGCAGCAGGGCGGCCGCGGGCGGCGTGCGGCGTCGCCCGGCCTTCGCCCTCCGCGGGGCGCGGCGGTTCACGGTGTGCCCCTCGCCCATGCCGGTGCGAGACGTTCGGCGATCTCGAAGAGCCCCTCGACGATCAGGGCGAACACGGCGACGAGCACCGCTCCGGCCACGACCATCGGGGTGCTGGCCAGGTTGAACCCGGCGGTGATGATCCGGCCCAGGCCGCCCCCGCCCGCCAGGGCGGCGATGGTGGCGGTCGCGACGAGCTGGACGGCGGCGATCCGGGTCCCGTTGAGGATCATCGGGGAGGCCAGCGGCAGTTCCACGCGGAGCATGACCTGGCGTCCCGTCATCCCCATCCCCCGCGCCGCCCGCACGGTGCCGCGGTCCACCTCGCGCATGCCGACGTAGGCGTTCGTCAGCAGGGGCGGTACGGCGAACAGCACCAGGGCGACGACGGTGGGGCCCTCGCTCCAGGCGCCGACGGGGGTCAGCAGCAGGAGGACCAGGACCGCGAAGGTGGGGACCGCGCGGCCCACGTTGGAGATGTTGACCGCGAGCGCCCCGCCCTTGCCGAGGTGGCCCAGCACCACCGCGACGGGCAGGGCGATCAGACAGCTGACGATCAGGCAGACTACCGTGAGCACGAGGTGCTGGAGCAGCCGCTGCCAGATGCCGTCGGCTCCCGACCAGTGCGCGGGGTCGGTGAGCCAGTCCCAGGTCTCGGCGACGACGTTCACGTCCGGGTCCTCGTCCAGGGTGTGATGAGGCGCTGGACGCCCAGCAGGAGCAGATCGGCGGCGATCGCGACGAGCACGCACAGCACGGAGGCGGTCAGCACCTGTGCCTTGAAGAACGTGTTCATGCCCGCGTAGATGAGATTGCCGAGTCCGCCGAAGCCGACGATCGCGCCGACCGTCACCAGCGAGACCGCGGAGACCGCGGCGATGCGCAGCCCGGCCATGGCGGCCGGCAGGGCGAGCGGCAGTTCGACGGTGAGCAGGAGGCGGATCGGGCCGTAGCCCATGCCGCGGGCGGCCTGCCGGGTCTCCTCGGGGACGGCCCGCAGCCCGGCGAGGATGTTGCGGACCAGCAGGGTCAGCGAGTACAGGACCAGCCCGGCGACGACGAGGGTCGCGGAGAGCCCGTACACGGGGAGCAGCAGCGAGAACATCGCCAGGGACGGGATCGTGTAGAGGATCGTCGTGACACCGAGCACGGGACCGGCCGCCCAGCCCCAGCGCCGGGCCAGCACCGCGAGCGGCAGGGCGAGCGCGAGGCCGACGAGCACCGAGACCGTCGTCAGCTGGACGTGCCGGCCCACGGCGTCCAGCAGGATCTCGCGGCGCGTGCTCAGGTAGTCGCCGCAGATCCATTCGTTGCGCGCGAGGCAGTCGTCCGGGGGCGCGGTCACCCGTCCATTGCAACGGGCGGTCCGCCGGGTCGCCTTGTTCTGGTGACCCGTCCGGGGGCGACGACGTTCGCCGTGCGGTGGCCGGGCAGGGTGCGCGGTGACCGGGCAGGGCGGGCGGTCGCCGGGCAGGGCGGGCGGTGACCGGGCAGGGCGGGCGGTGACCGGGCAGGGCGGGCGATCGCCGGGCAGGGCGGGCGGTCGCTCCGGGGGGCGCCTGCCGTCGTGCCGCGCGCCCGCTACCTCACGCCCGCCGCGTCCAGCAGCGCGCCCGCCGTCGCCGTCGTCAGTCCGTCGCCGAGAGTCTCCACGCGGGCTCCGGCACGGGCGCTGGCGCCGTCGAAGACCAGGAGCAGTTGCCGGGCGAGCAGGTCGGGGTCGTGGGCGCCGCCGCTCTCGGCCTGGGTCCGGAAGAAACCCTTCAGCCGCTCCTTGGCCGTGCGGGCGACGACACTCGCGGGGTGCTCGGGGTCCTTCAGCTCGACCAGCGCCGCGAGGTACGGGCAGCCGTGGAAGTCCGCGTCGGCGGACGCCTTCTCCAGCACTTCGAAGACGCGAAGGACCCGCTCTCGCGGCGGCCTGCCGTCCTCGTCGACCGGCGTGAGCTGCTCCTCGTAGCGCGGGAGCCGGCGCTCCAGGCTCGCGGCCAGCATCTCGTCCTTGCTGTCGAAGAGCTGGTACATCGACCGCTTCGACACCCCGGCGGCCCGGCACAGCGCCTCGACGCCGATGGAAACGCCGTCGCGGTAGAACAGCCGCGCCGCGGCGTCCAGCAGCCGGTCGCGGGGGGACGCGTTGTCTGTCGTGGCCATACCGCGAGGTTACCGCGCGGACGCGACGGTGGAAACCGATCGGTATACCGCGACCCGGCCACCCTGGGCAAGGGGTGACAGGAGCACTGAACAAGCGCTTAGATAGGAGCCGATCCCGTCCGCCGCCACCGCCGGAGGCCCGGTTGTTCACTTCCGTCGACGATGTCTCCGCACGCCTCGCCGAGACCGGCTACCTGGCGTCGCCCGCCGTCGCCACCACCGTCTTCCTGGCCGACCGCCTCGGCAAGCCGCTCCTGGTGGAGGGCCCGGCGGGCGTCGGCAAGACGGAGCTCGCGAAGGCCGTCGCCCAGGTCGCCGGGGCGCGGCTGGTACGGCTCCAGTGCTACGAGGGCGTGGACGAGTCCCGGGCGCTGTACGAGTGGAACCACGCCAAGCAGCTGCTGCGCATCAGCGCGGGCCGCGGCGAGACGTGGGACGAGGCGCGCACCGACATCTTCAGCGAGGAGTTCCTGCTCCCGCGGCCCCTGCTGACCGCCATCCGAGGTGACGAGCCCAAGGTGCTGCTCATCGACGAGACCGACAAGGCGGACGTCGAGGTCGAGGGACTGCTGCTGGAGGTGCTGAGCGACTTCCAGGTCACCGTCCCCGAGCTGGGCACGGTCACCGCCACCCGCCGCCCCTTCGTCGTGCTCACCTCGAACGCCACCCGTGAGCTGTCCGAGGCGCTGCGCCGCCGCTGCCTGTTCCTGCACATCGGGTTCCCGGACGAGGAACTGGAGCGCCGGATCGTCCGGCTGAAGGTGCCCGGGATCGGCGCGGCGCTGACCGAGTCGGTCGTCCGGGTGGTCGGCGCGCTGCGGGCGATGGACCTGCGCAAGGCGCCGTCGGTCGCCGAGACCGTCGACTGGGCCCGCACCCTGCTGACGCTGGGTGCCGGCACGCTGGACGAGGACGTCGTGCGCGACACCCTGGGCGTGCTCCTCAAGCACCAGGACGACGTGCTGAAGGCCGCGGCCAAGCTGGAACTGGACGCCGTATGACCTCCGACGTCGCCTCCCGGCTCACGGACCTGGTGGCCGCGCTGCGCGCGCACGGCGTCCGCGTCGGCACCGGCGAGACCGTGGACGCGGCACGGGCCGTGGCGGAGCTGGGGCTCGCCGACCGGGAACTGCTGCGCGAGGGACTCGCCGCGACGCTGCTGCACACCACGGGCCAACGACCGGTGTTCGACCCGGTCTTCGACCTGTACTTCCCGCGCGGGGTGGGTGCCCCGGACGGCGCGGCGGCGGACCGCGACGAGCTGCGCGACCGGCTCGCCGCGGCGCTCGCCGCCGACGACAGCGCGCTGCTGGGCCGGCTGGCGATCGAGGCCGTCGACGGCTTCGGCGGGTACGGGAGTTCACCGGGCTCGGACGGCTGGTCGGCGTACCAGGCACTGGACCGGATCCGCCCGCAGACGCTCCTCGCGCGGGTCCGCGCCGACGTGCGCGGGCGTCCCGGCGAGCCGGGGTTCGCGGACCGGCTGCTCGACGACGAGATCCGGCGGCGCGTCGACGCCTTCCGCGCCCTGGTGGCGGCGGAGGCGCGGCGCCGGGTGGCCGAGCGGCGCGGCCGGGACGAGATCGCGCGCCGCGCGGTGGCACCCACCGCCGACCGGGTCGACTTCCTGAACGCCGGCAAGGACCGGCTGGCCGAGCTGCGCCGGACCGTGCGGCCGCTGGCCCGCAAGCTCGCCACCCGGCTGGCCGCACGGCGGCGGCGTGCCGCGCGGGGCAGCATCGACCTGCGGCGCACCCTGCGCGGCTCGCTGTCCACGGGCGGGGTGCCGATGCGGCCCGTCCTGCGCAGACGGCGTCCGGTCCGGCCCGAACTGGTGCTGCTGTGCGACGTGTCGGGCTCGGTGGCCGGATTCTCGGACTTCACGATGCTGCTGGTGCAGGCGCTGCACGACCAGTTCAGCAAGCTGCGCGTGTTCGCGTTCGTCAACCGGATCGACGAGGTGACCGGGCTGCTGGAGCACGGTGCCGCCGACTCCGGCGGCCTGAGCGCGCGCATCCGCGCCGAGGCGACACTCACCGGCTGGCACGACAGCAGCGACTACGGCGTCGCGCTCGGCGAGTTCGCCGAGCGGTACGGCGACGCGGTCGGCCCGCGCACCACGGTGCTCGTCCTCGGCGACGCCCGGACGAACATGAGCGACCCGAACCTGGCGGCGCTGCGGCGGATCGACGGGCGGGCCCGCCGCCTCTACTGGCTGAACCCCGAGCCGCGGTCCCAGTGGGGTACCGGCGACTCCGCCGCGCCCGAGTACGCCGGTCTCGTCGCGATGCACGAGTGCCGCAACGCCCGGCAGCTCGGCGCGCTGGTCGCGCGCCTGCTGCCGGTCTGATCAGGCGGAGAGCTGCGGGTAGAGCGCCGCGAGGTCGGCCGACAGACCCGCCTTGACCTGCCGTGAGACGTCGTCGGCGAGCACCTCGAAAGCGCCGGACTCGATGCCGTCGAGGGCCTGCGCCGCGACGCTTGCGGGCGTGGACTTGGGCGCGTCGACCTGCGCCGTCATGTCGGTGTCGACGTAGCCGACGTGCAGGCCGGTGACCTCGATGCCGCGCGGCCTGAGGTCAAGGCGCAGGGAGTTGGTCTGCGACCAGAAGGCGGCCTTGGAGGCGCTGTAGGAGCCTGCGACGCCGATCCACGACAGCACCGAGTGGACGTTGAGGATGTGGCCGCCACCGTTGCGCTCCAGGACCGGGACGAAGGCGCGGGTGACGAGGAGCGGTCCGTAGAAGTTGGTCTCGAACTCGCGGCGCACGTCCTCCACCGGCGAGTCGAGGAAGTTCGCACTCACCGCGGCGCCCGCGTTGTTGATCAGGACCGTGACGTCCTGCGCCTGCGCGACGGCGGCCGCGACGGAGGCGGGATCGCTCACCTCCAGCGCGAGCGGCACGGCGTCGGGGTGCGTGACCGTACGGGGATCGCGGGCGGTCGCGTAGACCTTCTTCGCGCCGCGCTCGTACAGCGCCGCGACCAGCGCCTTGCCGATGCCGCGGCTGCCGCCGGTGACGAGGGCGACGGAGCCTTCGAGGGTGGTCATGGGTCTGTCCTAACTGTCTCGGCGCCGGGGAGGCCGGGAAAACGGGGAGTACGGGAAGACAGGGAGTACGGGGCGGAGAACGCCCGCGCGGAAACCGATCGGTTTCCACTCATCTCCGCCGAGAGTAAACCGATCGGTTTCCCGAGGCAAGTCGGGGCCCGACCCGGAGGTGATTCGGGGTTCGGCCCTGATGTGCGCGGCACCGCTCGTTCCCTACGCTCTTCACGACGCAGGGGCGCCGGAGAGGCGACGGAGGGGGGCACATGAAGGCAGTCGTCCAGGACCGCTACGGCGGGTGGGACACGCTGGAGTTCCGGGAGGTCGAGCAACCGGTGCCCGCGCCCGGGGAGGTGCTGGTGCGGGTGCGCGCGGCCTCCGTGAACGCCTACGACTGGCACTGCATGCGCGGCGATCCGAAGATCGCCCGCGCGGCGTTCGGGCTGCGCAGACCGAAGGCGGCCGTACGGGGCCGGGACTTCGCCGGTGTGGTCGAGGCCGTGGGCGGCGGGGTCGAGGCGCTGAAGCCGGGCGACGAGGTGTACGGCGAGGCCGACGGGGCGTTCGCGGAGTTCGTCCGCGTCGCGGACGGCGCGGTGGACCGCAAACCGGCCCGGCTGACCTTCGAGCAGGCCGCCGCGATGCCGCTGGCCGCCAACACCGCGCTCATCGGTCTGCGCGACGTGGCCGGGGTGCGCGCGGGCCGGACGGTGCTCGTCAACGGCGCGTCGGGCGGCGTGGGCACGTTCGCCGTGCAGATCGCCAAGGCGTACGGCGCGCGGGTCACGGGCGTGTGCAGCACGCGGAACGCGGAGCTGGTCCGCTCGCTCGGCGCGGACCACGTCGTCGACTACACACGGGAGGACTTCACCCGCGCGGGCCGGCGGTACGACGTCGTGCTGGACCTGGTGGGCAACCGGTCCCTCGGCGACCTCCGGCGCGCGCTGACGCCGGACGGAACCCTCGTCCTGTCGGGCGGCGGCTTCTACGAGGGCGGCAGCCTCCTCGGCCCGATGGTGCTCTTCCTCAAGCGGCGCATGCTGGCGCCCTTCGTCGGCCAGCGGCTGCTCGAACTCCCGGCGAGGGCGAGCAAGGAGAACCTCGCGGCCCTGCGGGACCTCGTCGAGTCGGGGAAGGTCACACCGGCCGTGGAGCGCATCTATCCGCTGAGCGAGGCGGCGCGGGCGATACGGCACCTGGAGGAGGAACACGCCCGGGCGAAGATTGTCGTCGTGGTGTGAGAGCCGACGTGGTGTGAGGGCCGGAGCGTGGCGGGCGCACGGAGCGGTCCCCGTACGCCCCTCGCCGCCCCTACTCGCTCTTGGCGTACTCCCGAGCCATGGAGCCCGCGAAGTCGTAGAGGATGACCTGCTCGTCCCCCACGACCCAGGCGTCGTGCCCGGGCGTGCACACGAAGACGTCACCGGGGCCGACCTCCTGCTCGGCGCCGTCGTCCATGCGCAGCCGCATCCTGCCCTGAAGGACATAGCCGTTGTGGTGGATCTGGCAGGTGTCGGTGCCCGCGAGGGGCGCGACGGACTCCGTCCAGTGCCAGCCCGGCTCGAAGGTGGCCACCGCGAAGTCCAGCCCGGAGAGGTGGACCGCTTCGAGGTGGCCGCGCGGGAAGTCGCGCCGCTCGTCCGGTTTGTCGATCGTCTTCACCTCTAGCATGACCGCTCCTCCTTCTTTCCGGCTTTCCGGCCGGGAGAGCCGGGGGCCGTGCCGCCCGCTCCGGGAGTTCGCGCGCGGCAACGGTGACGGCCGAGCCCTCCTTCTCATCGTCCGCCCGCCCCGCACCGGCCCGCCACCCGGCGCTCAGCCGGCGCCCGCGCAGAGGCGGGCGAAGCGGTCGGCGTCGATGTTGCCGCCGGAGATGATGACGCCGGTCCGGCGCGGCAGGCGCTCCACGCGGCCGGAGAGCAGGGCGGCCAGCGGGGTGGCACCACTGGGTTCGACGACGATCTTCAGCCGCTCGAAGGCGAACCGCATCGCGGCCCGGATCTCGTCGTCCGAGACCAGCGTGATGCCGTCGACGAGCCGCTGGTTGATCGAGAAGGTCAGCTCGCCCGGTGTCTGCAACGCCTGTCCGTCCGCGATGGTGCGCGGCACGGGGACGCTGACACGCCGGCCCGCCTCCAGCGACCGCTTGGTGTCGTCGCCGGCCTCCGGTTCGACGCCGATCACCCGGACACCGGGGTGCAGCCCCTTGGCCGCGGTGGCACTGCCCGCGATCAGCCCGCCGCCTCCGACCGGAACGATCAGCGCATCCAACTCCCCGGCCTCCTCCAGGAGTTCGAGCGCGGCGGTGCCCTGCCCGGCGATCACGTGCGGATGCTCGTACGGCGGCACGACGGTCAGGCCCCGCTCCGCCGCCAGGGCCTCGGCGAGGGCGACCCGGTCGCCCGTGTAGCGGTCGTACGTGACGATCTCGGCGCCGTACCCCTCTGCGGCGGCCCGCTTCGAGGCGGGGGCGTCCTCGGGCATCACGATCACCGCGGTGGTGCCCAGCTCACGGGCGGCGAGGGCGACGGCCTGTGCGTGGTTGCCGGAGGAGTACGTGGCGATGCCGCGAGCCAATCGCCCGGGTGTGAGCCGCGAGGCGGTGTTGTAGGCGCCGCGGAACTTGAAGGCGCCGACCCGCTGGAAGTTCTCGCACTTCAGGAGTACTTCGGAGCCGACCAGGGCGTCGAGGGTGCGGGAGCGCAGAACGGGCGTGCGATGGGCGACGCCCTTCAGCCGTACGGCGGCGTCCCGGACGTCGTCGAGGGTGACGGGCGGGGTGGAGGTCGTCACGGGCGGGCTCCTTCGGACACAGGGTCGGTCGTGGCGCGGGCCTGGGAGAGGTAGCTGTAGGCGGAGGCACGGGAGATGCCGAGGCGCGTGGCGACGTGCTCGATCGCGCGGCGGACCGCGAACACACCGCGCTCGTCCAGGCTGCGGAAGAGTTCGAGGCGCTCGGCGCGGGCGAGACCGGCCCAGCTGTGGTGCTGCCGCAGCCGGTGGGCGTCGAGGATGGCGTCGACCACGGAGTCGATGTCGTTCCCGAAGGCGGTGACCGGCGCCCGGGCCGTCGCGGAGGTCCCGGCGAGCGCGCCCAGCAGCGCCTGGGCCTGCTGGACCGCTCCCGCGTCGAGGTTGACGCACAGGGCGCCGAACACCGCGCCCGAGGAGTCGCGCAGCACCATCGTGGACGACTTGAGAAGGTGTCCGGTGCCGGTGCGGGTGACGTAGTTCAGCTCGTCGCGGGCCTCGTCGCCGCGGGCGAGCACGCGCATCCCGATCTCGCTCATCGCCCCGCCCACCGCGCGGCCGGTCACCGAACCGGCGACGGCGACCACGGACTTCTCGGGCCGCCGGTAGTCGTGCAGCACCACCTCGCACACCGGCCCGAAGGTCGCGGCGATGCCGTCGGCGACCGGGACCAGCGCGGCCAGGATCGCGTTCCGTTCGGCATCCAGGTCGGGCTCGGGCATCGGCCGCCTCTTTGGACTCAAATTCCAGTAACTTGGACTGGAAGTCTAGAACACCGGGGCACGAGACGACCAGGCCCCGCGTGACCCCCTCCACGGACAGGATGAC
>NZ_JBSFCI010000054.1:0-26464 GCF_053593375.1 Streptomyces sp. NPDC002309 | reverse complement strand
GGCGGGACGGCGGGACGGCGGGACGGCGGGACGGCGGGACGGCGGGACGGCGGGACGGCGGGACGGCGGGACGGCGGGACGGCGGGACGGCGGGACGGCGGGATCATGATGCGGACGGCCACGCCCGCCCCGGACCAACTACGCGCCGACGGCATAGGCTTGGCCGGCCACGAGCCCGGGGAGCAGCCATGACCGACTTCAGGACCGCCGATCCCGCCGCCGTGCACGCGACGCTGACCGTCGTCCGCGACTGGCGATGGGCGTGGTCGGCGGACGAGGTCCCCGACCTCATGGCGCGCCTGGGCTGGACCACCGTCGCTTCGGTCCCCGCCGGCCCGATCGTCGCCCGGGCCGCGTGGGACCACGGAAAACCGATGCAGATGATCAACATCTCCCGCGGGCAGGTCCGCGACCTCGACATCCGGCTCTCGGGCGTCAGCCACTGGCCGGCCCTCGAAGAGGACGCCACCCCGGTCAACGACAGCTTCGTCGAGGTGATCGCCGCGGCCGAGACGGTGTTCGGCCCCGCCGAGGAGTCGCATCCGGGCAGGACGCCCTCGCTGGTGTGGCACCGGCCCGACTGCGTCGTGCGGATCACCCGCACCACCCTCGGGGTCACCACCTACTGGGCCGAGCGCAGATACTTCGAAGAGCGGCGCGACCTCGACAGGAGCGCGCTGTGAACGACTGGAACGACTTCCGCAGCCGGTTGCTCCGCGACCTGGCGAACCTCGCCGACGAGGACATCGTGATCCTGCTGCACGGCGACCGCGGTGTGCAGTTCGCGCAGCACCCGCGGATGCTGCTGACCGAGGCGATCATGAGCCCGCGTCAGATCCCCGCGCGGCCGTTGCCGGAACAGCAGCACACGGCGCTGGTCGCGCTCGGCTGGATCCCGCCCGACGTGCCCCACTTCACGAACTGGCACCTGGGGTTGCCCTGGCCCGCCACCACCGCGCAGTACGACGCGACAGCGGCCAGGTCGATGCGGACACTGCGCGACGTCGTCGGCGTGCCGAGCCCGTCGGACCTGAGGATCAAAGCGTGGAGCGACAGGACCCGCGAGCCGTTGCGCCTCTCCCTCGCGCAGTGACCTCCCACGCGACGTGGCGCGCGCACCGGCCGGGGCGTTCATCGGACCAGCGTGAGCGTCCCGTCGGGTGCCGGTTCCACGTGGACGCCCGCGCTGATCCGGTCGAGGATGCCGCACAGCCATCTGCGGTCACGCTCGGGCGCCGCCTCCAGCCGCATCCGCCGGGCTCGCAGCGCCACCATCCGCAGACCGGTCAGGCGCCCGGTGTCCGCCTCCAGCGTGGCGAGGTGGGCGAGGCGGAGGTCGTCGCGGTACTCCTCGTTGCCGGGGATGCCCTCGTAGTCGTCGACGAAGTCGCCGCAGCCGTAGAGGATCAGCCGGTCCCGGTAGACCTCCAGCGGGCGGGGGTGGTGGGAGGAGTGGCCGTGGACGAGGTCGACACCGCCGTCCACCAGGGCGTGCGCGAAGCGGACCTGGTCGCGGGGGACGAGATAGCCCCAGTTCGAGCCCCAGTGCACGGAGACGACCACGAGGTCGCCCGCCCGCCTCACCTGCCGGACGCGCCGGACGACGGCTTCCGCCGCGCCGGGTGAGGGACCCGGGGCGTAGGCGACGCCGGGCTGCGCGTCCCCGGTCGCGGCCCAGCCGGGCGGAATGCCGCTGGAGCGGGTACCGAGGGCGAACACCAGGACGCGGCCGCCCGCGCGCAGCGGTACGACGGCGGGGGCCCGCGCGCCGTCGGCGTCGCGACCGGCGCCCGCCGTCCGCAGGCCCGCGCCGGCCAGGGCGTCCAAGGTCTCCCGCAGACCGGGCCGTCCGAAGTCCATGACGTGGTTGTTGGCGAGCACGCAGACGTCCGGGCGGGCGACCGTGAGGGCGGGCAGGTTGGCCGGGTGCATCCGGTAGTGCACCTGTTTCCCGGGCGCGAAGGTGCCGCCGCTCGTCACGGCCGTCTCCAGGTTCACGATCCGGACGTCCGGCGCGGCCTCGTGCAGCACCGGCAGCGCCTCGCCCCACGGCCACGCCGGGCCGACCGGCACCGGGATCGGCCCGCTGACCGCCTCGGCCAGCGCCACGTAGTCGCGGGCGTCCGTGACGTACCCCTCCCGCAACCCGGGATCGCCGGGGTGCGCGAGGATCTGGTCGACGCCACGCCCGAGCATCACGTCACCGCACAGGAACAGCGTCACGGCACCGCCGCCCATGTCTCCAGCGTAGGCGTCCCCGGTCGGACGGGGCAGAAGGGTTCCGGCGGGGTGCCGGGGCGGTCCGGACAGGGGCATGTGCCACGGCGCCGGACTGCCTGCGCCGCCCTCCGTGCCCGGCTAGGTTGTGCCGCATGAGCAACCTTGACCGCGCGCCCGTGCCCAGCGTGTGCGGCGGACGCGGATTCGTCGTCGCCGAACCCGTACGCGAGTTGCTGAGTCCTCGGCGCGTACGGCTCGGTGGGTCGACGGAGGTGCGCCGGCTCTTGCCGAACCTCGGTCGGCGCATGATCGGCGCGTGGGCCTTCGTCGACCATTACGGCCCCGACGACATCGCCGACGAGCCGGGCATGCAGGTGCCCCCGCATCCGCACATGGGACTCCAGACGGTCAGCTGGCTGCACGAGGGCGAGGTGCTGCACCGGGACTCGACCGGCAGCCTGCAGACGATCAGGCCGAAGGAGCTCGGGCTCATGACCTCGGGCCGGGCGATCAGCCATTCCGAACAGAGCCCGCGGTCCCACGCCCGGTTCCTGCACGGCGCCCAGCTCTGGGTCGCGCTGCCGGACGCCCACCGCCACACCGACCCGCGGTTCGAGCACCACGCCGAGCTGCCCGCCGTCACCGCGCCGGGTCTGACGGCGACGGTCCTCCTCGGTGACATCGACGGCGCGAGGTCGCCCGGCACGACGTACACCCCCCTGGTGGGCGCCGATCTCGCCCTCGCCCGCGACGTGGACGTCCGTCTGCCGCTCGTGCCGGACTTCGAGTACGGGGTGCTGTCCATGTCCGGCGAGGCGCATGTCGACGGGGTGCCGGTGCTGCCGGGATCGATGCTGTACCTCGGCTGCGGCCGCAGCGAACTGCCGCTGCGCGCCGGGTCGGACGCGGCCGTGATGCTTCTCGGCGGCGAGCCGTTCGCGGAGGAGCTCGTCATGTGGTGGAACTTCGTCGGCCGGTCCCACGAGGAGATCGTGCGGGCTCGCGAGGACTGGACGAAGGGGTCGCGGTTCGGCGACGTGAAGGGCTACGACGGCGACCCGCTCCCCGCGCCCGAGCTGCCGCAGATGCCGTTGAAGCCCCGCGGAAGGATGCGCTGAAGCATCGGCCACAGCCCTCTCCGGCAAGCGGTTGGCCAGGGCATGTACGGAAGTCCGGCTGGCGTGTCGGAGCGTGTCCCGCGCGGCGAGGCGGCGGTGGACACGGGCCCGCGCCGGGGGATGCGGCGCTGTCACAGAACGGGCCCTCGCCCGGTCAAGTACACAAATCAGACAAATGGCCTTCCCCTTTCCCATCGCGCACTCATTCGCCGGCTACTTCGAGGGCAGCAGCTCCATGACCATCACCAGCCCGCAGCACGTGACGTTCAGTAATCACATGAACGCGTCTGACGTCTGGGAAACGGCATTCGCCTTCCTCGACGAAGAGGGAACCGTGATCGCCTGGACGCAGGCCGCCGAGCAGCTCGTGGGGTACTCCGCCGGCGAGGTGGTGGGCCGGTCCGCGGCGATCCTCCTGCCGGCCCTTGGTCACGCGCGGACGATGTCGGCCTTCGTCGAGCGGTGCCGCGAACGTAACGGCTGGTCAGGTGCCTGGGAGGTGTGCCACCAGGACGGCCGGATGGTCGACGTCAGTCTGCGGCTCTCGCCGCTGCACGGTCAGGACGGGACCGGGCGGTGGCTCGCGACCGTGACCGACATCGGCGTGCCGTCAGGGGACGTGGCGAGCGGGTCGGTGCGGGGGGCCCTTCTCACCCGCGCGCCGGTCGGCATCGTCATTCGTGATCCGGAGTTGCGCGGCACCTGGGCGAACGACGTGATCGAGATCCACGACGGCGTCTCCCGCGAGCGGCGGCTCGGATGCCGGCCCAGCGACGCCTGGCCCGGCGGCGAGGCCCTGTCGATGGAGACCGTGATGCGCCAGGTGCACCAGAGCGGTAGGTCCAAGGTCCACGAGTACCGGATCTGCCTGCCGACCAGCCGGGGCCGGGAGCACCCGCTCGCGGTGACGTTCTCTTCCCTCCAGGGCGCCGACGGCCGGGCGCTGGGCGTGTGCACCGTCAGCGTCGATGTCACGGACAGCCGGCAGGTGCGTGAGCGCCTCGCCGTTCTCGGGGAGACCGGCAGGCGCCTGGGCAGCACCCTGGACGTGATGCAGACGGGTCAGGAACTGGCCGAGCTCGCCGTGCCCCTGTTCGCGGACTTCGTCACGGTGGACCTGGAGCAGTCGGGAGACCCGGTCCGTATCGGCTCGGCGGGCCGGCGCCTGCCCGTTCTGCGGCGTGCCGGTCTGGCATCGATCCGCCCAGGGACGCCGGAAGCCCTCTGGCGGCGCGGCTCGGCGGTCCCCATGCCGCCTGACTCCCCCTTCTTCGAGGTTCTGCGCACCGGACGTTCCTACCTGGAGCCGTCATTCGGCATCGCTTCGGGCACATGGATCGCCGAGGACTCGGAACGGGCGTGCAGGGTCCGCGAGTACGGCATGCACTCCGTGATGGTCGTCCCCATCCGCGTAGGGCGCGTCCTGCTGGGCGTGGCGCTGTTCGTCCGCACCGACAACCCGATGCCGTTCCAGGAGGACGACAGGCTCCTGGCCGAGGCACTCGTCTGCCGCGCCGCGGTGTCGCTGGACAACGCACGCCAGTTCACACGCGAACACAACGCGGCCCTGACACTCCAGCGCAGCCTGCTCCCCCGGCGGCTCAGGGGAGGCCTGGCGGTCGAGGCTGCCTCGCGCTATCTGCCGGCCGACCTCGACCGCGGCGTCGGAGGCGACTGGTTCGACGTGATCCCGCTGGTCGGCGCCCGGGTGGCCTTCGTCATCGGCGACGTGGTCGGGCACGGCATCAACGCCGCCGTGAAGATGGGAAAGGTCCGTGCGGCGGTCCACACGCTCGCCGACCTGGAGCTGGCCCCCGACGAACTGCTGACGCAATTGGACGGCACGGTCCAGCGTCTGGCGGAAGGGGACAGCGACGATCCGGACGACAGCACGGCGGCGGTGGGCGCCACGTGTCTGTACGCCATCTACGACCCGGCCACCCGCAAGTGCACCATGGCGACGGCCGGCCATCTCCCGCCCGCGATCATCGACCCGCAGGGCCAGGTCACCTTCCCCGACCTGCCCACCGGAGCCCCCCTCGGCCTCGGGATGGGAGTCCCTTTCGAGTCCGTCGAGGTGGAACTGCCCGAAGGAAGTCTCATCGCCCTCTACACCGACGGACTCGTCGAGACCCGCGACGCCGACATAGAGGAGGGAATGCACCGCCTGGGCACGACCCTCGCCGAACCGCATCACTCCCTGGAAGACCTCTGCACCCGTGCCGTGGAGCCGGCCCAGGGTCTCGAGAAGTGCGACGACGCCACCCTGCTCCTGGTCCGCACCCGCGCGCTCAGCCCGGACCACGTCGCCTCCTGGACGCTGCGGCACGACGGCACCGCTGTCGCCCGCGCCCGGGATCTGACGGCGGGACAGCTGGCCGAGTGGGGCCTGGGAGGGCCCGAGGACGACTCCACGGAACTGATCGTCGGCGAACTGGTCGGCAACGCCGTACGCCACAGCACCGGCCCGATCGGTCTGCGTCTGATCCGGCACCGGGTCCTGACCGTCGAAGTGACGGACAACGACGTCGCCTTCCCGCATGCGCGGAGCGCGGCCACCCTCGAGGGGAGAGGCCGCGGCCCCTCCCCGGTCTCCCGGTTGTGCCGCCGGTGGGGCACCCGCCGGACACCGGAGGGCAAGGTCGTCTGGGCCGAAGCGGAAAGCACGGCGGCCTGAGTAGCTGTTGTCCTTCCGAGCGTGGGGGGTGTGTTCACTGGAACGACGGCCTCGCCCCGACCGTGCCGGCGCCGGACAATCAACGTCGATGACACCGGCACTCGGCTCCGTGTCCCGGCCGGCCGCCTGGCGGACCCGGTCGCGCGGCCGGTCGTGGAACTCGGCGAGCAGACCGGTGTCACGCCGGCGGCGGAAGAAAGCGTAGACGCGGTCCCAGGCGGGGAAGTCCGCAGGCATCGCCCGCCAGACGATCCCGCCCGCGACGAGGTAGCGCACCGCGTCGAGCATCTCCCGGTGGCAGAACCCCTCCGGCCGCCCGCCGCGGCCCTCCTGCCAGCCCGGGCGCCTGTACGGACGGTCCGCGGCGTTCCCGGACCGGGGAGCGAGACAGTCACCCTCCAGAGGCGCCGAGTCGGACTCCATCGGCACCGGCACGGAGAACCGCAGCACCAGGGGCCTCCTGCTGCTCTCTATGGATGCGACACCCACGAGCTGTGCAGGAGGCCCCCTCCCATGCGCGGCCGACCCGAAGATCACCCGACCGAGCCGACACCCTCGAACTCACGCCCACCACGGGCGATACAGCAGCGGCTACTTTGATGATCGGGCTACCGGCAAGGGCTCAGCAGACGTCGACTATGTCGATCATGTTGTCCCAGGGGGTGTTCGAGAGGCTGTCCTCCGTGTGGTACGCCGTGCTGCCGAACTTGTAGACCTTACGGCCCTCCCAGTTGTAGAACCGAGCCACCGTGCCGGTGGTCTGATTGTTCTTGTACGAGGTGAGGGTGTCGTTCCTGAAGCTGCTGTAGTGGCTCAGGTCGTAGTCCTGACACTTGAAAAACGCCAGCTTGCTGTCGGTCCAGTTGGGACCGGTCCACAGGCAGAGGTACTCGTAGGTGCAGCTGGTGTTGGCCACGCCGGGCACGGACACCGTGATGATCGCGCTGCCGTCCTTCGCCCGGATCTCGTTGTACGCCACCTGTTCCGCCGGCACCTTGATGTCCGCCAGCTGGGCGTCCACCCGGTCCTGCACCTGGGCTGCCTGCCGGCTCGAAAGGCCCACCGCTTTCGCCTGCGCCGCGTACTTCGACTCGGCCGACTGCGTGGTCCGGTCCGTGGCGGCCGCGGCCGCGGCCGCGCTGCCGGCTCCGACTGCCAGTGCCATGACACACAGCACGGCTGAGACGGGCTTCGTGATCCGGGATCGGAACTTCATGGGGTTTCCTCCGTCGGTTGGTTTCGCTTCATGAGCAGCTCCGGTCGCCGGCGGACAGCTTCCGGCGACTGATGCGGCCGGGCCCTGACTCCCCTGGGCTGTCCGGCGAGACAGCAGGGTTCGCAAGACCGCGTGGGGCGCGGCCAGGTGCATGCAGTCAGGGCCGGATCTGTTGTTCCGCCGCGGAGCCGTAGGCATGACCGTCTCCCCAGCGGCAGCCCCATCCCTCGGTACCGCTCACCAACCGATCTCAGCGGCCGGCCTATTGGTTGGCAGGGCTGTTCCGGCGGCCAATCAATGGCCGGGTGCGACGTTTCGGGCCGGGTCGGGGGGCGCAGAGGTGAGGTGTCCGGTGTGGATGGGTGGCGAGGGGACGGGTATGGCGGGACGTCGTGAGGTGCCGGTGGATCCGGGGGCGGGTCCGGTGCAGCGGTTCGCGTTCGAGTTGCGCAAGCTGCGGACGGAGGGGGGCGGGATGACGTATCGGGCGATGGCCGAGCGGGCCGGCTACTCGGGCACGACCCTGTCGCAGGCGGCGGCGGGCGGGCAGCTGCCCACGCTGGCGGTGACCTTGGCCTACGTGTCGGCATGCGGGGGCGATGCGGTCGAGTGGGAAGCCCGGTGGAAACAGGCCGTGGACGACGCCGCCGCGGTCGGCGCGGAAGAGGAGGGGGGCGGTGAGGGTGCGGATGCGCCCTATCGGGGGCTGGCCCGGTTCGAGCCGGGCGACAGCGGACTTTTCTTCGGCCGGGACCGGCTCACTGCCGACCTGTTGGATCTGCTGCGGCGCCGGCGGTTCGCCGCGGTGTTCGGCCCGTCCGGCGGCGGCAAGTCCTCCCTGCTGCGTGCGGGCCTGGTCCCCGCCCTCCAGCACTCCCGGGAGCCCGGCTTGCGGCCGGCCGTGATCCAGATCCTGACGCCCGGCGACCACCCCGCACGCGCCCACGCGTCTCTCCTCGAGGCGAGCAGACCCGGTGACGACGGCACGGATACGTTGGTGATCGTCGACCAGTTCGAGGAGGTCTACACCCTCTGCCAGGATCCGGCGGAACGTACCCGCTTCATCGACCTCCTGCTCGCCGCCCTCCGACCGGCAAGCCGATTGAAGGTGCTGATCGCGGTCCGTGCCGACTTCTACGGCCGCTGCGCCGAACACCACGCCCTGGCCGGCGCACTGCGCGACGCCAACCTGCTGGTCACTGCGATGACCCGGGACGAACTGCGCGACGCCATCGTCAAACCGGCCGCAGCCACCGGACTGACCCTGGAACGCGCCCTGACCGCCCGCATCATCGAGGACGTCGCCGATGAGTCCGGCGGCCTGCCTCTGATGTCGCACGCGCTGCTGGAGACCTGGCGAAGACGCAGGGGCAGAGCACTCACCGAGGCCGCCTACGATGCCGTCGGCGGGGTGAGCGGTGCCATCGCCCGAACCGCAGAGCGTCTCTACACTCAGCTTTCTCCTGAACAGGCCGCTGTCGCCCGCGATCTGCTGCTGCGGCTCATCACCCCCGGTGAAGGAGCCCAGGACACCCGTCGCCCGGCTCTCCGCACCGAACTGGCCGCAAGTAGCCGCGGGGATGCCGCGCTGGTTCTGGAACGACTGGCCCGCGCCCGCCTGGTCACCCTCGATGGCGACACCGTCGACCTCGCCCACGAAGCCCTGATCACCGCATGGCCGCGACTGCGTATGTGGATCGAGACCGGCCGCGAACAAGTGCGCGCACACCGGCGTCTGACCAATACGGCCGGGGAGTGGGCGGAGCACGGCAGGGACGACGGGGTGCTCTACCGCGGAGTACGGCTGGCCGAGTGGGACGACCGGGACACCGGCCGGCTCAATGATCTCGAACGCGAGTTCCTGGCGGCGAGCCGCGACCGCGCACAGGCCGACCGGGCGGCGGTGAGGCGCCGTGTGCGGCTGACCGTGAGCGGGCTCATGGCGGCGGTGGTCGCACTGGCCGTCCTCGCGGGCGTCGCGTTCGTACAGGCCCGGCGCGCTGAGGCCGGGCAGGCGCTCGCGTTCTCGAGGCAACTCGTGGCGAGCGCGCGTGGCCAGGCCGAGCTCGACCCTGAGCTGGGCCTATTGCTGGCTACCAGTGCCTACCGGACCAGTGCGACCGACGAGACCGAGGCGGCACTGCGCCAAGCTGTGTTCGAGTCACGGATGAGGGCTGTGCTCGCCAGCCACGACGGGCAGGTTCTCGGGGTCTCGTTCAGTCCGGACGGCCGGTACCTCGCCACCAGCGGCGGCGACGGCGCGATACGGGTGTGGCGGTACGGCACGACGCTGCGAGACCCAGTGGTGCTGCGCGGCCGCGACGGCGAGGTGTGGACGCCGGTGTTCAGCCCGGACGGCACCCGGATCACGGCAGCCGGGGAAGACGGCACGGTCTCGGTATGGAAGTGGGCGAGCGGCGCCGAGCCGGTGATCCTGCGAGGGCACACGGCACAGGTGTGGAGCGCCACGTTCAGCCCGGACGGCCGCAGCGTCGCCGGCGCCGGTGACGATGGCACCTTACGGATCTGGAACGTCACAGGGAGAGGCGAACCGGTCGTGCTGCGCGGCCACGAGGGGCGGGCGCTCGGCGTCTCGTTCAGCCCCGACGGAGGCCGCCTCGCCAGCAGCGGCGGAGACGGAACGGTACGGGTCTGGGACGTCAGGAGTCGGCGGACGACCGTGGTGCTGCGCGGGCACAGCAATTCCGTGGAGGCGGTCGCCTTCAGCCCCGACGGACAGCGCATAGCCACCGCGAGCACCGACGGGACCGCGCGCCTGTGGGACCCCGACGCCCCCGCCGAGTCGGTCGTGCTCGGCAGCCACGACGGCACGGCAGAGGGCATCGGCTTCAGCCGGGACGGCGCCCGGGTCGCCAGCACGGGCAACGACGGCACCGTACGGATCTGGAACGTGCATCACCGCGCCGCACCGCTGATCCTGCGCGGGCATCGCGGCACCGTGACCGCGGTCGCGTTCGCCGCCGACGGACGGCGCCTGGTGAGCGTCAGCGAGGACGGCACCGTACGGATCTGGGAGGCGGCCCCGACGGGCAGCGACAGCGTCCTGACCGGTCACGACGGGCCGGTGTGGGCGACGGTGCCCAGCCGGGACGGCCATCGGCTCGCCAGCGCCGGCGCCGACGGGACCGTGCGCGTCTGGCGGACCGGGAGCACCGCCCCGCCGACCGTGCTGCGCGGGCACGACGGCGAGGTCCTCGGGGTGGCATTCAGCCCGGACGGCCGCCGGGTGGCCGGAACCGGCGACGACGGGACCACACGGGTCTGGCCGGTGGACAACGCGACGAAACCCGTCGTACTGCGCGGCCACGACGGGCCGGTGTGGACCGCGGAGTTCAGCCCCGACGGACGCCGGCTGGTCACCGGCGGCAGCGACGGCACCGTACGGATCTGGCACACCGCTCCGGGCGCGCAACCCTTGGTGGTCGACACCGGCCAGGACAAAGTGCGCTACGTCGCCTATAGCCCCGACGGGCGACGCGTGGCCGCGGCCGGCCTGGACGGCACCATCCACGTCCTGGACCCCGCCACCGGCAAGGATCTGAAGGTCCTCCGTGGTCACAAAGGCCTGGTATGGACGGTGGCGTTCAGCCCCGACGGACGGCACCTCGTCAGCGGCGGCAACGATGGATCGGCCAGGCTGTGGGATCTCACCAAGCCCGGCCGACCGCGGGTACTGAACGGACATCAGGGAGTTGTGTGGAGTGTGTCGTTCGGTTCCGACGGCCGTCGGGTGGTGACCAGCGGCAACGACGCGACCACCCGGATCTGGAGCACCACTGACAAAAGCCCGCCCGTGGTCCTGCACGGATTCGGTGCCTCTGTCGAGAGCACGAACGCCCTGCCCGGCAATCGGTTCGTCAGCTCGCACGACGACGGCACCGTACGCGTCTGGACATGCCTGCCCTGCGCACCGATCGACGAGGTGCTGCGGCTTTCCCGGGACGGCATCACCCGTGAACTGACCCAGGAGGAACGGGCCAGTCACCTCAACGAGTCAGCCGGATGAGTCGGCTCTGGCGGGCTGTGGCCGACGGCGAGTGAGCCGTGCACCTCGGATTCCTCGCCCGCTGCCGGCCCCTCGACGGCGGTCACGGCGGTCCTGTGGTCCGGCCCAGCGCAAGGACCGCCGCGAATACGAGAACCCGGTCAAACGCTCGCGCCGATCGGACATGATCGTTCTCGGCGCCGATGGCTGTTCCGCAGTCCCGAGGCCGGAGGGGGCATGAGGGAGAAGCTGGTCCGAGGGAGCGCGGGCGTACAGCAAAGAGGCCGGCTCCCCGCTGTGCGGGTACCGGCCCTTGCTGTGGGTCTTACGCGACAACGTGGACACACGATCGCCCTGGTGCCGGGTGGAGCCCGTAGCCACTTGATCCCGCGACAGAGAAACCGAGTTGGACCCCACGGGCTCCGGCACGCAAGACCAAGACAACAGGGCCTCCTGTTGCTCGGCTGGATTCGACACCCACGAGCTGCAGAGGAGGCCCTGCCCTCATGCACCCACAGCCCGAGATCACCCGATCAGGACTCCCGTTCGATCAGCGACGCCTGAATTCGGTATGGCAACTGCGTTTGAAGGCGAAGTGACGTCCCGGCTCGGGCTCCGGGAACCCCCGGAATGCGCCCCCGTCACGGCCGAGAGACACTGGCAGAGCGGCCGTCGGCCGCCTTCCACAAGCATCTCCACCGGTGGCGGAACTCGACCTCGGGGATTCCGGAGCCAGTCCCGTCCTCCAGCCCTTGGACGGATCCCGGAGCGTCGGATCCCGATTCCACGAAGGTGAAAGAGATGGATCTGAAGTTCGAAGTCGTCGTGCTGCCGGTCTCCGACGTCGACCGTTCGAAAGACTTCTACGAGTCGCTGGGATTCCGGACGGACGTGGACAACGCGTTCAGCGACGAGTACCGCTTGGTGCACGTCACGCCGCCCGGTTCGCAGTGCTCGATCATCTTCGGCACGGGGACCGTCTCCACCGCCCCGGGCTCCGCTCAGGGCCTGTACCTCATCGTCTCGGACGTCGAAGAGGCCCGCGCGGAACTCGTCGGTCGCGGCATCGAGGTGAGTGAGGTGTTCCACGACGCCGGAGGACTTCTCCATCACGGCCACGAGGCCGGGGAGGCCGTGCACGACGGCGCGGGGCAGGAGCGCCTCTCCGGACCCCATCCCGACCGCACCTCCTATGCCTCCTACGCCACCTTCAGCGACCCGGACGGCAACGGATGGGTGCTCCAGGAGATCACCGAACGCCAGCCCGGTCGGTGACCACACCCTGCGGCAGAGCCAGAAAGGGCGGTCGCCATGCATTGCTACGACTGCGCCGCTGACGCACTCCGACCGGTTCAGTCCTCCGCCGTGGCAGTCTGCGCCCGGTGCGGGGCCGGGATGTGCAGTGGGCATCTCATTGTCAGCAGGGTCCCGATTCCCGGCGCCTCCGCCCAGGTTCCCGAAGCCAGGCGACTGACGTGCGATATCTGCTTCGAAGCGGAGCGCGCGGCCGCGGCCCTCGTCTGAAAGCGCGTCAGAAGCGCGGCCCTGTCCGCCCGTACGGCGTACGGGCCGCCCGCACACCGTACGGGATCGGGATTCAGTTCCCGCCGGCCTCGTCACCGGCGGGTGGATCGGCGAAGACGCCCCTCGTCATTCCGGTGGCCTGCCCCACCTCGATGAGATAGCCGTCGGGGTCGCGCACGTAGCAGCGGATCTCGGCCTTGCGGTCGATCGGTGGCGTCAGGAACTCGGCGCCCTTCGCGCTCCATTCGCGGTGGACGGCCTCGATGTCGGCCACACGGATGTTCAGGAAGCTCGTGGCCGTCGTCCGGTCGGTCGGCGGGTGCAGGGTGACGTCGGGCTTGTCGGGTGTCGGCCCACCGCCGGGGTTCATGATGATCCAGCCGTTCCCGAGTTTGACGATGCACGGATTCTCCGCGAGCACGACCTCGCCGCCGAGGACGTCGCTGTAGAACGCACGCGCCCGCGGCACGTCCGCCACGGTGATGAAATGCGTGAGAAGGAGCCCTGACTCGGGGACCGGCAGACCTTCGACGTGCATGGAGTTGCCCTCCGGTTCGCTGACGTTCCGAGGGGACTCACGTCCCTCCGGCGTTCCTTTTCAGGCTTTGTCCCATTTTGACACTCATGATCCCGGCCCGCAGTCCCCCGCGCGTCCCGGTCAGGTCCCCGGCGTGCCTGACAGGAGCAGCCGGTGAAGGCGCCTATAGAGGTGGACATGAACGAACTGCTCACCCGAGCTGTCGAAGCCCATGGCGGAGCCACACGCTGGAATCAACTCACCGAGGCGCGGGCCACCCTCGTCAGCGGTGGCGATCTGTTCACCGCCAAGGGCCTGCCGCAGGATCCCGCCGCACGCGAGATGACCGTCCGGCTGCACGAGGAGTACGCGTCGGTGCGGCCGTTCGGCGCCCCCGACCAGAGGAGCGACTTCACGCCCGGCCGGGTGGCCGTCGAGAAGCTCGACGGACGCCTGGTGGCGGAACGCCAGGATCCTCGCTCGTCCTTCGCCGGTCACACCCTGGAGACCCCCTGGGACCCGCTGGACCGCGCCTACTTCAACGGCTACGCGCTGTGGACCTACCTCACGACCCCCTTCCTGCTGACCCTGCCCGGTTTCCGCGTCAGCGGGATCGAGCCGTGGCAGGAGGGAGGCGAGACCTGGCAGGGACTGCGCGCGACCTTCCCGCCCGGGATCGCCTCCCACAGCACCGAGCAGGACTTCTACTTCGGCGCCGACGGGCTCCTGCGCCGTCACGACTACCACGTCGACATCGCGGGGGGATTCGCCGCGGCGCAGTACGTCCACGACTACATGGAGGCCGACGGCATCCTGCTGCCGGCCAAGCGCCGGGCCCATCGACGCGCCCCCGACGGCCGCCCGGTCCCGGACCGGCTCATGGTCTGGATCGACCTCAGCGACGTCCGCTTCGTCTGAGAGAGGGCGCTTTTCACCGCATGTGAGCGGCTTCACCTTCGACCGAGAAGAACATGAGGGGGCCCTCAGGTACGCTGGGCCGAGAAAGAACGTGAGGACCCCCTCCGGTTGAGGGAGGGTACAGGGAGATGACCATGAAGAACCTCATCAAGCGACTGCCCGTCGCCGCTGCTTCCTTGGCGCTCGTGGGAGGCGCCGTCCTCGGAGCCGGGGGCACCGCCTCGGCCGCACCCATGGAGAGCGCCGGGCACGACCGGGGCGCGTACCAGGAGCGGGACGACGGACACGGGGTACAGGGCGCCCGGTACTCGGACGACCACGGCCGTGACGCCCAGGGGACCTGGCGCCACGACGACGACCGCCGTGACGACGCCTGGGACCGGTACCACAACGTGCAGTACCGCTGGGACGGTCACCGCCTCCACCAGCTGGTGGACGGCCGCTGGTTCGACGTGACGCCGTCCCGGCACGGCCAGGTGGACCGCTGGTACGTCGACCAGGTGCTCGCGTTCGAGCGCTGAGGGCCGCGACGTCCGGCGACACGGTACGGAGACGCAGCCGACACGGGTGCGGCTCCGTACCGTGTCGGCTGCGTTCCGCCCGCCATCGGGGGGCACATCGGAAGAGACCATGGAATCCATCAGAACCGCAGAGATCGACCTTCCCGTGCAGTCGGTGCGGTCCTTCACCGAATCCGTTCCGCTCCGGATGCGACTCCGGTACGCGAGCGACGACCCGTACGCCCTCCGGGCCACCTTCGCCGATGCCGAGGGCGGCGCGTCGGTGGAGTGGGTCCTCAGCCGTGACGTGATCGCCGAGGGCCTGGCACACCACGCCGGCCAGGGCGACGTCCGGGTATGGCCGGCGGCCGTCGGCCCCGGTCGCGACGTGGTCTACATCGCGCTCAACTCCCCCGCGGGCTCCGCCCTGCTCGAGGCGCCCCTGCGGGACCTGCGGTCCTTCGTGGACAGGACGCGCGCGATGGTGCCGCCGGGCACCGAGTCCGAACAGTTCGACCTCGACACCGAGTTGGCGCACCTCCTGGCAGGCAGGTGAGCGTCCAGCCACTCCGGTGGCACCGTATCCCCCGCCGTCGGCGGGGGATCTTTTCTCGGTGCTCCTCTCAGCATTCCTCCGTCACGCAGCACTCGAGTGCGGCGATGGTCTGACGGACCTGCTCGGGGCTCAGCGGCGGCTCCGGCAACTCGTGGGCGCACTCGGCGCGGAAGGCGTCGAGCATCAGGGCGAGGTGCCGCCGCCAGGCGAGGGGGGCGACCGTACTGGTGGCCTGGATGATGCCCTCCAGGGACCATGCGACGAAGGCGATGTCCTCCGGGGTGACGTCGGCACGCACGACCCCCCGCTCCTGGGCCCGGTGGAGAATCCCGATCCCCAGCTCCCTGACTCGCTCGTTGAGCTGTCCGCTGCGGGTGCTCACCGGCAGCCGGGCCGCGGCCATGGCGTTGAACGCCCGGTCGCACGCCTGCAGTTCGCAGAAGCGTTCCAGGAAGGAACGGAAGCCCTCCCAGGGGTCCTCCATGGCGGCCGCCTCCTCGGCGGTGTCCAGGAGGAGGGTGAACTTCTCGGCGAAGAGTTCCTCGACCAGGGCGAGCCGGGTCGGGAAGTGCCGGTAGAGCGTTCCGATCGCGACGCCGGCCTGGCGGGCGATGCCCTCCAGGGACGCTTCCAGCCCCTGCTCCGCGAACGCCACCCGCGCCGCCGCCACGATCGCGTCGCGGTTGCGCTGGGCGTCACGTCGGAGCGGCTTGGCCTGAGCCTCTTGCGCGCGGGACACAGTTCGCTCGGTCATATGCCCAGTTTAACATGAGGCACCCCTCCACATCAGGGTCGCCTCCGGATCGTCTCCGGTGACCGCCCACGTCAGGGCCGCTGCCCGGGGCGCAGGACGCCCTCGGGGTCGAAGCGACTCCACAGGCCGGCCACCCGGGCACCGGTCGCCCCGGGGTAGAAGCGGGCGAACGTCGTCCCGTCGGGTGCGCTCTCGAAGTTGACGTAGGCACCGTCGATGTAAGGGGCGAGCGGCGCCCAGCCGCCGCGCAGGGCACTCGCCGCGTCGGGCGGGAAGCCCGCGCCGATGACGAGGACGTTCTGATGCCGGTGCGCGAAGGCGGTGGCGGAGGGATCGGGATCGTGGGTCGCGCCGCCGAGCGACCGCATCTGCACCAGGACCGGGTCGCGGCCCCCGGACGCCTTCACCAGAGCGCGCGCGGCGCCGGCGGACATCCCGGCGAGCAGTCCGTTGGTGGCCCTGGCCGGCATCTGCCCGGTGTTCTCGTGGAGGTGGAGGGGTGACACCAGGTCGGGGTAGGGGACGATGCGGGCCTGCTGCCCCAGCACCTCGCCGACCCGCAGGAGAGGTTCGAGCGCTTCCCGGACGACAGGCGGGCTGTCCGAGGCCACGACGGCCGTGACGACGGCTGCGGTGGAGCCGTCGGGCTGCGAGGCCAGCCTGACCTCCGTCGACAGCTCGCGCGGCGCCCCCGCCATGACGTCCGCCCAGCGCCGCAGCGTCTCCCCGGCGGGATCCACCGCCAGGACCAGCTGCGCGTGGCCGACGTCGCGAAGCTCCATGGCCTCGATCTCGAAGGCGACGGCGACACCGGCGCCCACACCGGCTCCGCGCATGACCCACAGCAGGTCGGGCTCGTTCTCGGCGTCGGCGCGGACGATCGTCCCGTCGGCCAGGACGACCTCGACGGCGCGCACGCGGTCGACGGTGAGCCCGTACTTCCGTACCAGCCAGCCGACCCCTCCGCCGGTCGCGATGTCTCCCAGCGGCTCAAGCAACTGGAGGCCGAGGGCCTCGTCGAGCGCACCGTGATCCCGTCGACGCCGGTGCAGATCCACTACCGGCTGACTCCGCAGGGCAGGGAGCTGGTGGACGCCCTGATGCCGCTCGCGCGGTGGAGCGTGCGCCGTTCCGGCGCCCGGGACTCGGGCCGGCTCCCGGTGACGTAGACCGCGGCCCGCGCGGCGGACGGACGGGGAGGACCGCGGCCGAGGAAGCCTCCGTCACCGGGGCGCGACGTCCGCGGCGCGGTACAGCCCCCGGCCGACCCGGTGCGCCCGGGAGGTGGCGACAAGGCGGTCGAGCGTGCTGCGAACGGCGTTGATGCTGCCCGCGGTCCCGTCCCGGCCCAGCGCTTCGGCGACATCCCGGGCCCGCAGGACGGCACCGGCGTCACCGGCGAGCACGGCGATCACCTGCTCCGTGAAGCCGCGGCCTTCCAGATCGGGCGCTGACTGACCGCCCTTCGCCGCGCGTTCGTCCGCCGGCCGCGCGCCGTCGCCGGGCGCACCCCCGGGCGCACCCCCCGGCGCACCCTCCGCGGACGTCCTGTCGGGCGGAGCCGTCGCGACTGACGGGAGCGCGCGCAGTGCGGCCAGGGCTCCACGGATGGATTCGATGTGGCTGGAGACGACCGCCAGTTCGGCCTGAACAGACCTCAGTTGTACGTCCAGGACTTCCTGCTGCTCCTCCAGCTGGGCCAGCTCCGACCTGAGCAACGCCGTCGCCGTCTCGATGCTGTTCGCCGCCGGGCCTGGCGCCGCCATGTGTGCTCCCTGCTCCCGAGTCTCTCCCCGCGACGAGCATAAGGCCGCCCTGCCGGACGCCGCCGGGGCGTCCGGCAAGGCATGCGCCCCGTGCGCCGGACGCACACGTGGTCAGCGCGTGGGGCGCTGCCGAGCACGATCCGCTCGGTCGCCGGTCGCCGGTCGCCGGTCGCCGGTCGCCGGTCCGAGAGGAACACCGACAGGACCGGTGCCGGAACACACCGTGTCATCCCGTGGAACACCAACTCCGTTGGACGGGCCACGCGTCGGCGAGGCACACTGTCGAGTGTGATCAAGGCCCTCTCGCCTCGATCGGGCCGGCACCAGCCCCAGTTTCCTGAGAGCGGCGAAGACCTTCCATGCCATCACACGCACCGCACCGTGCCGCACCGACCGTCGCCGTCCTGGCCGGCGACCCCCTCACCCGGCAAGGTGTGATCGCCTACCTCCGCTGCCGCCCCCAGGTCGAGGTCCTGGAGCGCGACGACAGCGCGCGGGCGGACATGCTGGTCGTCCTCGACACCGACGTCACGTCCGCCACCCTCGCCGGGATCCGCGGGGAGGCGCAGAGGTCGTCCAACGCGCGGATGCGGATCGTCCTGGTCGCCAACAGCATCACGGAGCGTCAGCTCAAGGAGGTGATCGGCCATCGGCTGGTGGGCTTCCTGCCCCGGCGGCAGACGGGGATGCGGGAGATCCTCGCGGCCGTCCTCGACGGCTGGGCGGGCAGCGCCCGTCTTCCGGCGGCGCTCGTACGCAGCCTGATCGACGATCTGAGGGTCCTGCAAGGAGCGGGGGCCTCGCCGGTCGGTTTCACCGAGCGTGAGATCGACATCGTGCGGCTTCTGGCCGAGGGGTGGACGACCGAGGAGATCGCCGAGAAGCTCGGCTACTCCGAGCGCACCATCAAGAACGCGCTCCATTCCCTGAACGTCCGGCTCGGCCTCCGCAACCGTGCCCACGCCGTGGGCCACGGCGCCCGGCTCGGCATCCTGTGACGGCGGTTCGCGGCATCGGTGGCTGACCGTTGGGGAAGTGTGGTCTTCCCGATCGTCCCCACTCCCCGTCCGTGTGCGGTGTGTTCGGCTCCCTGCCCGTACGGTGGAGTGCGAGCGGGCCCGGCTGTTCCCCCGTATGGTCGGGCCCGCGCCCACGTCCGCCCCTCGGGAGCCGACCGGACGCCGGTGCGGCGGCAGTGTGACACCGTGGTGTGTCCCACGGTCCACCCACACCGACGATGTGCGTCGTCGGGCGGCGCGGCCAACGCCGCGGGGCGCCGTCGCCGGACGCGGCCCGCCTTCCTTCGGGTTCGTACGCGACACTGACCTGAGGGCCCCCTCAAGATCCTGTCGGCCTCGTCACACACCGACGTCCCGACACCGGCCCCCGAGCCTGTGCACATCCTTCCCTGGCTGGTCACCGACGCGTGGCAGACGATTGACCTGCACCACACACAGCTACTCGTGACGGAGATCCTCATGACTGTCTGGTTCATCACCGGCGCGTCCCGCGGGTGCGGCCTCGAACTCGCACGCCAGGCACTGGAGCGGGGCGACCGGGTCGTCGCCACCGCCCGGCGGCCGGAGGGGGTGGTGGACGCGCTGGCCGGCCACGGAGACCGGCTGCTCGCGGTCGCTCTCGACGTCACGGACGAAGCGCGGGCGGCCTCGGCCGTGCAGTCCGCCACGGACGCCTTCGGCGGGATCGACGTGCTGGTCAACAACGCGGGCCGCGGCGTGCTCGGCGCCGTGGAGGAGACGTCCGACGAGGCCGCTCGCGCCGTGTACGACACGAACGTCTTCGGCCTGCTCAACGTGACCCGGGCGGTGCTCCCCGTGATGCGGCGCCAGGGGCGCGGCCATGTCATCAACCTCAGCTCCATCGGCGGGTTCGACGGTGTGGCGGGCTTCGGTGTCTACTGCTCCACGAAGTTCGCCGTCGAGGGGCTGTCCGAGGCCCTGCACCAGGAGGTCTCTCCGCTCGGCCTCAAGGTGACCGTCGTCGAGCCCGGGTACTTCCGCACCGATTTCCTGGACGGCACCAGCCTGCACGTCGAGGAGCGGGTCATCACCGACTACGCGGCCACGGCCGGCGCCGTGCGCGGAGCCGTGCCGGGTCTCAACCATGCCCAGCCGGGCGACCCGGTGAAGGGCGCGGCGGCGATTCTCACGATCGTCGACGCCGACGAGCCGCCGCTGCGCGCGCAGCTCGGCAGCGACTGCGCGGAGGCGATGGACCGGAAGGTCGCGCGACTGTCCCAGGAGTCGCGCGCGTGGCGGCACGTGGCGCTGTCGACGGACCACGACGACGTAGCGGTGCAGGGCTGATCCGACCGCGGTGGGACACGCGGGCGGCGCGCGCGGTCGAGCGCGCGGTGGAAGTGATCGATGAGGAGTGTCACATGACCCAGCTGGGCGATTATCTACGGGCGTGCCGGGCGCGGATCCACACCGAGGACGTCGGTCTTCCGGCCGTCGGCCGCCGCCGGGTACCGGGCCTGCGCCGGGAGGAACTGGCTTCACTCGCCGGCATCAGCGTGGACTACATCGTGCGTCTCGAACAGGGCCGGGTGAAGTCCGCTTCCCCGACGATCCTCCTGTCGTTGGCCGAAGCCCTGCACCTGCGGGCGGACGAGAAGGAATACCTGCTGCGTGTCGCCGCGGAGGACGCCACCGTCCCCGAGAGGTTCCGGCCGGCCGCCCCGCGCCGACAGCAGGTCTCCCCGGCCACCCGCGTGCTGCTGGAGAGCATGGTCAACGTCCCCGCGCTGGTCCTCGGGCGCCGCATGGACATTCTGGCCTGGAACGAGCTCGGAGCGGCGTTGTTCACCGACTTCGCCGAGCTTCCGCAACGCCGGCGCAACCACATCTGGCTGACGTTCCTGCACCCGCAGGTCCGCGGCATGTACGAGAACTGGGGGAAGGTCGCCCAGGAGTGCGTGGCGTATCTGCGCATGGACGCGGCGCGGTACCCGGACGACCCCGAGCTCGCCCAGCTCGTCGGGGAGTTGTCCCTGAAGGACGACGACTTCGGCTCCTGGTGGTCCGGCCACCGTGTACGGGCCCAGCGGCAGGGACGCAAGAAGTTCCGGCACCGGATCGCGGGCGAACTCGACCTGGACTTCCAGGTGCTGGACGTCAGGGGCGGGACCGACCAGTCGCTCCTGGTGTACACCGCCGAGCCCGGATCCGGCTCGGCCGAGGCTTTGACGTTCCTGGCCAACTGGGTCACCACCCGGAACCCCGCCGCGCCGGCCAGACCCCCGCAGCACCGGGAGGTCTGACCGCCCGGGCGCGGGGCCGGGACGAAGTGTGCCGTGTCGTGGTGACGAAGCCGTCGGAGCGCCGGCCGGGACACACTGATGTGGCCACGAGACGGCAGGCGGTGTGACGCTCCCGGCCCCGGCGCGATCGCGTCCGTCCGCCCGCCCGCCCGCCCGCCGCCGCGCGTCCGGCACCCGGACGAAGATCACGACACGTAACCTCGTGCGCATGGTTGAGCATCGAACGGCCGACGTGAACGGGGTCCGGCTGCACATCGCCGAGGAAGGCGAAGGCCCCCTGGTGGTGCTCCTGCACGGCTTCCCCGAGTCCTGGCACTCCTGGCACCACCAGTTCGCTCCCCTCGCCGCCGCCGGTTACCGCGTGGTCGCCCCCGACCAGCGTGGCTACGGCCGCAGCGACCGTCCCGAGGACGTCGAGGCGTACAGCATCCTGCATCTGGTCGGCGACGTCGTCGGCCTGATCAGGGAACTGGGCGAGGAGAAGGCCTACGTCGTCGGCCACGACTGGGGCGCGCCGGTCGCCTGGCACACCGCCCTGCTGCGGCCGGACATGGTGCTCGGGGTTGCCGGACTGAGCGTGCCCCCTCCGTTCCGGGGCCCGGAACCTCCGCTGGTCACCATGGACCGGCGGTTCAACGGCCGTTTCTACTGGAACTACTTCAACCGCCCCGGTGTCGCCGACGCCGAGTTCGCCGCGGACACCCGCACCGCCTTGCGGAAGTTCATCCACTCGGCGTCCGGTGAGGCTCCCGGCGCGGTCGAGCAGCCGCTCGTCGACCCCGAGCTGGGCTGGCTCGCGACCATGCAGGACCCCGGGACACTGCCCGAGTGGTTCAGCGAGGACGATCTCGACGCGCTCACGGAGAGCTTCTCCGGCGGCTTCACCGGAGCGCTCAACTGGTACCGCAACCTGGACCGCAACTGGGAACTGACGGCCCCCTGGGACGGCGCCGTCGTCACCCCTCCCGCCCTGTACATCTACGGCGACCGCGATCCCGTCCCCGCCTTCCCCGGTACGCCCGAACTCATCGAGCGGCTCCCCGCCCTGATGCCCGGCCTGCGGCGTCCGCCCCTGGTGCTGCCGGGCTGCGGCCACTGGACGCAGCAGGAACGCCCCGCCGAGGTGAACGCCGCGCTCATCGAGTTCCTCGGCTCCCTGGCCTGAGGGCGCGCCGGCCCGAGCCCGCCGGTGGGCCCGCGGCGCGTCTTCGCGCCGCTCTGCCCGCCAAACGGGTGCCGACACGCGTACCACCTGGGTCCGAGGCCCGCCGGACGAGTATTGCTGGCTCATGAGTTTCGATCTCCTGAGCGCGCGCGAAGGGCGGCGGCCGTCCTGGGTCGCCGTGCCGCTGGCACTGATCGCGGCCATCACCCTGGTGGATGTCCTGACACCGCGGGAGGTCCGGCTCAGCCCGCTCCTCGTCGTGGCGCCGGCGATCACCGCGTCCTTCGCCGGCGTCCGGCTCACCGCGGTCGTCGCGGCACTGGCCGTGGCCGCGGAGGTCGCCGTCGACATGACCCAGGGGCCGCCCGGTCTCAACCAGGGCGTGGCCACCCTCTCGCTGGCGGCCGTCTCCACCCTCGTGGTCTTCTTCGCCTACCTGCGGGACCAGTACGCACGGCACTACCGCCACGCGCGCTCGGTGGCACTGACCGCGCAGAAGGCGGTGCTCCGTCCTCTGCCGGAACGCGTCGGCCCGCTGCACATCGCCTCCGTCTACCTCGCGGCCGAGGCCGAGGCGGTGATCGGCGGCGATCTGTACGCCGCCGCCCGCAGGCCGCACAGCACCCGGTTCGTGATCGGCGACGTCCGCGGCAAGGGCCTGGACGCCGTCGGTGAGGCCGCCCTGGTCCTGGGGGCGTTCCACGCCACGGCCCACCGCGAGCCCGACCTGCCGACGCTCGTCGCGGCCCTGGACGGCGCGCTCGCGGCGACACCCGGGCCCCTGGACCGGGCGGCCGGGGAGGACTTCGTGACGGCACTGCTGCTCGACGTGCCCGACGACACGGGGCCGGTCAGCTGTCTGTCCTGCGGTCATCCCGCGCCGCTCGTCATCCGGGACGGCCTGCCCGTGGAACCGGCGCTGCCCGACCCGGCCCCGCCGCTCGGCCTCGGCCTGGCGACCGCGCACGCACGCACCGGGACCTTCCCCCTCGGGCCCGACGACATCGTGCTGCTGTGCACCGACGGAGTCCTGGAGGCCCGGGACCGCGCCGGCGCGTTCTACCCCCTCCCCGACCGCATCCGCGCCTGGCCCGGCGGCGACCCGCAGTCGCTCGTCTCCTTCCTCCGCGGCGACCTGCTCCGCTACACCGGCGGCGGGAACCTCGGCGACGACGCCGCGCTCCTCGCGTTCCGGCGACGCGGTCTCCCGGACCCCGCCGCCGGCCGGCAGGGCTGACCTGCGGCATGCCTCCGCGGCAGTGGTGGAATGTTCGACGGGTCGTTCCCGTTGTGCGTGCCGAAGGAGGTCACGAGTGGAGACGACGTACTACGACCACGGAACGGCGGCCGAGCGCTGGGAGCGCGCGCGGATGTTCTTCGACGCCAAGGAGTACACGGCGGCGGCGCGCGTCCTGGACGGACTGGTCGAGGAGGTGCCGGAGCAGACGGGACCGCGGCTGCTGCTGGCCCGCGCCTACTACCACTCGGCCCAACTGCGCCGCGCGGAAGACCAGTTGCGCATCATCGTGGAGCGCGACCCGGTGGAGCACTACGCCCGGCTGATGCTGGGCCGTACGCTCGAACGCCAGGGGCGGCAGGCGGAGGCGCAGCCGCATCTGCGGATCGCCTCCGCGCTCGCGGGCGACTTCGACGAGCGCGGCTGACTTCGACGAACGCGGCTGACGTCGACGGGCCTCCGTCGCGTCGACGAGGGCCCGTGACGTCGACGACCGCGGCCGGCCGGCGCGACTCACCCTGAGGGCCGTTCGGGCCCGGCCTCCCCCATGGGAGGCCGGGCCCGCGCTCATGCGGCGGCCGTCTCGTCGGCGGCGCCTCCCCCGGTGCCGTCCGTCCGCCGCCCCCGTCGGTGCGCGATCCCGCCCAGGATGACGTCCACCGCGAGGAACGCGGCCAGTGGTATGCCCAGCAGCGGCAGGAAGTAGCCCACGACGGCGACCACGGCCAGCAGCGGGACCAGGATCTGCGGCGGCACCTGCGCCCAGGCGCCGCGCGGGATCGGCCGCCCGAAGGCGGACCTGCGGCCGCGCTGCCACCACATGCGGTAACCGAGCACGATCAGCACGATCAGCGACAGGGCGAGCAGCATCAGGGCGATCTGGTTCACCAGCCCGAACAGCACACCGGTGTGCAGGTCGATGCCCCACCGCGTCAGCTTCGCGAGCAGCGGATAGTCGGCGAACCGCAGCACGTCGGCGACCTCGCCGGTGGCCGGGTCGACGGCGACCGAGTCCTGCTTTCCGGGCAAGCCCTTCCCCACCTGCTTCACCACGTACGCGGAGGACGCGTCGGCCGGCGGCACGATCTCGACGGGATCGCCCAGCCCTTCCGCGCGGGCGGAGGCCAGCACCTTGTCGAGGCCGACACCGTGCTCACCGGAACCCCCGGATCCCGCGGCGGCGCCGTGCCCCCCGTGGTCACCGCCCGCCGACGTCGACACGGACGGCGTCGAATGGCCGAGGGAGGTGCGCAGTTCGTCGATGTTCGCGCCGGCGTACGTCGACCAGGTGAGGCCGGTCGCGGACAGGAAGAAGAAGCCGATCCCGGCCCAGACGCCGATCGTGCCGTGCAGGCCGAGGACGCGGCGCCGGCCGGTCGTGCCGCGCACCTTGCGCAGGGCGCGGCGACGGGAGAACCACAGCACCAGGCCACCGCCCGCGATCACCCACAGCCAGCTCGCGGCGAGTTCGCTGTAGAGGCGCCCGCTGTCACCGAGGTGCAGGTCGCGGTGGAACTCGTCGATCCAGGTGCGCAGCGGCAGCGCCCCGGTGGAGCCGTACTGCTCCAGGGCACCCCGCACCTCCCCGGTGTACGGATCGACGAACACGGCGAGTGTGCGGCCCTCGTCGACGCCGGGCACCCCGGAGAGCATGACGCGGGTGGTGGCGTCCTTCTCCGGCGCGGGCCGCACGGCCGAAACAGTTCCCTGGGGGTGTGCCTCGCGGGCGGCGGCCACCTGCGCGGATATGGGGAGTTCGGTGCGGCCGACCTCGGAGACGGTCATCTCGTCGGCGTACAGGATCTTCTCCGCCTGGAACGAACCGGCGTACAGGAAACCGGTGGTGGCCGCGATCAGCAGGAACGGGGCGACGAGGAGCCCGGCGTAGAAGTGCAGGCGCAGCACGAGCGGGCGCAACGGCGCCCACAGGCTCTGTTTCGGCGGCGGTGAGGCGGGCTGCGGGTCCGCGTCGGTGCTGGTCGGGGGAGCGGTGGTCATGAGGTCTCCGGGGAGCTGGGGACGATTTTCGGCCGTAGCGGTGCAGTAGTCGGGGTCGGAGCACAGAGAGTTCCCGGAGATTCGAGTGGCCTGCGTCACACGACAGAGAGTCATGACATCCTGGCCCGATGTCTGCACCCCGTGACCGTATGCCGCTCGCCGAACAGGTCGAGCAACTCCTCGCCACGGACGGCCCGTTGCCGATCGTCGCGGCCGGCGACCCCGTGCTGCGCCGGCCCGCGGAGCCGTTCGAGGGCCAGCTGGGGCCCGCGCTGCTCACCCGGTTCGTCGACGCCCTGCGCGTCACCATGCACGCCGCCCCGGGCGTCGGTGTGGCGGCACCGCAGGTCGGCGTACCGCTGCGGATCGCGGTGGTCGAGGACCCGGCGCCGGTGCCCGAGGAGGTGCGGCTGGCGCGAGGGCGGGTGCCGCTGCCGTTCCGGGTTCTGGTGAATCCGTCGTACGAGCCGGTGGGCGAGGCGCGCGCCGGGTTCTTCGAGGGGTGTCTGAGCCTCTCCGGCTGGCAGGCGGTGGTGACCCGGCCCACCCGGGTGCGGCTGACCTGCTCGGACGAGGAAGGACGTGCGGTGGACGAGGTGTTCACCGGGTGGCCCGCCCGTATCGTGCAGCACGAGACGGACCACCTGGACGGCGTGCTCTACGTCGACCGCGCCGAGCTGCGCTCCCTGTCCGCGAACGCGGCGGTGTCGCAGCGCTGGGCGCAGCCGACGCCGCGGGAGGCGGCACGGGAACTGGGCTTCGCGCTCCCGGAGCACCTTCCGGAGTAGCTCACGGCACAACTCCCGGAGCGACTCCCGGAACGGCTCCCGGACCGACTCCCGGGGTCGCTCGGGGAGTTGTCGCTCTCTGAGCCGCTCTCTGAGCGAGGAGTCCCACCGGTCGTCGCGCCGGGTCTAGTGCCGCGTCAGTCAAGGTTTGCCCGTGAGGAGCGGCGTCGTGGGGGCCCCTCCCGCTCGAGCGAAGCCGAGAGTGGGGGAGCGTGCTCTCG
>NZ_JBSFCI010000053.1:0-42457 GCF_053593375.1 Streptomyces sp. NPDC002309 | reverse complement strand
CGCCGGCGACAACACACCCCAGCACCTCCACCTCGGCAGCGACCCCACCGACCTCGGCGACCTCACCCGCCCCGGAGACAACGCCACCCCGAACACCCGCCCCGCCGACAACCTCCCCGGAGGCCACGCCGACAACCTCCCGACCAACAGCGTCGACAACGCACCCGGAGGAAGGCCTGACGAACGCGCACATGTGCCGACCGCCGGCCGGCAGCCGCCTCACACCATCGACGGTGGTCACCGCGACGTTCCATCCAGCGGCGGGCATGGAGGCACTCCTCATGGAACACCTCATGACGGTTCTTCTCCCCTGCCGCACGAGACTCCGCCGGGAAACCCCACCGATGGGCTGCCCTCCGGTCCAGGCCATGGAGCCGCAGGCGAGGGCCACGGTGGGTCAGGACACGGCCACGAACCTCAGCGGGTCGACTTCAGCGAGGGAGACGCGCGGCCGTCCGCGGCGCCTGGACGTATGGAACCGGGCCAAGAGGCCGCGGTTGCGGAGCAACTGGCACGCTTGAAGATGGCCCCCCATGACATCGAGAAGGCTCTCGCCGGACTTCGCAAGAGCCAGTACGGCGCCGGAATCGCCAAATACATCGGCGAGGGAAATCTGGCCGATCTACCCGGTTATGACGACCTTCTTTCCCAGTGCAAGCAGGCCAGCAAGAACAACGACATGACTCCAGCGGTCTTTATGGCGATGGAGCACGCGACAGATCTGCAGCGGCGTGGCGTCGAAGGCCTGGCCTTCGAATGGAAGGTGCCGGCTGACGGTTTGGACCTGGATGTACTGGTCAGGTCGGGTGACCGAATCGAGTACGGCGCCCAGCTCAAGGACGTGGCCAGCGCCTCGGGGCTCAACAGCGCGACAAGAGGTATCGCAGAGAAGCAGTTGCTGGGAGAGATCGACGGCCAGAAGGTAGCCATCTTGGATGTGCATGACACCAAGTCGGCCCTCACTGACAAGGATTTGGGGCGTATTGCCCATCGCGCTAGGGTTACGAACGCCACCTTCGTGCTGCGATTCAATGACGGCTCCATCACCGTCCCGGCCAACGGCCCCACTTATCCATAAGGAACAGCTCATGCCCATGCTCATGCGAGCGCCGCGCGAATGCGCGTCATGGTTCTGGGACTTGGAAGACTACGCGCCGCCAGGGTTGTCATCGGCGTTGCTCGCGGCTTCTCGGATGTCCGCGGTTCTCCGGGAACACGAGCTTCTTCAGCCGAGCGCTTTGGAATGGTACTGGGTGGTGCCCGAGATGGGCGGCGCCGTGGCGAAGACGCGCCTGCAGCTCACGAGGCCGATCGATGACGAGCAGGTGGCCGAACGCGTGCAGATGCTGCGCCCTGTTGGATTTCCGGGTGCCGAATTGAGTGGCCTGCACGTCACTGGCGCCGGCGTGTGGATCGACGAAAAGGGGGTACGGCATGCCGAGGACGGACTGGTGGAACTCACCGTCTCCTCGGAACCTCTTGGCCTGTCTGCCGACGTTTCGGTCTTCCACGACATCTGGGGGCCGTTCGACTTCCGTGGCATGCCGCATCCGGAGGTCCGTCGCCAGAACGCGCCGCGCCTTGCCGCCGCGCTCCAGGAGCTGGAGGTGCTCCTGGGAGTCGCCGCGGAGCCTGGTGAGCCGACGAACTTCGGAAGGGCCGTCGGCCACGGGGTCGACGAGCCAGTGGTCGAGGACGGGCGGGGGCCGGACCTCACCGGTCAGCTGTAGCCGCTGCCGCAAGGCGCTCGTCGCGTACAGCTGGGTCGGTGAGGTCCAGTACCGAGCAGTGGGGGTCGACCTCACGGACTGCCGACAGGACTTGAGGTTCGCGGCTCCCGCTTCGCAGGAAGCTGTGGCGGGGCTGACCGAGCTGTGTCCGGAGCGACGGGCCGACCGGGGCCGAAGACCCGGATGAGCGGAAGGGGCGGTCGGATCCGTGTCCGGGACGCCGAGGCTCTCGCAGCGCTCGCCGTCATCTGGCGTGGCCTACGATGCCGCCATGCCCACCGAGGTCCGGATTCAAGCCGATACCACCAGCGCCACCGAGCCTTCAGGGGCAGGCGCCTGACAGTCCGGAAGGGCATCAGTGGTAGTACAGATCCCCCGCCCTCCCTTGCCCACGGAGAACGCGGAAGACGGCCTCGCCGTGCTCCAGGAGAACACCCAGGGTCTGATCGACGGTTTGGAGGAACTCTCGACCAGGTTGGGCGATGCCCAGGGTGTCTCGCTCACCCTGGCCCAGTCACGCTGCCTGGTCGACCCTCGGGCATCGATCTTCCCCACCTGGGATGCCTGGGTCAACGCCATGCAGCTCGGTTCCGCCGTGTTCGCCGCCGCGACCACTGACGAGGACCACGTCCAGTGCCGTATCGCCCACAAGGACCGCACGCTCCAGGCCACCGGCCCTCAGTGGTATGTGAACCCGGGCAGCTGGATCAGCGCCTTCTACCTCGCCGTCGTGTGCCGGGAACGGGACCGGATCACCGCCCTGAGCCAAGTGCCCCTGTCTCTGCTCCGCGAGAACGGCCCGCAGTTCGACGCGTACCACTACGCCTGGATCGACACGCTCCAGACCTACTGGCGGGGCGGTCCCGACCTCGGCTCGAAGCTCGTGGCCGCGATCGACGGCACCGACCCGGAAGTCGCCAGCGACCCGGAGACGGCCGGCAGGCTGCTCTACCCGCCGATGGAGATGTTCCACCGCTTCCTGCGCAAGGACCACACCGCCTTCAACACGGCCCTCGCCAACGCCGTTGAGTGGCACAAGGAGTACTGGACCGAGGAGAGCCGGACCTTCCAGGCCCCCGGTCTCGTCGCTCTCGGCCCCCTCGCCATCGCCTGCTTCGCCCACGACGCGGGCTTTCCCATCGAGGTCGAGTCCGAATACCTCCCCGCGACACTCCTCGGGCGCAACTGGCTCGGCGAATTCCCGACCTGATGTGCGGGGTGTCGCGCCCGTCGATCGGGCGCGACCGCCGCGCCGGCCCCTAGAACAGGCTCAGCAGCGCCTCCGCCGGGTCCGGCACGCCGTTCTCGCCGTCCGGCAGCGGCAGTTCGAACCAGACCGTCTTGCCGCGGTGGGTCCGGCGCGAGCCCCAAGCCGCCGACAGGAGACCGACGAGTTGCAGGCCCCGGCCGCCCTCGTCGGTGTCGCGGGCGCGGCGACGGCGGGGCTGGACCAGGCCCGAGTCCCAGACCTCGCACACCAGCGTGCGGTCCAGCAGCAGACGCAGTCTGATCTCCCCCTCGCCGTAGCGCAGCGCGTTCGTCACCAGCTCGCTGACCAGCAGCTCCGCCGTGTCGACCAGCGCCCCCATGTCCCAGCTCTGGAGCTGGGCGCGCGCGTACTCGCGGGCCCGGCCCACGCTGCGCGGCTCACGCGGCAGCGTCCAGTCGCCGACCGACTCGGCGGGCAGGCCCTGGACGCGGGCCATGAGCAGGGCCAGATCGTCCTCGCCGTGGTGGGTGTCGAGCGTGTTGAGAACCTGGTCGCAGACGTCCTCCAAGGGCCGGGTGGGGTCGGTGAGCGCCCCGACGAACGCCTGGAGGCCCTCGTCCAGCGGATGGTCCCGGGACTCGACCAGTCCATCCGTGTAGAGCGCGAGCAGCGCACCCTCGGGGAGTTCGACCTCGACCTCCTCGAAGGGTTCCCCGCCGACGCCCAGCGGCAGACCCGGCGGCACGTCGAGCATCAGCGCCGGCTCGCCGGGTTCGACCAGGACCGGCGGCAGATGGCCGGCGTTGGCGAAGGTGCACCGGCGGGTGACGGAGTCGTAGACGGCGTACACGCAGGTCGCCAGGTACACCTCCGAGAGGTCCGCCTCGCGGGGGCGCCGGGCGGCCCGGGTGGCCTGCTGGATGCCGCCGGGGGTGCCGAGGCCGCGGGCGATCTCGTCCAACTGGGACAGCACCTCGGCCGGTTCGAGGTCGAGCTGGGCCAGGGTGCGCACGGCGGTGCGGAGTTCGCCCATGGCGACGGCCGCGCGCAGGCCGCGCCCCATCACGTCGCCCACCACCAGCGCCGTACGGTGCCCGGGCAGCTCGATGACGTCGAACCAGTCGCCGCCGACCTCGCTGGGGCGGCCGGTGGAGGCGTTGCCCGGCAGGTAGCGGCAGGCGATGTCGAGGCCGGAGGCGACCGGGTCGCCGGGCGGGAGCAGGGACCGTTGCAGTATCAACGCGCGTTCGTGCTCGCGACGGTAGAGCCGGGCGTTGTCGATGCAGACGGCGGCCCGTGCCGCCAGCTCCACCGCGAGGTCGCGGTCCCGTTCCCCGAACGGCTCGCTGCCCTTCGCGCGCGAGAACTGGGCGAGGCCGACGACGGTGTCGTGGGCGACCATCGGCACGGCCAGCGCGGACTGGACGAGGCCGCCCTCCTCGGCGGGGACGGTCTGCGGGCGGGCCGTGCGCAGGGCGTCGGCGCAGGGCGAGTTGAACGGGTAATGGTGGACGGCGCCGACCGTGACCGGTTCGCCCGTACCGGCGAACGGCGCGTCGGAGACCGCGCTGGCGAAGGCGACGCGGCGCAGTTCGGCGCTGCCGTCCGCGAGGCTCTGCGGAGTCTGGTCGCCGACCAGGAGGCCCTGGTAGAGGTCGACGGTGGCCAGGTCGCAGAAGCCGGGGACGACGACGTCGAGGAGTTCCCGTGCGGTGGTCTCCAGGTCGAGCGAGTTGCCGATGCGCGCGCCGGCCTCGTTGAGCAGGGCGAGATTGCGCCTGGCGGCGGCGGCCTCGCGGGCGGCGGCGCGGCGGGCGGTGATGTCGGTGCCCAGCCAGGCGATGCCGATGGGGCTGCCCGTTCCGCTGTGCACCCGGTAGAGGTTGACCGACCAGTGGCGGCGCTCGTCGGAACCGGGCCGGAAGCCCGTGACGTTCATGTCCGTGATGCTCTCGCCGGTTTCCAGCACCCGCCGCAGGGTGGCGGCGACGCGCTCGGCCTCGCCGCGCGGCAGGTAGTCGTGGACGCCGAGGCCGCGGTGGTCGTCGGGCGTGCCGCCGAAGACGGAGGCGAAGCGCTGGTTGGCGCGCCGCACCTTCAGATCGGCGTCGATCAGCAGGAAGCCGAAGGGGGATTGACCGAAAATGGCCTGCGAGGCCGCGAGATCGGTCTCGATGCGGCGTAGTACGCGGACGTCGACGACGATGCAGACGGCCGCCTTCTCGCCGCCCTCCGTGCGGGTCGGCATCACGTAGACCTCGGCGAGGCCCGTGCCGCCGCGCCCGCCGTCGACCGTGTCCGGCAACCGGAAGGGGACGACGCCGGTCCACTCGCGCCCGTCGAGGATCTCGGCCATCTTCCGCTGTCCGCGGTCGCGCAGATCGGGGTCGATGAACGCCGCGATGGGGTCCATGCCGACGGCCCGCGCGGCCGGGATGCCGAGGAGCTGCTCGGCGCGCAGGCTCCACTGGTCGACCAGTCCGTCGGCGCCGATGGAGAAGGACGCGACCTTGATGTAGTCGTAGATCGAGCCGGGCGGACTGCTCTGCCACAGGGCGTCCGGCAGCGGCATCTCGCCGGAGGCACCCACGGCCTCCGTCCTCGCGCCGTCCGACGGGTCCTCGGACTCCGTGGCCTTCGCTGGTATCTCGCTCACGCGAACCGTCCCCTCCAGCTCACCGCGTCCGGTACCGGTCACCAAAGGCGGCTGCCCGCAGTATCCAGCACTACGGCGCCGCATAACACGGTGTTCACGATCACAGCACGGTCCAGGCGTTTTTCGGACCGTACCGCGACAACACTCCCAGTCTTCTAACCAGGGGATCCACCCTCGAATCACACCTGGGGGCAACGGCTTCCGGCCGGATCCCGATCGTGGACAGGAGTACGACCGCTGCATGCGCTCCGGGGTCGCCCCTCAGCCCGGGACGGCGAGCTCGAACCACACCGTTTTGCCTGCGTCCCCAGGCCTGGTTCCCCAGCGGCGTGAGGACGACGCCACCAGTTGCAGCCCGCGCCCGCTCTCGTCCTCGGGGCGGGGAACGCGTTCGCGCGGCGGCTCGGGGAGCGGGTCGGAGACCTCCACGAGCAGGACGTCGGACAGGTGCGCGGGGCGCACCAGCCGGACGCCGATCGGACCGGTGGCGTGACGTAGCGCGTTCGTCACCAGCTCGCTGACCAGCAGTGCTGTGATGTCACTCACACTGTCGAGCGCCCAGCCGTGCAGCTGGTGGCGGACGACCGAACGCGCGGTGCGCGCGGTGGTGGGGTCGGCGGGGAAGGTCCACTCGGCGCATTCGCCATCCGTGTCGATCACGCCGATCACTTCCCAGGACAGTGAGGCCGCCCATGTCCGGTTTCATGGGGTTAATGGGCACATACCCGATATCCCCGGGGCATTACCCACAGGAACGGCGCACAGTCGCACCGACGGCGCACGGGACAGAGACGCGCGCCAACACCCGGACCACAGCGCCGAATCACACCGCTCGCGCTTCCAGCCGCCGCTCGCGCCTCCAGTCGCCGGTCGCCGGTCGCCGGTCGCGCATGCTTCCACGCGCCAGCCGCTCACACACCCACTCACCGGCCGCTGGTCGATGGTCGCCGGCTGCTCGAGCTTCCCCACACCGGCCGATCAGGATTCCGCCCGTCTGCCGATCACGCCTCTCACACCCCGGCGACTCCGGCGTCCAGCTCGCCGGCCACCTCGCGGACCGCCGCCACGTCCTGCGCGAGCCACTCCACGCTCCACAGCGTCGCGGCGGTGAGCCACCGCAGTTCGTCGTGGTCCTGGAGGGCCTTCGGCTCGGGCGAGTCGGCACTCAGCCGTGCGGTCCACACCTGGAGGACGTACGGATCTCTCAGCGGCCACTGCCCCGGCACACGCCGCACGGGCTCCGCCTCGACGCCGAGTTCCTCCCACAACTCCCGCACCAACGCGGCTTCCGGCGTCTCGCCGGGTTCGACCTTGCCACCGGGCAGCTCCCAGCGGCCGGCCAGCTCGGGGGGCGCACTGCGGCGCGCGGCGAGCAGCCTGCCGCCGTCGAGAAGGGCGGCGCCCACCACCACGATCCGTTCCGTCATGCGCCGGAGCCTACGGGAGCGCCCCGGCGGCCCTCACAGCTCCGGGACCCCGTCCTGCCCGATGCGCTCGACCCAATAGAGCTGCTTGTGCCCCCGGCTGTCGAGGCTGTCGGCGATCTTCTCGGCCTCGGACCGCGTCGCGTACCTGCCCACGCGGTAGCGATTGCCGTTGTCGTCCTGCCGTATGACCAGCCACGGGAGAGTCACCGTGCTGTCGTTCATCGCGCCCCTCCGCTTCCCGCCCTCGGCCCGCGCGCCCCGCCCGCTGAGGAAACCGCAATCCGCATATGCCCGAGCCTACGCCTAACCTTTACGCAGCGAATACGGCTTTTCACAAAGAGGTACGCAACAAGCCAGCACCAAGGGGGCGCGCGAGGCCGAACGCGCCGTCCCCACACCTCCGCGCATCCGGTCAGCGGCATATCGGGCACGCCGTGGGTCACCTGCGAGAACGTCCGGATTCCACCGGCACGCGAAAAGGCTCCCGGCACGCCCGCGCCGGGAGCAACTGCCGCACGGTTGTGCGCTACTTCACCGGAAGGTGGTAGGCGACCCGGTAGCGGTCGGCCGGGATCACGACGTCCGACGTCTCGACCGGCCGCCCCGAGGCGTAGAAGGTGCGCTGCACGACGAGAACCACGTGTCCCGGGACGCCACCCAGCGTGAGCAGCTCCTCGGCCAGTCCGGGTCGGGCGCCGACCTCTTCGGTGACGTTGTCCACGACCACGTCGATGGCGGCCATCCGCTCGACGACGCCCATGCCGCCGAGGGGACCCTCCTCGGGCAGCATCACCGGCGTACGCCCCGTCACGGCCAGCGGCTCCCAGGAAGTGGACAGCATCATCGGCTCGCCGCTGTCCCGGAACAGGTACTTGGTGCACATCACCCGATCGCCGGGCCGGATGCGGAGCCGCTCGGCGATGGCGACGCTCGCCTCCGTCTGCGCGCTGCCGGACTCCCACGTCCCCCGCACGGCGGCATCGGCCTGCTCCTGCCTGAAGGGCGTGGCGCCACCCGCCGGGCGGTACCCGGACCGGGCGATGCTGCGGGGTACGGGCCGCTCCCTCACATAGGTCCCGGAGCCGGAGCGGCCCTCCACCAGGCCCTCCGCCATCAGCACCTTGCGGGCCTCCAGCGCGACGGTGTCCGAGACCCCGTACTCCTCGCGGATTCTCGCCTGCGAGGGCAGACGTGTGTGCGGTGGCAGCTGACCGTCGACGATCTTCTGGCGGAGATCACCCGCGACGCGCAGGTACGCCGGCTGCTCACCGAATGTCACTGGCCGCTCCCATCAGGTTGTACAGACAGCAACAGCCTGGCAACCGTGGGTTGTGCCAGGCAAGCGATGGCCAGAGAATCACTCGATGTGATGACTTCTGGCCCCGGGAGGCTTCACGCAGGCAGTTTCTCCCCGCTGCGGAGCCGATCACTCCCCCGACGACAGGAGTGATCGTGGAACCCCGGCGCGCTCACACCTCCTCGTCCTCGGCCGCCTCCTCGTAGGCCTCCCGGGGCGGACTGGTGTCCAGCCCCAGAGCCTCGCGCGCGGTGACGGTGGCCTCGCCGTCGTAGAACCCGTACGCCTCGTCGTAGTGCGCGTAGAAGGTGTCCGCGTCCCCTGCGTCCGCGGCCTTCGCCCACTTCTCCTGGGCCGACGCCAGTTCCTTCACCAGGGCTGCCATGGGCCGCTCGACGTCCGCGGGCCAACCGTGCGCCTCCAGTGCCGCGCCCTGCTCGGCGAGCGCGTCCCGCATCTCCCGCGCCCAGGCCCGGTTCACCGGCAGGTCCTCCTCGGGGAACGCCTCGGGCTCCTCGCCCGCGACGGCCTCGACCGCGACCACCGTCTCCAGATACGCGAGCTGGTCCGCGTCGAGGGTGGTCTCGTCGGTGCGCAGGGAGCCGCCCTTCAGGCTGCCGTCCTCGTCGGTGCTGCCGTAGAGGCAGGTGATCTCGTGGTCGCCGAACGCCCAGCTCTCCCGGCTCGGCGTCAGGTGGTAGACGTCGACGTCGTCGGGCACCGCCCAGCTGTCCATGGCGTACTCGGGCTGCAGCACGTAGCACTTGTCGTCGGCGACCTTCGTGACGTGGTCGTCGCCGGGGAAGGTGCCGCCGGGCAGGGTGACGGTGGCGAACACCTCGCCGTCGTGCCTGCCGGAGCAGGGCACCACCTGGATGTCGTACGTCGCCCCCTCCAGCGAACCGGTGGGCGCGTCGAAGCACTCGCCCTTGTCCGGCGAGACGACCGCGCCCTCCCGCACACCCTCCTTGAAGCCCTGCCAGACCTCGGACGCGGCGCCCGTGGAGAACGTCAGTGTCAGCAGGACCAATCCGACGGTCGACAGCGCGGCCCCGGCGATCGCCATTCCCTTGCCGCGCTCGCCCCTTCGCCTGATCTGGCGCAGCGCGACCAGACCGAGCACCAGCCCGACGGCCGGCAGGAAACAGAGCAGGCCGAGCACGAGAGCGGCGATCGCGGCTCCGTTGACCGGCGTCAGCGGAAGCGGCGGGTACGGGCCCCACGCCCCGTACGACGGCTGCTGACCGTACGGCCCCGGACCGCCGTACGGCCCTGGGCTCCCGTACGGCCCCTGCGCGCCGTACAACCCCTGCGCGCCGTAGGGTCCCTGGGCGCCGTAGGGTCCCTGGGCCCGCGGGGCAGGGTGCGGGCCGTCGGGGCCCTGAGGGTCCTGCGGCTGCGGGGGTCCAGGGAGCGGGGGTATGGACACAGGTACGGTGCTCCTGGTTCGGGCTGCGGGGAGGGTTCGGATCGCGGGTCGCGACAGCTGCGACTGGCGCATGGTATGCGGGTGGGGACTGGGGGCGGAATGCGGATCACGCGTGCCACGGCACTGGCGGTGAACCGGCTGACGGAACGGTGGGCCGGACACGTCACGGACGGTACGGCCTTCTCGGCGGCCGGGGTGTGGCCCCTGATCGCCCTGCTCGCGGACGGGGCCGGTGGCGCGGCGCGGGCGGAACTGGCGGACGCGGTGGGCATGCCCGCGGACCAGGCCGCCGGCGTCGCACGCGAGTTGCTCGCCGCCCTGGCCTCGACACGCGGCGTGGACACGGCCCTGGGGCTGTGGACGAGACGCACGCTGGAGCTGAAGGAGTCCTGGGAGTCCGGGCTGCCCGCCGCGGCGCACGGGGTGCTCACCGGGGACATGGCCGCCGACCGCGCGGCGCTGGACGCCTGGGCGGCGAAGCGCACGGGCGGGCTCGTCGACCGTATGCCGGTGGCACTCACGGACGAGACAGAACTGGTGCTGGCGAGCGCGCTGGGCCTGCGGGCGGACTGGCTGCGCCGCTTCCGGGACCGGCCGACGCTGCCCGAGACAGGGCCGTGGCGGGACCGCCTGCTGCTGGGCCTGCACCGCGAGAGCGTGCTGCTGGACCGGGTCGGCGTGGCGGACACACCGCACGGCCGGGTCACCGAACTGAAGGTGCTGGGCGACACCGGCATCGACGTCCATCTGCTGCTCGGCGAGGAGCGGATGACACCGGGCCAGGTGCTGGGAGCCGGGGTCGGCATCCTCGCCCGCCGGCACCCGGTCGTGCCGGGATCGCTGCTGCCGTACGGCGACGTGGGGCCCGGACTGCGCGTCGAGAAGGAGCGGCGTGCCCGGCCCGAGCCGCCGACGCTCCGCCAGGAGACGGTGGCGTTCCGGACGGTGGCGCGGCACGATCTGCTCGGCCTGCATGAGGTGTTCGGGCTGACCACGGCGCGGGACACGCGGCAGGGCCACTTCCCCGGCGTCAGCGACTTCCCGCTGGCCGTCGGGTCGGCCGAGCAGGCCGTGGTGGCGAGGTTCGGGGCGCTGGGGTTCCGGGCGGCCGCGGTGTCGGCGCTCAGCTGGGTGGCAGGGGGCGGTGTCCCCCGGCTCCGATACGTCACCACCACCGTCAAGGCCCGCTTCGACCGCCCCTTCGGCTTCCTCGCCCTGCACCGGCACTCACGGCTGGTCCTGACGGCGGGATGGGTGACCGATCCGGAGCCGCACCCGGGGGAGACGGAGGAGGGGTAGCCGAGGTCGTCGTCCGGGGACTTCCGACGGACGTGCCTCGTCCTCGCGGCGGGCGGGAGCACCGCCCGGAACCGCGAGGACGAGACCGATCAGAAGCCGTCGGCCCTGGGGCCGGGGAGCGTCAGAACTGCAGCGCCCAGGCGTCGATCCGCCCGGTGTCGAGCCGCGCGTTGTCGCTGACCCTCAGCTTCCACGAGCCGTTGGCGACCTCGGACGACGCGTTGACGGAGTACGTCGCGTCGATGTTGTCCGCGCTGCCACCGGTGCCGTAGCCCTTGAGCGTGTACGCCGTGCCGTCGGGGGCGACCAGCTGCACCTGGAGGTCACCGATGTAGGTGTGGACGATGTGGACCTCGACGGAGAGCGCGGCGGGGGCGTTGCCGGAGACGCCGGTGACCGTCACCGGGGACTCGACCGTCGCGTTGTCGGCGATGGCGTAGTCGCCGGTGTTCTCGAAGCGCGGGCCGGGCGGCGTCGGGTTGCCGGCGCCCACGTAGAGCAGGCGGTTGGGCGAGCCGGTGCCGGGGCTGGTGACGACGTTGGGCGTGGCCGCCGCCGTCAGCGCGCCGGCGACCTGGGCGGGCGTGGCCGAGGGGTTGTCGGCCAGGTAGAGCGCGACCGCTCCGGCGACGTGCGGACTCGCCATCGACGTACCGGAGATGGTGTTGGTGGCCGAGTCGCTGGTGTTCCAGGCGGACGTGATGGACGAGCCCGGCGCGAACAGGTCGAGGACCGTGCCGAAGTTGGAGTAGCTCGCCTTGGCGTCGGTGTTGGTGGTGGCACCGACGGTGATCGCCTCGGTCACGCGCGCGGGTGACCTGGTCGAGGCGTTGGTGGTCTCGTTGCCGGCCGCGACGGCGAAGGTGATGCCGGAGGCTATGGCGTTGCGTACGGCGGTGTCGATGGCGGTGTCGGCGCCGCCGCCGAGGGACATGTTGGCGACGGCCGGCTTGACCGCGTTCTGGGCGACCCAGTCGATGCCGGCGACGACCTGGGCGGTCGTACCGGAGCCGGAGTTGTTCAGCACGCGGACGCCGACGACCTTCGCCTTCTTGGCGACACCGTAGGCGTTGCCGGCGACCGTGCCCGCGACGTGGGTGCCGTGGCCGTGGCCGTCCTGGGCGGTGTTGTCGTTGTCGACGGCGTCGTAGCCGTAGGAGGCGCGGCCGCCGAAGTCGCCGTGCGTGATACGGACGCCGGTGTCGATGACGTAGGCCGTGACGCCCTGCCCGGCCGAGTCCGGGTAGGTGTACGAGTTGTTCAGCGGGAGGTTGCGCTGATCGATGCGGTCCAGACCCCAGGAGGGCGGGTTGGGCTGGGTGGCGTCGATCGTGTAAGTGCGGTTCTGGACGACCGAGGCGACGGCCGGGTCGGCGGCGAGACGTTTCGCCTCGGTCTCGGACGCCTCGATCGCGTAGCCGTTGAGGGCCTTCTTGTACGTGCGCTCGATGGTGGCGCCGTACTTCGCGGCCAGCGCGCGGCCTTCGGCGGAGCCCGAGCGGGCCCGGTCCGCCTTGAGGGTCACGATGTAGCTGTCGGCTATCGCGTTCGCGGCGCCCTCGTACTGGATGTGGCCTTCGGCCGCACCGGCGGGCAGCGCGGAGACGAGACCCGCGGTGAGTACGGCGCTGGTCAGCGCGCCGATCGCGGCCAGTCTTCGCCGGGGGGTGCTGTGGGGAGTACGCATCCCTGCCATCTGAGGGGTCCTCCTCAATCGGTGGTGCGTCAGTGTGGGGGCGACGCCCGGATGAGCAGGGGCATGACAATCGGCTGTGGCGCTCACCTGTGCGTCAGCCGAAAGATTGGGGCTTCCAGAGGAGTTGCACAAGGGCTGTGCAGGAATGTAACTCGCCTGCCATAAAGCTGACATGACTGATCGTCAAGTCTATGCGGAAGCCGAATCCCGTCGAAGACCGGCGGATTCCCGGCGGATTCCCGACCAGTCGCCCGACAGGTTCGCGACCGTGAGTCGGCTGCTCGTCGGCTGAGAGAACGCCGGGAGACCGCCGGGAGAGCGGCCGGAAGACCGGCCGGTGCGACAGCGAGGGCCGACGGCCTGGCAGGCTGCGCGTATGGCTGATCGAGACGCTGAGTCGCCCGAGTTGTGGACCACCGTGGACGCGTTGTGGAGCTGGCTGGAATCGGATCAGCCGGTCACCGGCCGCGAAGGCCTGTTGCTGCGCATGCTCAAGCTCCAGGAGGAGGTCGGCGAGACCGCCCAGGCGGTGATCGGCGCGACCGGCCAGAACCCCCGCAAGGGCCTGAGCCACACCTGGGAGGACGTCCAGTCCGAGCTGTGCGACGTGGTGATCACGGCACTGGTCGCACTGCGCTCCCTGACACCGGAGGCGGGGCAGGTGTTCACACGGCATCTGGAGCGGGTGGCGGAGAGGTCACTGGACAGGGAAGGGTAGGCGCCGTCGGCTGCCCCCGGACCTACGGCACCACCCTGCCGGTCATGCGCTCCCCGGCCGCACCGGATCCTCAAGACCCTCAAGCTCCCTGCGCTCACATGACGGGGCGATGGGAAGACGCGTACTCATCCGCGATGTTGAAGACGCAGGCACAACAAGGGCATTCCGCATGGCCGAAGAGATGGGCGATACCGTCGGCGAGCACGGCTTCGCCATCGCGGACGGCAGTCTCATGCATCCATCGACCGATACCGGAGAGGCCCTCGGGGGACGCCGGCCGCAGTCCCCGTCGGTCCACGTCGCCCAGGTGCCAGTCCCGGATCGCCGAGTAGCGCCCGTAGCCGCCGATGGCGATCGTCACCTCCGCAGCGCAGTGAGGGCAGGTCACCTGGTAGAAGTCATCCGAGAAGTCCCCCAGGACCGCACTCCAGTGGTACTGCTCTTCCGCCGCGAGCAAGTAGAGGAAAGTCGCGAAGTAGTCGTCTGGCCGCGACCGCAGGTGCTGATCCAGCAGCTCACGGAACGCCGCGATCGCGTCGGCGCAGCCCGCCAGCAGATCGTCGCACCCGTGGCCCCCTGCCGCGCACCGCACGATGGTCCCGGCCAGCCCGCGCGCCCGCGCGCTCCGCGACGCGAGACGCACCAGACGCGGCAGTGCGGCGAAACTGGCGGGGAACACCAGGTCGTGCTCGAGGACCAGCCGGTAACCCAGCTCGTCCCATGCTTCTGCGTCGTCCTCGCGCTCGACGCGCGCCAGGAGCTCGGGGACGCGATCGACGTCCCCGTGGCAGTCGTACATCTGCGCCCAGTTCACCACCTGAGCATTCAACCGCCCCCGAGGCCGCCGGGAGTGACTCCGCAGCCCTGGATCCTCCCGCACGACTCATCGGAGCCGGCGTCGCGGGGAGGGCGGACTCTCCCATTCCCATGCACTCAGGGCACCGACAGATACGGCCCCGACACTCTTCTGGTCTGTGGAACGCCCGCCGGCACGTCACCGGTTGAAGGTCGGAGCGGGTCCGGAACCGTGGCGGAATCCGCACTGCCGAGGCGAGGCGGTCATGACGCCGGGCCCAAGGTGTCGTACCCCACCCCCTACAACCTCTCCCCGCTCGCCGCCACCGCCTCTACGATCCGGCGCATGATCAAGCTGACCTGGGCCCTGGTGGCCGACCGCATGGACGAGTGGACGGGTGAAGACCTCGCAGAGGGCGTTGCCGTGCTCGAGGCGAAGGTGGGTGCAGTCGTCGACGCGAGCGGGATGCAGGAGCGAGCCGTACGACACTGGCGTATGGACTTTCTCTCGCCCGTCGTCGAGTCGCTGCGCACGGAGGGAGCAGCCGCACTCGCTCGGGGCGAGTCCTGGAGCAAGGCGGCAGGGCCGTTCTGGCGTGCGCCTCGCCAGTCACCTGACCTGACACGGACAGGTATGAGAACACGGCCCAGTGTGCAGACGCCGCTCTTCGCCAGGTTCCCCAGCCGCAGGCGTCCTTCGGTGGCCCCAGCGCCGAAACCCACCCGCTTCCGCCATACCGCGCTATGGTGCTGGTATGGCTACCAAGAAGGTGACGATCACTCTCGATGAATCCCTGGTCGAGGCCCTGGCCAGTGCTGCTGAGGAGGAAGGCATCCCACTCTCCCGGCTCGTCGCCGGAGCAGCTGAACGAGAACTGCGGCTGCGGGCCGGGCGGGCCGTGATCCAGCAGTGGCAGGCGGAGCACGGCGCCTTCACGCCACAAGAGGTCGCGGCTGCCCGCGCCGACATGGCCGACGCCGATGCCGAGTACCTCAGCGGCACGGGAGCATCGGCCGCGTGAACATCCCTTACCTGTACGACGCCGGTGCGCTGATCGCCATCGACAACGACGACCGGCGCATGTGGGTCCGGCACAGCCTGGCTCTCGAAGACGGCAGGGACATCCACGTGCCCTCCGTGGTTGTCAGCCAGGCATGGCGGGACTCCCGCCGCCAGGTCAGGCTCGGCAAGTTCCTCGCCGGGTGCCATGTCGTACCCGTGGGCCTCGAAACCGCCAAGGCCGCAGGCATTCTCTGCGGCAAGGCCGGCACCGCAGACATCGTCGACGCCACCGTCGTTGTCATGGCTGCCAGTCTCGGGGCGATCATCTGGACCTCCGACCCGGACGACATCCGCGCCCTCATCGACGCCCAGGACGTCAAGCCCGCTCCCGTCATCCGCGCCGTCTGACCTCCGAAGGTCTGCGGACTCCTACGCACAGCGAGACGGCCTGACCAACGTCCTCGCAGACCTGCCCCGTCTGCTTCTGGGAGGACGACGGGGTCCAGTTCCGCCGGCCCTCAGTGACCCGCTGGAGCCGGGCAACGGGGATGGCATCGAGCTCCCGCGCCACCGCCTCATCCTGGAGCCGCTTCAGTGCCTCCTGCACCGCCTCGACGGCCCTGCCGTGATCACCGCACACCACCAGAGCCGCCGCGTACAGTCGCCCGCCTTCGCCCACCGCCTCCCGCGCATCCCGCCCCACACGCCCCGCCCCTCTTTCCCGTGCCCAGCTCAAGCACCTGTGGCCCGACTCCGAGGAGCGGACCCGGGCCGCCGTCGACAAGGCGTACGCGGACCAGTCCGCCGACGCCCGGCCGCAGGTCGACGAAGCGGCGTAGCCGCTCCCCCGCGCGCTGACCGAAGTCAGCACGCTGCGGACTCCGTGCGGACCACAAAGGCCGCCCAACCCGCTCCGCAGCAGGTCAGACGGCCTTTCGTCGAACGTATTAGACGTTGAAGCGGAACTCCACCACGTCGCCGTCCTGCATCACGTAGTCCTTGCCCTCCATGCGGGCCTTGCCCTTCGCGCGGGCCTCGGCGACCGAGCCGGTCTCCACGAGGTCGCCGAAGGAGATCACCTCCGCCTTGATGAAGCCCTTCTGGAAGTCGGTGTGGATGACTCCGGCGGCCTCGGGGGCGGTGGCGCCCTTCTTGATGGTCCAGGCGCGGGATTCCTTGGGGCCGGCCGTGAGGTAGGTCTGCAGGCCGAGGGTGTTGAAGCCGACGTGGGCGAGGGTCGCGAGGCCCGGCTCCTCCTGGCCGACGGACTGGAGGAGCTCGAGGGCCTCGTCCTCCTCCAGCTCGGCGAGGTCGGCCTCCAGCTTGGCGTTGAGGAAGATCGCCTCGGCGGGGGCGACCAGGGCGCGCTGCTCGCCCTTGAAGTCGTCGTCCGTCAGCTCGTCCTCGTCGACGTTGAAGACGTAGAGGAAGGGCTTGGTGGTGAGCAGGTGCAGGTCGTGGAGGAGCTCGGCGCGCTCGCTGCCCTGGACGATGCCGTGCGCGAAGAGGGTGTCGCCCTTCTCGAGGATCTCCTTCGCCTCCTCGACCGCCTTGACCTTGGGCGCCACGTCCTTCTTGATGCGGGACTCCTTCTGGAGGCGCGGAAGGACCTTCTCGATCGTCTGGAGGTCGGCCAGGATCAGCTCGGTGTTGATCGTCTCGATGTCGTCCTTGGGCGAGACCTTGCCGTCGACGTGGACGACGTTCTCGTCCTTGAAGGCGCGGATGACCTGGCAGATCGCGTCGGACTCGCGGATGTTCGCCAGGAACTTGTTGCCCAGGCCCTCACCCTCGGAAGCGCCCCGCACGATGCCCGCGATGTCGACGAAGTCGACCGTGGCCGGCAGCACCCGCTCCGAGGAGAAGATCTCGGCGAGCTTCGTCAGGCGCGGGTCGGGGACACCGACCACGCCGACATTGGGCTCGATCGTGGCGAACGGGTAGTTGGCCGCCAGCACGTCGTTCTTGGTCAGGGCGTTGAACAGGGTCGACTTGCCGACATTCGGCAGACCGACGATTCCGATCGTGAGCGACACGTTGCGACTTCCCGTACGTGAGAGGGGCATGGGGCCGGTGGGCCGGGGCAGGGCCAGGGGACTGGCCGGCCGATCCACCAGTTTACGGGGTGTCCGAGTCCGGCCGGGCGCCCTGTCGAACGCTTGACCAAGCTCTGCCCGACGGCGTGTCGGACGGCCTATTTGACACATTAATCGACCTAAGTTGGCCTAGTGGAGCAACACAGGGCGCGTTCTTCCCAGCACGGACCGCGACGCGGCGCGGCGCCGCCGACGCCCCTGCCCTCGCAGGCTCGGCGCGACGGTGGCGGTGGAGGCGGTCGCGGAGGCCGGAGCGGCGGTGGTTCCCCGGCTCGGCCCGCCAAGTCCGCCGCGGCACGGTCCCAGGGCCGTCCCGGAGGTACGGCGCGGCCCCCTGCGGCGTTACGACGTCCCGCCCCGCCGGTAGTCCAGGCGGTTCGGCGGATTCCCAACCCCCGGTTCACGGGACTCGGCTGCGGGCTGTTCTGCGGGGCGGTGATGCTGGGGCTCGGCGCGCTCGACGCGCTGCTGCTGGACTCGCTCGTCGTCTACGGCGTGCTGTTCCTGCCGGTGTGCGTACTGGCGGCGGTATGGGTGCGCGGAGTGGACCTGGTGACCGTGCCCATCGTGGTGCCGATCGCCTTCGCACTGGGCCTGGTACCGATCGCCGACAGCGGGGAGGGGCTGAGCGGCCGCGTCGTGGCCCTGTTCACGGCGCTGGCGACACAGGCGGGGTGGTTGTACGGGGGGACGCTGGTGGCGGGGGTGATCGTCAGCGCTCGGAAGCTCCGTCGGCTGCGCCGACGCGCGGCACGCAGACGCCCCCACGCGTGAACCGGGCCGCGGTGCGAGCGGTTCACCGTTCGTGCCGCCCGACTCGTATCGCCCGTCCGGGTGACCCGCGTCCCTGTCATGCGAGCCCGCGCCCGGCGACGGCCGCCGTCCCGCGGCGCAGGCAGCCCCCGCCTGCCGGCGGCCGCTCCGGGACATCCCCGGAACCCGCACCCGCCCGGCAGGAGCCCGGGTCCGCGCCACGCGTCGGCACGCGGGACCCGCGCCGTGCCGCCGAGGACCAACGGCCGCCGAGGTTTACCCCGCGTCCGCCGCCCGCATCGCCGCCCCCACGATCCCGGCGTTGTTCTGCAGTTGTGCGGGGACGATCTCCGCCTTGATGCCCTCGATGCAGGGCAGGAACTTGTGCGCCTTGCGGCTCACGCCGCCGCCGATGACGAAGAGGTCGGGTGAGAAGAGCATCTCGACGTGCTCGAGGTACTGCTGCACCCGGTGCGCCCAGTGCTCCCACGACATCTCGTTGTCCTCCTTGGCCTTGCTGGAGGCACGCTTCTCGGCGTCGTGCCCGTGCAGTTCCAGATGGCCCAGCTCGGAGTTGGGAACGAGGACGCCTTCGGAGAACAGGGCGCTGCCGATGCCCGTGCCGAAGGTCAGCAGGATGACGGTGCCCTTGCGGTCGCGGCCCGCGCCGAAGGCCATCTCGGCGACGCCCGCCGCGTCCGCGTCGTTCACCACGGTGACCGGGACGCCGCCGAGGCGGTCGCTCAGCAGGGCGCGCGCGTCCGTGTCGATCCAGCCCTTGTCGACGTTCGCCGCCGTACGGATCGTGGCGCCGCCCGTGACGACGCCGGGGAACGTCGCGCCGATCGGGCCGGTCCAGCCGAAGTGGTCGACGACCTCCTTGACGCCCTCGACCACCGCGTCCGGGGTGGCCGGGTGGGGGGTCAGCACCTTGAAGCGCTCGTCCGTGAGGTCGCCCCTGTCGAGATCCACTGGGGCGCCCTTGATACCGGATCCGCCGATGTCCACACCGAAGATCTGCATATCACCACGTTACGACGGATCACCGACCGTCACTACGCCACGGCCGGTGAGGCGACGCCCGCTCCCGGTTTCCGACCGGCTCACCGCCCGCCGGCGACGTCCCCCGCGTCCGTGCGCCGCGCGATCAGCTGAGCCGCCTCCTCGCGGAGGTCGCGGCGAAGCTCCTTGGGCAGCGAGAAGACAATGGACTCCTCCGCCGCCTTGACGATCTCGACGTCCTCGAAGCCCCGCCCGGAGAGCCACTCCAGCACCTGCTCGACGAGCACCTCGGGGACGGAGGCACCGGAGGTGACGCCGACGGTCGTGACGCCGTCCAGCCATGCCTCGTCGATCTCGTCGGCGAAGTCGACGAGGTAGGCCTCGCGCGAGCCGGCGAGCTTGGCGACCTCGACGAGCCGCTTGGAGTTGGAGGAGTTGCGCGATCCGACGACGATGACGAGCTCGGCCTCGGCGCCCATCTGCTTGACCGCGAGCTGGCGGTTCTGGGTGGCGTAGCAGATGTCGTCGCTGGGCGGCGAGATCAGCTGCGGGAACTTGCCCTTCAGGGCGTCGACGGTCTCCATCGTCTCGTCGACGGAGAGCGTGGTCTGGGACAGCCAGACCACCTTGGAGGGGTCACGGACCTCGACCTTCGCCACGTCGGCGGGACCGTCGACGAGCTGGATGTGGTCGGGGGCCTCACCGGAGGTGCCGATGACCTCCTCGTGGCCCTCGTGACCGATCAGGAGGATGTCGTAGTCCTCGTTCGCGAAACGGACCGCTTCCTTGTGGACCTTGGTCACCAGCGGGCAGGTCGCGTCGATGGTGGCCAGTCCGCCGCGCTCGGCCTCCTGGTGGACGACCGGGGCGACGCCGTGCGCCGAGAACATCACGATGTTCCCCGCGGGGACCTCCTCCGTCTGCTCGACGAAGATGGCGCCCTTCTTCTCCAGGGTCTGGACGACGTACTTGTTGTGGACGATCTCGTGCCGGACGTAGATCGGAGCGCCGTACTGCTCCAGGGCTTTCTCGACGGCGATCACGGCGCGGTCCACACCCGCGCAGTAGCCACGGGGGGCGGCGAGCAGGACACGGCGGCCAGACGAAGCAGTCATGGCACCCATCGTAAGGCCGCGTCCGGGGGGTCTGAGATCGCCCCTTGTGACGTTCCCGAGGAGACGGGCCTCGGACCGTGAGGCGTGGGATGGAGCGCCACGCACGTGCCGGCCGGGGGCCGCTGATGCGGGGCGGCACGGTGATGCGGGGCGGCACGGGGGAGGCCGTCCGGTGGCCGGGTCTGTCGGTGGTGCCCACTACGCTCGCGGCATGGCAGTCAACACGTCCCCGGAAACCCCTCTGCCCGTCGGTGAGGTGTCGCGGCTCATCGGGAGCTGGATCGACCGGCTCGGGGCGGTGTGGGTCGAGGGGCAGATCACGCAGTTGTCCCGGCGGCCCGGCGCGGGCGTGGTCTTCCTGACGCTGCGGGACCCGTCGCACGACATCTCGGTGAGCGTGACCTGCTACCGGCAGGTGTTCGACGCCGTCGCGGACGTGGTGAGCGAGGGTGCCCGGGTGGTCGTCCTGGCGAAGCCGGAGTGGTACGCGCCGCGGGGGCAGCTGTCGTTGCGGGCCACCGAGATGAAGCCCGTGGGGGTCGGCGAGCTGCTGGCGCGTCTCGAGCAGCTGAAGAAGAAGCTCGCGGGCGAGGGGTTGTTCGCGCCGGAGCGCAAGCGGCCGCTGCCGTTCCTGCCGCAGCTGGTCGGGCTGGTCTGCGGGCGGGCCTCGGCCGCGGAGCGGGACGTGCTGGAGAACGCCCGGCACCGCTGGCCGGCCGTGCGCTTCGAGGTGCGCAACGTCGCCGTGCAGGGCGTGCACGCGGTGCCGCAGGTGGTGCAGGCGGTGCAGGAGCTCGACGCGATGGACGACGTCGACGTGATCGTCGTGGCGCGGGGCGGCGGCAGCGTGGAGGATCTGCTGCCGTTCTCCGACGAGCAGTTGGTGCGGGCGGTGGCGGCCTGCCGTACGCCCGTGGTGTCGGCCATCGGTCACGAGCCCGACAACCCGCTCCTGGACCACGTCGCCGACCTGCGGGCCTCCACGCCCACCGACGCCGCGAAGAAGGTGGTACCGGACGTGGGCGAGGAGTTCGAGCGGGTGCGGCAGTTGCGGGACCGCGCGCGGCGCTGCGTGGCGGCGTTCGTGGAGCGGGAGGAGCGCGGGCTGGCGCACGCGCTGGCGCGGCCGTCGATGGAGGACCCGCACCGGATGATCGACGAGCGTGCCGATCAGGTGGCGGCACTGGTCGAGCGTGGGCGGCGGTGCCTGGGGCACCACCTGGCCCGGGCCGAGTCGGAGCTGTCGCACACGCACGCGCGCGTGGTGGCCCTGTCGCCGGCGGCGACCCTGCGGCGGGGGTACGCCGTGCTCCAGAAGGCCGACGGGCACGTGGTCCGGGCACCGGACGAGGTGACGGCCGGCGAGCCCCTGCGGGCGCGGGTGGCCGAGGGCGAGTTCTCCGTACGTGTCGATGCTTAGGGTGGACGGATGAGCAAGGTGGACGAGGCGCTGGGCTACGAGCAGGCGCGCGACGAGCTGATCGAGGTCGTACGCAGGCTGGAGGCGGGCGGCACGACGCTGGAGGAGTCCCTGGCGCTGTGGGAGCGCGGCGAGGAGCTGGCCAAGGTGTGCCGGCGGTGGCTGGAGGGCGCGCGGGCCCGGCTGGACGCGGCGCTGGCCGAGGAGGCGCCGGAGACCGGCACCGAGGCGGGCACCGACCAGGAGTGACAGGCGCCGGCCTGGAGTGAGAGGCGCCGGCCTGGAGTGACGGGCGCGGCGCGGGTCCGGCCCGCGGTGCGGCGTGATGCCGATCACCACACCCCCCGTTTTGTTGAAACTTGAACTTCTTCTGTCGTACGGTCTGTTTCGCCAGCGGGTTCATGCCTCTGCATGAACCCGAAGCAGCACCAAGAAAGATCACGCATGTCTCTCGTTCTTGACCCCGCCGCCCAGGATCTGCTCTTCCGCGAGGCCCGCACCGCGAACTCCTTCACCGACGAGCCGGTGACCGACGAGCAGGTGCAGGTCATCTACGACCTGGTCAAGTACGGCCCCACCGCCTTCAACCAGTCGCCGCTGCGCGTCACGCTGGTCCGCTCCCCCGAGGCACGTGAGCGCCTGGTCCAGCACCTCTCCGAGGGCAACCGGGCCAAGACGGCCGCCGCGCCGCTGACCGCGATCCTCTCCGCGGACAACGAGTTCCACGAGGAACTGCCGCACCTCTTCCCGCACGCCCCGCAGATCAAGGACGTGTTCTTCACCGAGCGCCCGGCCCGCGAGACCGCGGCCGGTCTCAACGCCGCCCTCCAGGCCGCCTACTTCATCATCGGCGTGCGCGCCGCCGGGCTCGCCGCCGGCCCGATGACCGGCATGGACCTCGAGGGCGTGCGCAAGGAGTTCCTGGACGACGACCACACCCCGCTGATGGTCGTCAACATCGGCCGCCCGGGCCCGGAAGCGTGGTACGCGCGCTCGCCGCGCCTGGCGTACGAGGACGTCGTCACCACCGTCTGACCCGCCCCCGGCAGACGAGAGGCCCCCGGCAGTCGCCGGGGGCCTCTCGGTTGTCGTCGCGTTCCGTGGATCAGGACGTCCGTCCCGTGGATCAGGACGTCCTCAGCGCCTTCGCCATCGTTGCCAGCTGCTCGAACGAGCCCGTGCCGGCCACCACCGTCGTCGCGCCCTTGGCGTCGTCGTCCTCCGCCAGGACCAGTGCGTCGTAGCGGCCGCCGGTGTAGCGGATCCACGTACGGCCGCCGATCTCCTCGGCGACCTCCGTCTCCTCCGCGCCCTGGGTGGCGTCCTCGATGAAGGGCACCCGCTTGTCCATCGACTGCTTCACCGTGACGTACTCCCCGCCGGGGGCGTGGAAGCCGAGGTGCCAGGCGTCCTGCTTCTGGCCGTCGAAGCGGACCGACGTCGGCTTCCAGGTCTGCGGGAGACCCTGCGGCGCGGCCACCGGATAGGCGGCGGCGCGGCGGGCCGTGATCAGCTCGACCCGGTAGTCGACCCGCCTGACGTCGGGTTCCTGGTCGTCGTCGTGCGGGACGAAGAGGTACATGACCATTCCCACCAGCACGATCAGGCCCAGGGAGAGAGCCATGTCCCGGACCGTCTTCTGCTTGCCGTTCGCACCTGCCACGCGCCCTATCGTCGCAGGTGCCCAGCCCGCTCATCCGTGGGGGGCCCTGCTCATTCTGTCGCTCGGGCGATAGAGTCGTCGCCGAACCCTCATCCGGCCGTCGTCGTATCAGAAAGGTGCGTTCCGATGACCGAGCATCACTTGCCGTCCGAACTCGATGTGCCCTCGGAGGCTCCCGACCGCAACCTCGCCCTGGAACTGGTCCGGGTGACCGAAGCCGCGGCGATGGCCGCGGGCCGCTGGGTGGGCCGCGGGGACAAGAACGGCGCCGACGGTGCCGCGGTGCGCGCCATGCGCTCCCTGGTCTCCACCGTCTCCATGAACGGCGTGGTCGTCATCGGGGAGGGCGAGAAGGACGAGGCCCCGATGCTCTACAACGGGGAGCGGGTCGGCGACGGAACCGGACCGGAGTGCGACATCGCCGTCGATCCGATCGACGGCACGACCCTGACCGCGAAGGGCATGACGAACGCCATCGCGGTGCTCGCCGCGGCGGAGCGGGGGTCGATGTTCGACCCGTCGGCCGTCTTCTACATGGACAAGCTGGTCACCGGGCCCGAGGCGGCGGACTTCGTCGACATCGACGCCCCGGTGTCGGTGAACATCCGCCGGGTCGCCAAGGCCAAGCGCTCCGCGCCGGAGGACGTGACCGTCGTCATCCTCGACCGGCCGCGGCACGAGCGGCTCATCGAGGAGGTCCGCCAGACCGGTGCGCGCATCAAGCTGATCTCCGACGGCGACGTGGCCGGGTCGATCCTGGCGCTGCGCGAGGGCACGGGCGTGGACCTGCTGCTGGGCGTCGGCGGGACGCCGGAGGGGATCATCTCGGCCTGTGCCGTGAAGTGCCTCGGCGGAACGATCCAGGGCAAGCTGTGGCCCAAGGACGAGCAGGAACGGCAGCGGGCGCTCGACGCCGGGCACGACCTGGACCGGGTGCTGACGACCGAGGACCTGGTGACCGGGGAGAACGTGTTCTTCGTGGCGACCGGGATCACCGACGGGGAACTGCTGCGGGGGGTTCGCTACCGGTCGGAGATCGCCACGACGGACTCGATCGTGATGCGGTCCAAGTCGGGGACGGTGCGCCGGATCGACTCCGAGCACCGGCTGAGCAAGCTGCGGGCCTACAGCGCGATCGACTTCGAGCGGGCGAAGTAGGCGAGGCGGGCGACGTAGGCGAGGCGGGCGACGTAGACGCCTGATCAACGGGGTCGGGCCGGTGCGTCGGCGGGTGCGGGACCGTCGTGGCTCGCCACGCGGTGCCTCGCGCCCCTGAGGCTCCACGGCCGACCGGCGACACGAAGGCGCCCTCTGTGCGGAGGGGGCGCCTTCGTCGTGTCCGGCGGGGTCAGCCGGCCGCCGCTATGCGGTCGTCGGCGCGGGCCGCCTTCTTCAGTTCCAGTTCGCGGCGGCGGCGCCGGGCCAGGACCACCCGGCGTTCGGCGGCGGTGAGACCGCCCCAGACGCCGTAGGGCTCGGGCTGGAGGAGGGCGTGTTCACGGCACTCGACCATGACGGGGCAGCGGGCACAGACACGCTTGGCCGCCTCCTCGCGGGAGAGCCGGGCGGCGGTGGGCTCCTTGGAGGGCGCGAAGAACAGGCCGGCCTCGTCGCGCCGGCACACGGCCTCCGTGGGCCATGGGGCGTCTTGGTCTCTGTCTCGCGCTGGCGCCCGCTGCGCCGGAACGGCAGCTACCTGCACGGACGAATGCGGCGGTTGCAGCACGGTCTACTCCTGACGACGGCTTCGCGAGCGAGAGACGATGCAGCAAGGTCTACCCGCTGTACGCGCGCCTATGCAGGGAGTCCCCGACGACCGGAACCAGGGGATACGGATGCGCCGCACCGAGTCGCCGGAAAAGACCAGATCCCGCCGGATCCGACCGACTTCCCGGACGCCGGGCCGACCGCACGGACGCCGGACCGACTCACGGACGCCGGGCGGACCGAACGGACGTCGGACCGACCTCAGGGACTCCTGACGACCGAACGGACGCCGGGCCGACTCACGGACGCCGGGCGGACCGAAGGGACGTCGGACCGGCCTCAGAGACTCCTGACGACCGAACGGACAGCGGGCCGACCTCAGGGACTTCGGAAAACCGAACGAACATCGGCCGACCTCCACGGACAGCCGGCCGGCCGGGCTCACGGACGTCGCGTCCGCCTCACGGCCTCAGTGCTCCAGATGCCCGCGCAGACGCTTGTCGACCTTGCGCTGCACCCGGTCCAGGATGTCCGCCACCAGCTTCCCGCGCTTGGGCCGCGCCTCGATGTTGCCGAGCACGGCCCAGCCCTCCACGAAGACAACAGGGGCGTCGGCGTCCGCGGCGTCCTGGTTGTCGACCTCGAAGTTGCCGAGGACGCCACCGCCCGAGCCACGCAGCGAGACGTTCTCCGGCACACGGACCTCGACGTTGCCGAAGACGGACCACGCCTTGATCACGACCTGCTGGTACTCGAAGACCGCCTCGCTGAGGTCGATCTCGACACTGCCGAAGACCGAGTACGCGTGGATACGGCGGCCCGCCCTCCAGCGCCCCTTGCGCACCGCGGCGCTGAACACCGCGACCACGTTCTCGTCCGGCTCCGCCGGTATCGCGCCGTCCGAGGGACGCCGGGGCGCGAGCGCGAACGCGGGGGTCGCGCGGGCCTGGTGCGTTCCGGGCAGGTCGCGCACCCACGGCTCCAGTTCACCGACCGTCTTGGCGGTGTAGACGCCCTCCACCCGCTCGGCGTGCTCCTCCGCGGTGAGGCGGCCCTCGGCCAGGGCCTCGCGCAGGATGTCCGCGAAACGGTCGCGGTCGGCGTCGGAGGCGCGGAGTTCGGAGCCGGGCGCGGTGTGCTTCTCAAGGTCCACGGCAGCAGCGTACCCAAACACGATAGATCGCGACACCCCACGGGTCGCGCAGGGCGCGACGGCCGAACTGAGCCTTACCTCACAGACTCGCCGCGCGGACCACGTCCTACGCTGGTGGACGCTGCCAATGGATGCCAGCCGCTGTCTGTCGTGAGTGAGGAATGGCCGCGATGCCTGAATTCGAGTACACCGATCTGCTCCCCATGGGAGAGGACACCACCCCGTACCGGCTGGTGACCTCCGAGGGTGTCTCCACGTTCGAGGCCGACGGGCGGACGTTCCTCAAGGTCGAGCCGGAGGCGCTGCGCAGGCTCGCCGAGGAGGCCATCCACGACATCCAGCACTACCTGCGCCCGGCGCACCTGGCGCAGCTGCGCCGGATCATCGACGACCCGGAGGCGTCCGGCAACGACAAGTTCGTCGCCCTGGACCTGCTGAAGAACGCCAACATCGCCGCCGCGGGCGTGCTGCCCATGTGCCAGGACACCGGCACGGCGATCGTCATGGGCAAGCGCGGTCAGAACGTGCTGACCGACGGCGGCGACGAGGCAGCCCTGTCCCGGGGCGTCTACGACGCCTACCAGAACCTCAACCTCCGCTACTCCCAGATGGCCCCGCTGACCATGTGGGAGGAGAAGAACACCGGCTCCAACCTCCCCGCGCAGATCGAGCTGTACGCCACCGACGGGGGCGCCTACAAGTTCCTCGTCATGGCCAAAGGCGGCGGCAGCGCCAACAAGTCGTTCCTCTACCAGGAGACGAAGGCCGTCCTGAACGAGTCCTCCATGATGAAGTTCCTGGAGGAGAAGATCCGTTCGCTGGGCACGGCCGCCTGCCCGCCGTACCACCTGGCCATCGTGGTCGGCGGTACGAGCGCCGAGTACGCGCTGAAGACCGCGAAGTACGCCTCCGCGCACTACCTGGACGAGATCCCCGCCGAGGGCTCGCCGCTCGGGCACGGGTTCCGGGACAAGGAGCTGGAGGAGAAGGTCTTCGAGCTGACCCAGAAGATCGGCATCGGCGCGCAGTTCGGCGGCAAGTACTTCTGCCACGACGTCCGGGTCGTCCGCCTCCCCCGGCACGGGGCGTCCTGCCCGGTCGCGATCGCCGTCTCCTGCTCGGCCGACCGGCAGGCGGTCGCGAAGATCACCGCCGAGGGCGTCTTCCTGGAGCAGCTGGAGACCGACCCGGCGCGCTTCCTGCCCGACACCACGGACGAGCACCTCGACGAGGCCGGCGACGTGGTGAGGATCGACCTCAACCAGCCGATGGACGACATCCTCGCCGAGCTGACCAAGTACCCGGTCAAGACCCGCCTCTCCCTCAGCGGCCCCCTGGTCGTGGCCCGCGACATCGCGCACGCCAAGATCAAGGAGCGGCTGGACGCGGGCGAGGAGATGCCGCAGTACCTCAAGGACCACCCGGTGTACTACGCCGGGCCCGCGAAGACCCCCGAGGGCTACGCGTCCGGCTCCTTCGGCCCGACGACGGCCGGCCGTATGGACTCCTACGTGGAGCAGTTCCAGGCGGCGGGCGGCTCCAAGGTGATGCTGGCGAAGGGCAACCGCAGCAAGCAGGTCACCGACGCCTGCCACACCCATGGCGGCTTCTACCTCGGCTCCATCGGCGGCCCCGCCGCCCGCCTCGCCCAGGACTGCATCAAGAAGGTCGAGGTCGTCGAGTACGAGGAGCTCGGCATGGAGGCCGTCTGGAAGATCGAGGTCGAGGACTTCCCCGCGTTCGTCGTGGTCGACGACAAGGGCAACGACTTCTTCCAGGACCCGGCCCCCGCGCCGACGTTCACCACGATCCCGGTACGGGGTCCGGGCCTGGCCTGACGCCGATGGGGTCCGGGGAAATTCACCCCGGACCCCGGAACATCGGGGACGTCCGGATCGCTGTATGCGGTATGAGCGAATACCGCATCGAACACGACTCCATGGGCGAGGTACGGGTCCCGGCCGACGCCAAGTGGCGGGCCCAGACCCAGCGGGCCGTGGAGAACTTCCCGATCTCCGGGCAGCGGCTGGAGCGCGCGCACATCGAGGCGCTCGCGCACATCAAGGCCGCGGCCGCCGTCGTCAACGCCGAGCTCGGCGTTCTCGACAAGGAGGTCGCCGAGGCCGTCCAGGAGGCCGCGCGGGAGGTGGCGGAGGGGCGCTGGGACGAGCACTTCCCCGTCGACGTGTTCCAGACGGGTTCCGGCACGTCGTCGAACATGAACACCAACGAGGTCATCGCGACCCTCGCGAGCGAGCGCCTCGGCCGGGACGTCCACCCCAACGACCACGTCAACGCGTCCCAGTCGTCCAACGACGTCTTCCCCTCCTCCGTGCACATCGCCGCGACCGCCGCCGTGCTGCGGGACCTGATGCCGGCGCTGGCGCACCTCGCCGAGGCCCTGGAGCGCAAGGCGGAGGAGTTCGCCGACGTGGTGAAGTCGGGGCGGACCCACCTGATGGACGCCACTCCCGTGACGCTGGGCCAGGAGTTCGGGGGGTACGCCGCCCAGGTGCGGTACGGCATCGAGCGGCTGGAGGCCTCGCTCCCCCGGCTCGCCGAACTGCCGCTCGGCGGCACGGCGGTCGGTACCGGCATCAACACCCCGCCCGGTTTCCCGGCGGCCGTGATCGCGGAGGTGGCCCGCACGACCGGCCTGCCGCTGACCGAGGCCCGCAACCACTTCGAGGCGCAGGGCGCCCGGGACGGGATCGTCGAGACCAGCGGGCAGCTGCGCACCATCGCCGTCGGGCTGACAAAGATCGCCAACGACCTTCGCTGGATGGCGTCGGGGCCGCGCACCGGGCTCGCCGAGATCAACCTGCCCGACCTCCAGCCGGGTTCGTCGATCATGCCGGGCAAGGTCAACCCGGTGGTCCCGGAGGCCGTGCTCATGGTCTCCGCGCAGGTCATCGGTAACGACGCCACGGTCGCCACGGCCGGCGCGTCCGGCAACTTCGAGTTGAACGTGATGCTCCCGGTCATCGCGAGGAACGTGCTGGAGTCCGTCCGACTGCTGGCCAACGTCTCCCGGCTGCTGGCCGACCGGACCGTCGACGGGATCACCGCCAACCGGGAGCGCGCCCGCGAGTACGCCGAGTCGTCCCCGTCCGTGGTGACGCCGCTGAACAAGTACATCGGGTACGAGGAGGCCGCGAAGGTCGCCAAGAAGTCGCTGGCCGAGCGCAAGACCATCCGCGAGGTCGTGCTGGAGGGCGGCTACGTCGAGCGCGGCGACCTCACGGTGCGGCAGCTCGACGAGGCGCTGGACGTCCTGCGCATGACGCATCCGTGACCGGCCCGGCGGGCGGGGTGGGCGGCGCCTGAACCGCGGCGGGCGCCGCAGCGTCGTATGCCGGTGACACCTAGTATCTGTGCATGACGGACGACGGAGCGGTGAGACGCGTGGAAGCGGGCGGAGCTACGGCCCTGTGGGAACCGGGCAGTCACATCCTGTGGCGCTACCGGGAGAACGCGGGCGACCGCTTCCACATCGCGCGCCCCGTCACCGTCGTGCGCGACGACGCCGATCTCCTCGCCGTGTGGATGGCGCCGGGCACCGAGTGCGTCAAGCCGGTGCTCGCGGACGGGACGCCGGTGCACGGGGAGCCCCTGGAGACGCGGTACACCAAGCCGCGGACCGTGCAGCGCGACCGCTGGTTCGGCACCGGCGTGCTGAAGCTGGCCCGGCGCCGCGAACCCTGGTCGGTATGGCTCTTCTGGGAGCCGGGCTGGCAGTTCAAGAACTGGTACGTCAACCTGGAGGAGCCGCTGGCGCGTTGGAGCGGCGGCGTGGACTCCGAGGACCACTTCCTCGACATCTCCGTAAACCCGGACCGCAGTTGGCACTGGCGGGACGAGGACGAGTTCGCTCAGGCCCAGCGGGACGGCCTGATGGACACGGCGCAGGCCGATCGGGTCCGGGACGCGGGCAGGGCCGCGGTGGAGGTGATCCGCGCCTGGGGGCCGCCGTTCGCCGACGGCTGGCAGCACTGGCGCCCGGATCCGGCCTGGGCCGTACCCTCACTTCCGGAGGACTGGGATCGTATGCCTGCGCGTGTGTCCTCATGAGACCCTTGCCGCGCCCCCGGGAAGGAAACGTAGGATCGTCCTCCGCAAGGGGCGCGCGGCGGTAACTCGCGGGACGCGCAGCAAGCTTGACAGGATGTCACCGAGGGGCGGCAGGACGTGAGCGAGGGACACGAGGGCAACACCCGTGCGGGCGGCGGCCGGTCCGCCGGTGGCAGGGGAACTGCTCCTGACCACGCGGGAATTCCGTTCCCGGGGCACACAATCCGGGTATCGGGACTTCTGCGGGACGAACTGCACGCGCGATGCAAGGCGCGCACGGCCCCGGACGGACGGACTCGACACGCGTGACGGAGCAGCCGACCTCTTTCGAGCGCCCCCAGGCGGGCGTCGACCCCGCGGATCCTCGCGGGGCGCTCCTGCGTACCCCGGCGCCCCCGCTGACGCCCGGTGCCGCCGCTTTACCCGCACAGGCCCGCGGCGCCGGTGAGACGCCCCCGGGCACGTCCGTGACGCCCGGCGGCGCCGCCGGTCCGGAGCATTCCCAGCCGGCCGCGGCCGAGCCCGGCAACCACCGCCCGCGCCCGGTGCAGGAGGCCATCCCGGCGCAGCCCGGCACCGTGCCGGAGCGTTCGGGCCCCGGCGGCCAGGAGCGCCGTTCCGGCCAGTCGGCCCCGCTCGGCCGGCCCACGCCGATGCGGCGCGACGGCGACCGGCTGCGCTTCGTGGGCGCCGCCACCCGGCGGATCGCCCGCGGCCTCGACCTCGACGAGATCGTCATGGGGCTGTGCCGGGCCACCGTGCCGACGTTCTCCGACGCGATCCTCGTCTATCTGCGCGACCCGCTGCCGGTCGGCGACGAGCGGCCCACGGGCCCCGTCGTGCTGCGGCTGCGGCGCACCGACCGGATCCCGGAGGAGCGGGACACCGAGGGCGGTTTCCTGCCGGCGCTCCAGCCGGAGCCGTCGGAACTGTCGACGCTGACCGCCGAACTGTGCGAGGTCCGGCCCGGCGGCGCGCTCGCCGAGGTGCTGCGCGGGGTGCGTCCGGTGTTCGCCGACGCGCCCGCCGCCCGCGCCGCGCTGCCCGAACTGCTGGGCGAGCACGGCGAGGCGGTGGTCCCCGCCGGTCAGCGGGCGATCCTCGCGCCGCTGCGCGGCCGTCGCCGCGTGATCGGCGCCGCGGTCTTCCTGCGGCGCCCGGAGCGGTCGGCGTTCGAGGCGGACGACCTGCTCATCGCGGCCCAGCTCGCCACGCACAGCGCGCTCGGCATCGACAAGGCGGTGCTGTACGGCCGTGAGGCGTACATCGCCGACGAGTTGCAGCGCACCATGCTGCCCGAGACCCTGCCGCAGCCGACGGGTGTCCGGCTGGCCTCGCGGTATCTGCCGGCCGCGGAGACCGCGCGGGTCGGCGGCGACTGGTACGACGCCATCCCGCTGCCGGGCAGCCGGGTCGCGCTCGTCGTCGGTGATGTGATGGGGCATTCCATGACGTCCGCCGCGATCATGGGCCAGCTGCGCACGACGGCCCAGACGCTCGCGGGACTGGACCTGCCGCCGCAGGAGGTGCTGCACCACCTCGACGAGCAGGCCCAGCGGCTCGGCACCGACCGTATGGCGACATGCCTGTACGCGGTCTACGACCCGGTGTCGCACCGGATCACCATCGCCAACGCCGGTCACCCGCCGCCGGTGCTGCTGCACCTGGGCGGCCGGGCCGAGGTGCTGCGCGTCCCGGCGGGCGCGCCGATCGGCGTCGGCGGCGTCGACTTCGAGGCCGTGGAGCTGGACGCGCCGGCCGGGGCGACGCTGCTGCTGTACACGGACGGGCTGGTCGAGTCCCGGCTGCGGGACGTGTGGACCGGCATAGAGCAGTTGCGGGAGAAACTCGCCGCGACGGCGCAGCTCACGGGGCCGGACCATCCGCCGCCGCTGGAAGCGCTGTGCGACGAGGTGCTGGACATGCTCGGACCGGGCGACCGGGACGACGACATCGCGCTGCTCGCGGCCCGCTTCGACGGGATCGCGCCGAGCGACGTGGCGTACTGGTACCTGGACCCGGAGGAGACGGCGCCGGGCAAGGCCAGGCGGCTGGCCCGCAGCGCGCTGTCCCGGTGGGGCATGGAGGAGCTGACGGACTCCGTCGAGCTGCTCATCAGCGAGGTCGTGACGAACGCCGTGCGGTACGCGTCGCGGCCGGTGACGTTGCGGTTGCTGCGGACGGACGTGCTGCGCTGCGAGGTGGGCGACGACGTGCCGCAGCTGCCGCGGCTGCGGCAGGCGCGCGCGACGGACGAGGGCGGGCGCGGGCTGTATCTGGTGAACCGGCTGGCACGGCGGTGGGGGGCGACCCGGCTCAGCACCGGGAAGGTCGTCTGGTTCGAGCTCAACCGCGGGTGAGGCGCGCGTGTTCGCCGTGCGGGTGTCTGTCGTGCGGCGGCTGCGGGTCGTGTGTGGCTTGTCGCGCAGTTCCCCGCGCCCCTGAGGGCGTCGTGGGCGCCCGGCGGTTTTCGCCGGGCGCCCTCTTGTCTCCGTTATCGCTCGTCGCCCGGGAGGGCCGGGTTCTCCGGGGCCGTGGGTTCCGTCGGTACGGACGGCGGGGGTTCCGTCGTGGGCGTCTGCGACGGCGGCGACTGACTGGGGGTCTGGCTCGGCGTCTGGCTCGGCGTCAGGGTCGGGGCCTCGGACGTCGGGGGTGCCGAGGTGGGCGGCGCGGACGTGGGCGCCTCGGTGGTCGGTTCCTGGGTGGGGGTCGCGGTCCGCGTCGGCCTCACCGCGGCGCCCTGGGTGGTGTCCAGGTCGAACTTGCTGACCTCGTCCAGCACGCCGAAGGTGTACGCCGCCCAGATCCGCGCCGGGAATCCGCCGCCGTTGACGCGGCCCTTGCCCGGGAGGGTGCCGGTGGCGCCGGCCATGTTCACCTGCTTGCCGGTCTTGGCGTCCTCGCCGAACAGGCCGACCGACGTCACCAGGTCCGGGGTGTAGCCGGTGAACCAGGCGGACCTGCCGTAGTCGGAGGTCCCGGTCTTGCCGGCCACCTGCTGTCCCGCGCGCTTGGGGTTGTCGCGCACCGACGCGCGGGCCGTGCCGTCGTCGACCACACCGGTGAGCACCGAGGTGACCGTGTCGGCGGCCTCGCGGCCGATGACCTGTTCGCCGATCGGGTCGGGCAGGTCCACCACGGTGTCCTTGTGCTCGGCCGAGGCCAGGACCGCCGGTGTGACCTTCTTGCCGTGGTTGTCGAGGGTGGCGTAGATCCCCGCCATCTCCATCGGGCTCGCGCCCATGGTGCCGAGCGTCTGGGCCGGCACCGCCTGCATGCCGTCGGTGTCCATGCCGAGATCACCGGCGACCTTCATCACCCGGTCCATGCCGACGTCGACGCCCATCTGCGCGAAGACGGAGTTGATGGACTTGTTCATCGCGGTCTGCACGGTGACGTCGCCGTAGTCGACGTCGTCCTCGTTCGGCGGGGCGAAGCCGACCTTGGTCCCGTTGTCCTCGACCGGGTGCCTGCTGTCGCCGTCGTAGAGCGTGTCGGCGGTGATCGGATCGCCGTCCTGGGTCTCGGCGGCCTCCTCCACGGCGGCGGCCAGGATCACCGGCTTGAAGGTGGAGGCCGGCTGGTAGTCGCGGCGGGTCGCGTTGTTCCGGTAGTGCTTGACGTAGTCCGCACCGCCGTACATCGCGACGACCTTGCCGGTCTTCGGGTCGACGGACACGGCACCGGGCTGGATGTTCGCGTCGACCTTGCGCTTCTTCGGGTCGAGCTTGCTCGCGAGCTGGTTCTCGGCTGCCTTCTCCAGCTGGGCCTGCTTCTTCTTGTCGATGTTCAGCGTCAGGTTCCAGCCGCCGCGCTTGACCATGTCGAGGGCCTGCTCCTGGTCCTGCGCCGTCCCCTGGGCGACCAGCCGGCGGGCCAGCTCCGCGTTGGCCGCGTCGACCCAGTAGCCGGTCTGGCCCTCCATGCCGGGGTTGCCCTGCGGCTTCTTCGGCACGGGGAACTCCATGCCCTGGCGTTCGGAGGCGCTGAGCCAGCGCTTCTCGACCATGTTGTCCAGGACGTAGTTCCAGCGGTTCTTGACCAGTCGCTTGCTGGTGTCCGAGGCGACGGCCCAGTCGTACTGGCTGGGCGCCTGGAGCAGCGCGGCGAGGTACGCGCCCTGTTCGACGGTGAGTTCGTCGGCGTCGACGCGGTAGTAGGCCTGGGCCGCGGCCTGGATCCCGTAGGCGTTGCGGCCGTAGTAGCTGGTGTTGATGTAGCCCGCGAGGATGTCGTCCTTGGACATCTGGCGGTCCACCTTCAGCGCGATCACCAGCTCCTTGAGCTTGCGGGTGACCGTCTGTTCCTGGCTGAGGTAGTAGTTCTTGACGTACTGCTGGGTGATCGTCGAACCGCCCTGCGCGCCCTTGCCGCTGAGGGTGTTGACCAGGCCGCGGGTCGTGCCCTTCAGGTCGACGCCGTTGTCCTGGTAGAAGGACTTGTTCTCGGCGGCCACGAAGGAGCGCTGGACGGCCTTGGGAACCCTGGCCAGGTCGACGACCTCGCGGTTGACCTCGCCGTCGCGGACCAGGACCGTGCCGTCGCCGTACTTGTAGACGTTGCTCTGCAGCTTCGCCGCCGCGTTGCCCTCGGGGACGGACACCAGCAGGTACAGCAGGACGAAGCCGCCGATGCCGAGCAGGCACAGGCCGAGGAAGGTGCCGAGCATCTTCCGCCAGGTGAAGAGCCTTCGTATGCCGCTCTTCCCGGACTTGCCGGACTTGCCGGATCCGCTTCGGCGACGGCCGGGGCCGGTCGGGCCCTGTGGGCTCGCGGCGCGCGGCGAACGGCGGTTCTTCGGCGCCGCGCGGTGGCCGGCTCGCTGCCGCGCTCGTCTGTCTTCCGCTCGTCCCATGCGTCCGTTCGCTCCGCTCCGCTCTCGGGTGTCACTTCGGTTCCGTGGCTCAGGTCAGCTCAGAAAGCTAACACCGCTCTGTAGGACAAAGTCCGACTCTTTCGGTCTTTTCCGGACGTGACAATCAGCACGCCTCCCTACGGAACCGACGCTCGAAGGGGGGTTGAGGTTGCGGTGGCGGGGTAAAGTGATATCACTTAGATAGGACGAAGCTAGTGAGACTACGGTCGGCCGGGATCGCGCCGTCCGAGGAACGGGGGACCCATGTCCACACACGACTCGCCGGCCGTCGCCGACGTCCCTGAGATGCCCGCCCCACGCGTGCGGGAGTTCCCGGCGCACAGCATCGGCGGCGGACTCGCTCTGCTGCTGGGCCTGATCGGGCTGCTGGGCGGCGTCGCGATGATCGTGACCGCCACGACCGTCGCGGGGACCGGACTCGAGGCCACGCTGATCGTCCTCGGCATCCTGGTCGCGGTCTCGGCGTTCGTCGCGATGTGCGGGCTGAACATGGTGGCGCCGGGCGAGGCCCGCGTCGTCCAGCTCTTCGGGCGCTACCGCGGCACGATCCGGCAGGACGGCCTGCGCTGGGTGAATCCCCTTACCTCGCGCACCAAGATCTCCACCCGCGTCCGCAACCACGAGACCGCGGTCCTCAAGGTCAACGACGCCTACGGCAACCCGATCGAGCTCGCCGCGGTCGTGGTGTGGCGGGTCGAGGACACCGCGCAGGCCAGCTTCGAGGTGGACGACTACATCGAGTTCGTCTCGACGCAGACCGAGGCGGCGGTGCGGCACATCGCCATCGAGTACCCCTACGACTCCCACGAGGAGGACGGCCTCTCGTTGCGCGAGAACGCGGAGGAGATCACCGAGAAGCTCGCCGTCGAACTGCACGCGCGCGTGGAGGCGGCCGGTGTGGAGATCATCGAGTCCCGCTTCACGCACCTCGCGTACGCCCCGGAGATCGCCTCGGCGATGCTCCAGCGGCAGCAGGCCGGCGCGGTCGTCGCGGCCCGCCGGCAGATCGTGGACGGCGCGGTCGGCATGGTCGAGATGGCGCTGGCCCGGCTGACCGAGCGGGACATCGTGGAGCTGGACTCCGAGCGGAAGGCGGCGATGGTCTCCAACCTCATGGTCGTGCTCTGCGGCGACCGGGCCGCCCAGCCGGTTGTGAACACCGGGACGCTCTACCAGTGACGGATCCCTCCGAGGCCTCCTCGAAGCGGCGGCCGCCGCAGCAGCGCAAGCAGGTGCTGCTGCGGCTGGACCCGTCGGTCTACGACTCGCTCGCCCGCTGGGCGTCGGACGAGCTGCGGTCGGCCAACGCGCAGATCGAGTTCCTGCTCCGCAAGGCGCTCAAGGACGCCGGCCGGCTGCCCGGCGACGCGGGGCCCCTGCCCCGCCGGGGCCGGCCGCCCGCGGACCCTCCGCCCCCGTAGCAGAACCGTGACAATCGACCCCCACCTGCGACGACGTACTGCCGCCCATGATCTACACACTGTGCGTATACACCCGACGTATACGCGGTATGTAGAGTGCTCGGCATGTCCATCGGTCACACTCTGCTCGGGCTCCTGGAGTCCGGCCCCCGCCACGGCTACGACCTGAAGCGGGCCTTCGACGAGAAGTTCGGTCAGGACCGGCCCCTGCACTACGGCCAGGTCTACTCGACGATGTCCCGGCTGCTGAAGAACGGCCTCGTCGAGGTCGACGGCATCGAGCCGGGCGGCGGACCGGAGCGCAAGCGCTACGCCATCACCGACGCCGGCATCACCGACGTGGAGCGCTGGCTCGCGTCGCCGGAGAAGCCGGAGCCGTACCTCCAGTCGACCCTGTACACCAAGGTCGTCCTCGCCCTGCTCACCCGGCGCGACGCCGCCGACATCCTCGACACCCAGCGCTCGGAGCATCTGCGCCTGATGCGGATCCTCACCGACCGCAAGCGCAAGGGCGACCTCGCGGACCAGCTGATCTGCGACCACGCGCTGTTCCATCTGGAGGCCGACCTGCGCTGGCTGGAACTGACCGCCGCACGGCTCGACAAGCTCGCGGAGGTGGTGGCGAAGTGACTCCCACCGGTGCCCTGCTCGTCGCCGAGGGTCTGCGCAAGACGTACGGCCCCACCACCGCCCTGGACGGCGCGGACTTCTCCATCCACCCCGGCGAGGTCGTCGCCGTGATGGGCCCCTCCGGTTCCGGCAAGTCCACCCTGCTGCACTGCCTCGCCGGCATCGTCCCGCCCGACGAGGGCTCGATCCGCTACGACGGCCGGGAGATGGCCACGATGAACGACGCCCGGCGCAGCGCGCTGCGGCGCTCGGAGTTCGGCTTCGTCTTCCAGTTCGGCCAGCTCGTGCCCGAGCTCACCTGCGTGGAGAACGTGGCCCTGCCCCTGCGCCTGAACGGCGCCTCCCGCAAGTCCGCCGAGCGCACCGCGCTGTCCTGGATGGAGCGCCTGGAGGTCGACGGCATAGGCAAGAAGCGGCCCGGCGAGGTCTCGGGCGGTCAGGGCCAGCGTGTCGCCGTGGCCCGCTCCCTGGTCACCGGCCCGCGCGTGCTCTTCGCCGACGAGCCGACCGGCGCACTGGACTCCCTCAACGGCGAACGCGTGATGGAACTGCTGACGGACGCGGCGCGCTCCACCAACGCGGCCGTCGTCCTCGTCACGCACGAGGCGCGGGTCGCCGCCTACTCCGACCGCGAGGTCGTCGTACGGGACGGCAGGTCCCGGGACATGGAGCGCGTCGTATGAGGCTCCGTCAGCCGCTCCGGGACCTGGCCATGGGCTTCGGCTTCGCGTTCACCGGCCGGGGCGGCTGGGTGCGCGCGGTCCTCACCGCGGTCGGCGTCGGACTCGGCGTGGCGCTGCTGCTCCTGACGACCGCGATCCCGAACGCGCTGGAGGCCCGGGACGAGCGCGGGCAGGCCCGCTCCGACCTTGCGATCGGCGACTCGACCGCACCGAAGTCCGACGCCACCCTGCTCGTCGGCAGCGTCGACACGACCTACCGCGACAAGGACATCCACGGTCGCGAGCTGGAACCGGAGGGCCCAAAGGCGCCGGTCCCGCCGGGCTTGGCCGAGATCCCGGCACCGGGCGAGATGGTCGTCTCCCCGGCGCTGAGGGAACTGCTCGGGTCACCGGACGGGAAGCTGCTGCGCGAGCGGCTGCCGGACCGGATCGTCGGCACCATCGCCGAGGCCGGCCTGGTCGGCTCGCAGGAACTGGCCTTCTACCGGGGCAGCGACGACCTCACGCCGCGGCTCGGCGACGGCCCGATCGTCCGGCTCGAACGGTACGGGGACCCGGTCCCGGGCAGCTCCGAACGCTGGGATCCGGTACTGCTCCTGCTGGTCCTCGTGGTCTTCGTGGTCCTGCTGATGCCGGTGGGCGTCTTCATCGCCGCGGCCGTGCGGTTCGGCGGCGAGGGACGCGACCGGCGCCTCGCGGCGCTGCGGCTGGTCGGTTCCGACAGCGGCATGACCCGCCGGGTCGCGGCCGGTGAGGCACTCGCCGGGTCGGTGCTGGGCCTGGTGTTCGGCACCGGCTTCTTCCTGATCGGCCGGCAGCTCGCGGGACAGGCCGAGGTGTTCGACGTCAGCGTCTTCCCGAGCTACCTCAACCCTTCCCCCGCGCTCGCCGCGCTGGTCGCGCTCGTCGTCCCGGCGGCAGCGGTCCTGGTCACCCTTCTCGCCCTGCGCGGTGTGGTCATCGAGCCGCTCGGCGTGGTCCGCACGGCCAAGCCGAGCCGGCGGCGGCTGTGGTGGCGGCTGCTGCTGCCGGCCGCCGGCCTGGCGCTGCTCGCGCCGATGATCGGCCAGGGCAGCGAGGGCGGCAACTTCAACCAGTACCTGGTCGTCGGCGGTGTGATGCTGCTGCTCATCGGCGTCACCGCGCTGCTGCCGTGGATCGTCGAGGCGGTCGTCACGCGGCTCGGCAGCGGTTCCGTCTCCTGGCAACTCGCCGTGCGCCGACTTCAGTTGAGCAGCGGCAGCGCGGCCCGCACCGTCAACGGGATCGCCGTCGCGGTGGCGGGGGCGATCGCGCTGCAGATGCTGTTCGCCGGGGTGGAGGACGACTTCACCACGGCGACCGCGTACGACGAGACCCGCGCCCAGATGCAGGTGTCGCTGCCGGACGGCCTGCCGCTGGCCGGCGCCGCGGAGGACTTCCGCCGGACCGAGGGCGTGCGCAAGGTGTACGCGTACTCGGAGGCCTACATCGGCGACCGGGCCAAGGACCCCGTACGGGGCACCCAGGTGACCGTGGGCGACTGTGTCTCGCTGCGCGAGGTGGCGAAGCTGCCGTCGTGCCGCGACGGTGACGTGTTCGCCGTGGCGGGCGCGGAGTGGGACACCGACACCGCCGAGATGGCGAAGCCGGGCCGGACGGTGTACTTCGACGCCACCTACGAGGGCGACGCGCGCAAGGGCGCGGAGACTCCGTGGAAACTGCCGGCCGTGAAGCGCGCTGCGGTGACGCTGGACGTGACCGGCAACGAGCGCGGCGGTCTGCTCGTCACCCCGAAGGCGCTGCCTGCCGCCGCCGGGAAGAGCCTCGGCGGCCAGATCTACCTCGGCCTCGACGGGTCCGTGGCGGACGTCCGTGACCAGGTCCGCAACACGGCGGCGGCGCTCGACTCGTACGCCCAGCCGTTCTTGTGGGTGGCGAACGAACGCTCCGAGCGCTACGACTCCATCCGCACCGGCCTGTCCGTCGGAGCCGCCTGCGTCCTGGCCCTGATCGGGGCGAGCCTGCTGGTCTCCCAGCTGGAGCAGCTGCGCGAACGCAGGAAGCTGCTGTCGGCCCTGGTCGCCTTCGGCACCCGGCGCCGCACGCTGAGTCTGTCCGTGCTGTGGCAGACGGCGATCCCGATCGTCCTGGGCCTCGCCCTCTCGGCGGTGGTGGGTCTCACCCTGGGCGCGGTGCTGCTGAAGATGACGGCCACCGCCGTCAGCGTCGACTGGGCGAGCATGCTCGCCATGATCGGCATCGGCGCGGGTGTCGTCCTCGTCGTCACGCTGGTCAGCCTGCCGCCCCTGCTGCGGATGATGCGACCGGAGGGCCTGCGGACCGAGTGAGCTGCTCCGTGCCGTTCAGCACGCGCACGGGAAGCGGCCGCAGCGCCTGGCGCAGTGCGGCCGCCAGCTCCTCGTACTCCGCGCCCCGCGCCGCACCCGTCCGCATCGCCAGCGCGATCCGGCGGGTCGGCGCGGGGTCGGCGAAGTACCCGGTGAGCAGCTGGCTGCTGCGGCTCGTCTCCACCTTGACGGCGGTCCGCGGCAGCAGGGTGCAGCCGAGGCCGCCGGCGACGAGCTGGACGAGGGTCGACAGCCCGGCGGCGGTCGTGGTGACCGGCGCGTTCTCGCGGCCGGCCTCCCGGCAGATGTCGAGGGCCTGGTCGCGCAGGCAGTGACCCTCGTCCAGGAGAAGCAGGTTGAGCTCCTTGAGCGCCTCCCGCGGAATGCCCTCCCGTCCGCCGAGCCAGTGGTCGAGCGGTGTGACGAGGACGAAGTCCTCGTCGAACAGGGGAAGTTCGCTGACGCCGGGAACCCCGAGGGGAACGGCGAGCAGCAGGAGGTCGAGCCGTCCCGAGGTGAGGCCGTCCAGCAGGCTGGCGGTCTGCTCCTCGTGCACCTGGAGTTCGAGGTGCGGGTAGCGGTCGTGGGCGAGGCGCAGGACGGTCGGCAGCAGATAGGGGGCGACGGTCGGGATCACACCGAGCCGCAGCGCCCCGGTGAAGGGCGCCCGCACGGCCTCGGCCTCCTCCATCAGGGCCCCCACCTCCCCCAGCACCGCCTTGGCACGCACGGCGAGCCGCTCGCCGGCGGGCGAGAGCAGCACCCTGCGGGTCGTACGCTCCAGGAGCGTGACGCCGAGGACCTCCTCCAGTGCGGACACGGCTCCGGAGAGGGCCGGTTGGCTCATGCCGATCGCGGCGGCGGCATCGCGGAAATGCAGATGCTCGGCGACGGCGGCGAACGCGCGCAGTTGGGCGAGGCTGGGCTGACGCCGCCTACTGGTGTTACCCACGGTCACTGATAACCGCCTCCGATCAACTCGACCGAGTGTAGCTATTTCCCGAATCAATGCGTGTCGTGCCACGATCAAGCACGTCCAACCCCTGGGAAAGACTCGCCGAAAGCGGGTCTTTCTTCGCTGTGCTGCAAGGAGAGCCTGTGCTCACTGTCGGTGACAAGTTCCCCGAGTTCGAACTGACCGCCTGTGTCTCGCTGGAGAAGGGCGCCGAGTTCGAGGAGATCAACCACAAGACCTACGAGGGCAAGTGGAAGGTGATCTTCGCTTGGCCCAAGGACTTCACCTTCGTGTGCCCGACCGAGATCGCCGCCTTCGGCAAGCTGAACGACGAGTTCGCCGACCGCGACGCGCAGGTCCTCGGCTTCTCCGGCGACTCCGAGTTCGTCCACCACGCCTGGCGCAAGGACCACGACGACCTGCGGGACCTGCCGTTCCCGATGATGGCCGACTCCAAGCACGAGCTGATGCGCGACCTGGGCATCGAGGGCGAGGACGGCTTCGCCAAGCGCGCGGTCTTCATCGTCGACCAGAACAACGAGATCCAGTTCAGCATGGTGACCGCGGGTTCCGTCGGCCGTAACCCCAAGGAGGTCCTGCGGGTTCTCGACGCGCTCCAGACGGACGAGCTGTGCCCGTGCAACTGGAGCAAGGGCGAGGACACGCTGGACCCGGTCGCCCTGCTCGCCGGGGAGTGATCCGCGCATGTCCCTCGACACCCTCAAGTCCCGTATACCGGACTACGCCAAGGACCTGAAGCTCAACCTGGGTTCGGTCATCGGCAACTCCGACCTCCCGGCCCAGCAGCTGTGGGGCACGGTGCTGGCCACCGCGATGGCCTCGCGCTCCCCGATCGTGCTGCGTGAGCTGGAGCCGGAGGCCAGGGCGGCGCTCTCGCCGGAGGCGTACACGGCGGCCAAGTCCGCCGCGGCGGTCATGGCGATGAACAACGTCTTCTACCGCACCCGGCACCTGCTGTCCGACCACGAGTACGGCACCCTGCGCGCGGGTCTGCGGATGAACGTCATCGGCAACCCCGGTGTGGACAAGGTCGACTTCGAGCTGTGGTCCTTCGCCGTCTCCGCCATCAACGGCTGCGGCATGTGCCTCGACTCGCACGAGCAGGTCCTGCGCAAGGCCGGCGTCGACCGCGAGGTCATCCAGGAGTCCTTCAAGATCGCGTCCGTCGTCCAGGCGGTCGCGGTCACCCTGGACGCCGAGGCGGCACTCGCCGAGTAGCCCCGCGGCACACGACGCGGGGGGGCCCCCCGCCCCCCTCGCGGGGCGGGGGCGCGACGCGGGACTAAGGAAAATCACAC
>NZ_JBSFCI010000052.1:0-43468 GCF_053593375.1 Streptomyces sp. NPDC002309 | reverse complement strand
TTGGAGAAGATCTTCACCCTCGGTGAGAGCTTTCCGCTGCTTGTGGCCTTGTACAGGTAGATGTCACCGGTGGTCGCCTGACGGGCGATCAGGTCTGCCCGTCCGTCACCGCTGATGTCTCCCGTTGAGGTGAGCACGTTGTACTGGTTCCAGCCCGTGCCCAGCGACGTGTGCTGGGCGTGCCGGACGCGTCGACGACCGTGTCGACGCCGTCGTAGGTCGTCCACAACCGGCCGCGCCCGTGCTCGTAGCGGAGGATCCCCGAGGGTCCCGCGCCCAGCAGGCTCGTCCGGGGAAGCAGGGCCGTGGTGGCCGGCACGGCCACGTCTGCGGTGACCGGTTCACCGTGCGCGCTGCCGACTGTCAGCGAGCCGAGGCCGACGGCGAGTATGAGGGAAACGGCGGCGGCGGTGGCGCCTCGTACGAGCGCACGTCTGCCCATGCAGGACATCTCCGGGACGGTAGACGAAGGTTCGGGGGGCTTATGCTGCGCGCCGTCGAGCCGCAGGTCATGAACCCGCGGCATATCCGATGGTCACACTTCCCCAGGCAAGTGGCCGGATCGTGGCAGTTGCCCTGTGCGTCACCGCGATCGCGGTCGGTGCCCACGTAGAGCCTGAGCCTTCCAGGTCTGCCCCACACCAGGCTGCCCCAAGCTCACCGAAGGCGGACCCTGCCCCGACTGCTTCGCCGTACACCATGCGGTAGTGACAGACCCCGCAGCATCACCGCATCCTGTGCCCCTGCCAGAGCATGTGCACCTCCTCGACGGAAAAGGCCGAGACCTGACGATCGAGGAGCTCAAGGAGTTCGTCGACCACGCCGGCAAGAACCCCGCAACCGCCAAGCGCAAGCTGCACATCGACCACGCAGGCAACAGCTCCCAAAAACTGGATCGACCTCTCAAGTCCAAACTGACCGGCGAGCACGACAGCCCCCGACCAGGCCCGATCGGTCAGGGGTTCGTCGTGTCACAGACACGTCACAGCATCTTCACCTCGCCCTCACATACCGCATGATGGCCCCTCAGTAACAAACCACTCAGGGGGGACCATGCGCACCCGAATCATCGTCGCCGCGATCGCAGCTGCCGCGGCGCTCACGCTCACCGCCTGCGAAGGCACCGACGACACCAGCTCCAGCAAGCCGGACACGGCCGGCCAGGACACCGTCGAGCAGCCGAAGACGGACCCGACACCGGAGACACCGGAGGCAGACGCCTCAGAGCCCGACACGGACGCGCCCGCCTCCGAGGCCAGCGCCGACGAGGCCGAGCCGGAGACCAGCGAGGTGCCCGACGTCGTCGGCATGAGCCACGCCGAGGCGCAGAGCCTGCTGCGCAGCAAGGGCTTCATGGTCAACGAGGAAGACGCGTCGCCCGAAGGTCGCTGGATCCTCGACAACAGCAACTGGAAGGTCTGCCGCCAAGACCCGGGGCCCGGCGCCACGGATGCCCTCCGCGTCGCCATCTACTCCGTCAAGCTCGACGAGTCCTGCTGAAATCCCACAAACACACAGCAAAGCCCCGGTCGCCGCTCACGTCCGGGGCTTCGTCGTGCAGTACGGACTACAGGCTGTCCAGGATCTTCCCCCGGCGATCCCGGTACTCCTCATCCGTAATCGCCCCCAACGCCCGCAGTTCGTCCAGCGTCCGCAGCCGTGACGCGACGTCCCGCGTCGAGCCCGCCTCGGGCTCCCCCGGCACAGCAGATCCCGCAACGTCGCCCGCCATCCGCTGACGCAGCAGGTCGGACATCGGTTTGCCCTGGGCCTTCGGCACCTGACTGATCTCAGCCTTGTTGCCCGATGCGAACACCGTCAACGTGCCCATCAGCATCCCGGCCGCCCACTGCACCGAGCTGATCCGGCTGTACTGAAAGTCCTCAACCTGCTGCGACAGCAGACCGTTGTAGTAGAAGACCAGCCGCTGATTCGTCATCGCCAGCAGTCCAGTGCCCTTGCCGTAGGTTCCCGTGGCGAGCATCTCCACCGTCTCGCCCTCCCACAACACCTCAGGCAGCCGCTCGATCTCCCGCTTCGCACCGAGCGTGCTCGCCAGCTTCGCAGCCGCTGCATCAATGTCCGGGCGCACATTGAACGTCGCCATGACGTCCCCCCTCCTGAATCAGTGGACGGATCGTATCCACGACGCCTGTATGCGGGGGTGGAAGTGGGCACCGACCGCAGCGAGCTGACCAGCTACCAGTGGCGCCGGCTCCGCGCCCGCACACTTGCCGCATCTGACATGTGCATCGTCTGCGGCCACGGTGCCGCCTGCACCGCCGACCATGTCGTCCCCGTCAGCAAGGGCGGCGTCCGCCTTGACCCCGACAACATCCCGCCCGCTACATCATCTACGCGGCGCAGAACCGGAACATGGCACGGCAGCACTGGGAGGACGAGTTCTGGGAGAAGATCTCAGACTTCGACCTGGCGAAGCGGGCGCGGATCCGGAATTCGAACGGCAACGAGGAGATCCTCTGGCCAAAAACCGGGTCGCGCATGGGGATCACCGCCAACACCGAGTCGGCTGTCCACGGTCCGATGCTGGATCTCGGGATCATCGACGAGACGTTCAAGCACGAGGACGACCGGTTGGAGCAGGCGTTCTCCCCGGCGATGACGACGCGTCCCATGGCGCACTCGTGCGCGAAGAGCACAGGGCATGTGCTCTCGCGGGGCGGCGGGAAGATCAGGCGTGGCTGAACAAGAAGCGGGCCATCGGACAGGCGCCGGACGCCTCCTGCACGGTCCCAGGTAGGCCGCGCAGGAGGCGTTCTGTCAGTCCAGGGTCAGTCGTCGAGGTCGATGCGGAAGTCGACGATGGTGGTGTCGCCGCGGCGCACGATCGGGTGGGCCACCTCGACGACCCGCCCGGTGTCGGCGATGTGCCGGCGCGTGTATCGCAGGACGGGCACGCCGGAGCCGATACCGAGCGTCGCCGCCTCCACCTCGGTGGGCATGGCTGCGGTGAACGACTCGGTGACCTGGGCGACTCGGATGCCGAGGCTGCCCAGTTGCGCGCGGGTGCCGCCGGGCCAAGGTTCGTTGATCGGGTCGGCGACGGGGGTTCCGGCGACGTCCGACCAGCGCACGTAGCTGGTGCTCGTCTGGGTCGGCTGGTCGTTGTCGTAGAAGACGAAGTGCCGGGCCAGCAGCCGCTCGCCCACCTCGCAGTCGAAGAGTGCCGCCAGTACGGCGTCGGCCTGGACCCGCTCGAACCGCTTGTCGAGCCGGTACTCGGACCAGCCGATCCTCTGGTCCCGGGTGTACGGGGTGGACTTGGTGCCGGGTGTGGAGCGGTAGCGGTCGGCGGCCATGCGGTGGATCGGTGGCCTCTGACGGACACGGGTTCCGGCACGAGCTCGGGACTCGACGAGGCCCTCGTTGCGGAGCAGGTCGAGCGCGTTGCGGACGGTGGTCTGCGACACGCGGTAGTACTCGCACAGCTCGGGGAGTGTCGGGATCTGGTCACCTGGGCCCCACTCGCCGACGGCGATGCGACGCCGCAGGTCGGCGGCGATCCGCAGGTACTCAGGCTGTGCCACCACGGCACCCCCATTCCGAGTGATCGCGTCAATCTGAGTACACATGCTCTGCCCTCCCACTTGACCAGCACCAAACGCTGGACAATCTGAGTACAGATAAGCGCTACCTGTACTCAGATAACCACTGGTGCCGGGGGACAGCTATGCCCGAGTCGGGTCACGCGTGGCAGAGGGCGTTCAAGGGCGAGCCGCTCGAGGCGGCTCACGTCCGACTGTGGACGGCCGGACGCGTGCACCACGCCGACGCCCCGCTCCTCGCGCACGAGCTGTACGTCGCCGTGCTCAGCTCCGGCACACCCGTCATCGAGATGACCCTGTCCACCGCCGGGAGTCGCGTCCGCATCACCGCGCTGGGCCAGGACCCCCTGCCCGTGTTGTCCGCGCACGGCCCCGCCTGGAGGTGCGGCGGAGGGCAGCGGCAATGTTGGTGTGGCCGTCCTGACGGTGGAGCCCGATGGCGAGGTTCCGCAGTCCGGCCATGACGCGGGGCAGGCCGGCGGTGCGGACCTTGGAGTCGTCCTCGCGGAAGGTGCGGTCGCGGACGTGGTGCAGAAGATTTTCGATCTTCCAGTGGCCTCTGATCCAGGCGGCGAGCTGGGCTCCGGTCGCGGCGCCGGGTGGCAGGCTGGTGATCAGGTAGACGCGCTCGATGGTGAGCTTGCCGGTGGTGAAGTCCGCTCTCCAGCGCACGACTTGTAGTGCCTGACGCGCGCCGGGGTAGTCGATGTGGGCGAACGCGGCGGTCTTCAAGCGCCGGATCTCCAGGCGGTGGTGGGCCCGGGTGCGGTCCTTGTGGTCGAGGTCGATGTCGCGCCAGGGCAGATGACGCACGCGGTCGAACAGGCCCGGGTGGTTGGCCTTGACCTGGGCAATGTAGTGGGCTCCGCGGGTTTGCAGGTAGGCGCCGTGGGCGTGTTGGGTGTGCAGCGCGTCGGCGGTGATCAGGGTGCCGGTCAGGTCGAGGCGGTCCAGCAGCGGCGCGAACGCGGGGATCTCGTTGCTCTTGTCGGCGATCTGCCGCTGGGCCAGGACCTCGCCGGTGTGGGTCATGGCCGCGAGCAGGGTCACGGCGGTGCGGGCACCGGAGCGCGAGCCGCGTACGGCCTTGCCGTCCACGGCGATCGGCCGCAGGGCGGACCCGGCGGCGATGGCGCCGGGCGTCGAGCGCCGCCATCCCGGGCGCCGTCGTCGGCGGCAAGACCAGCACCGCCCAGCACGGCTTCGGCAACACCGGCACCCCCTACGCCTGGTTCATCGCCTGGGCCCAGGCCCCCGACTCCGCCCAGCTGGCGGTCGCGGTTGCGGTGGTCGTGGAGGACGCGGAGGCCAGCCGCACCGACATCAGCGGGGGCGGGGACGCGGCGCCGATCGCTCGGGCGGTGATGGAGGAGGGGCTCAGGCTGGAGACGGAGGTACGGGGGCGGTCGTAGCGGAGAAAGCGGGAAGCCCCGCCCGGCAGTGCCTGGCGGGGCTTCCGTTGTGGTGCCGATCGGTCGAGGAGACGTCAGTGGGGCTTGTAGTCGTCCCAGAAGGAACCCGTCCGGCGCCTTTCGTACGAGGCTTCAGCCCTCGCCATCCAGGCGTCGATGTCGGCGACCATCGTGGGGAACTTCTCCTTGAGAGGTTCGGCCAGTTCGACCAGCTCCTCCCAGGAGTCGGCCAGATAGGTCAGGTTCTCCAGTCCGATCGCGACCGCGACCCGGAACGGGTCGTCCGACTTCAGCCACTCCTTCCCGGTCTCGAAGATCTGCGCCCCGTCCTTGGGATCGATGATCCAGGACATGGAGAGCAGCTGCTCCGCGACATACCCGGGGGTGACGTTCGGAGCCCTGTGGTCGACGAGGAAGCTCATGACGTCCTCAACCTTCACTGATCTACAACCTCCGGTACATGCGCCACGCGAACGCGCCCTCGTGCGGTGTGATGACTCGGCCGTCGGTGTACTTCATCGTCCCGAACATGTGGGAGGGGTGAACCCCGACCCCCTCTTCGAGCAGTTCGAAGCCTGACGCGGCCATCTCCTCTGCTGTGGCCTTCCCGAACTTGTTCCGCTTCGCGGCCGAGACGATCAGCAGACCACCTCGCTCCATGACGCGGGCCGTCTCCGCATTGACCGGGTTGAACCCGAACGGGTTGACAGCGTGGACCGTCCTGAAGGTTCCGTCCTCGAACGGCAGATCGCTGTCACTGCCCTGAATGACATCGGGGTGCCGCGGATCCAGGTCCGTGTTCGTCGCGCCGGGCATCGGGTTGTCACCCGCACCGACGTTGAGTGTACGGCCTTCGTCCGATCCGCCGTCCGCCTTGCCGGAACCGCCACCACCGCTGGAGCCGCCACCGCTGCGCGAGGAGCCGCCCGAGTTGCCGCCGGGCTTGGACCCGTCGCCGGAGGCCTTGCTGCCTCCGCCGCCGCCCTTGCCGGCACCGGTCTGGGTGGAGACCTTCGGGGCCGACTTGACCTGGGCGTTCTTCTGTGCGGCGCTACCGGTCTTCTTCTTCGCGGCGGCCGCCGCGTCGGCGAGCCTCTTGGCTTGTTCCGCTGCCTTCTTCTTGGCCCGTTGCGCGGCCTCCTTCTTGGCCTTCTCGATGGCGGCCTTCTTGGCCTTCAATGCCGCGGCCTCTGCGGCCTTGGCGGCCTTGAGGACCACCTCGGCGGCCGCCTTGGCCTTCTTGAACGCCTGGATGGCGTCGATCGTGCGGCTGACGGCCTTGAGGACGGACGGAATCTTGCCCAGCTTGGTCCACGGGATCGCCCCGACGATCATGCTGCCGCAAGACCACATGTCACCGCCGAAGCAGGCCATGGCATCGGTGAGACCGATGAAGTCGCTCAGGATGCCCCAGGCCGCCCCGAGGATCACCGACGTCAGCGACTTGCCCATGGTGGCCTGCGCCTGCGCGACCTGGGCCGCGGACAGGCCCGCGCCCTTGAGGGCCGCGGCCTTCTCGGAGGCGGTCAGCGTGATCGCCAGGCCCGAGGAGTCCGAGTAGGTGACCGGGTTGTTGTGGGAGTACGTGTACCCGTTGGACTGCAGCGGGTCGTTCACGTCCATGAGCGGGTCGGCGGACAGGAAGCGTCCGACCACCGGGTCGTACAGACGCGCGCCGAGCGGCTGGTAGCCGGAGGCGTCGTCCCGGGTGGCACCCAGGAAACCGGTGTGGGTCAGCAGGTTGGCTCCGACGGTACCGATGCCGCGCTGGTTGCCGAACGGGTCCTGCTTGCGGATCCGCACCGCCATGGTGCCGCTCATGGCGACCTCGGCGTAGGTGGATCCCTGGTGGTCGGCGGTGAGGCCGACCAGATTCTCCGTGCCAGTGCCGTGGGCGTAGCGCATGACCGCACCGCCGGGGGCGGAGTACGTGCGCTGGCTGTTGACCAGGACACCGCCCTGCTGGACGGTCACCTCGGTGTCGACGAGGTGCAGCGTGGCCTGCTTGCCCTTGATGGTCAGCAGACGCTCGCCGGAGGGGCCGTAGATGTGACGGGTCTCGTTCTGCGGCGCCCACAGCTGGGCCGCCGAGGCGCTGTCACAGGTGGCCAGGACGATCGGCGTGGAGTTCGCCGAGTTCGCACCCTGCACCGCCAGACACAGGTTCGACTGGCTGTGCGTGAGCTGACCGGCGGCGTTGCGCTTGATCTCCTGCGCGGCCGCCTGGGCGGCCGTGGTGCCGCACTTCTGGATCTGCAGCGCCGACCCGGCCGTGTTGGCGGCCGGCTGGAGGCACCAGTCGTCGTAGACGGAGAGCGTTCCCTTGTTGGGGTCGGTCTGCGTCCCGTCCACGGGCGCCGGTGCGGGGGTGAACTTCCAGCTCTGGGCCACCGAGCCGTTGCAGGCGTAGAGCTGGATCGGCTGGGACGCGGCAGCGAGGCCGGACTTGAGGTCGAGGCACTTGTCGGCCAGACCCACGTACGGGGTCTTGCCGCCGGTGCCCTGACCCGTGATCCGGTCGACCTGACCGTCCCAGTTCCAGCTCAGTGTCTGCTTGTCGCCGTTCTGGATCGAGGTGACCGACTTGGTCTCACCGGTCAGCTCGTACAGACGCTCGACCTCCGCCTTGACCTGCTTGCCCGCAGGGATGCTGAAGGAGGTCTTGGACACCTTGGTGAGGGTGTGCGGCTGGGAGCCGTCCACCTTGCCGTAGACGTAGTCGGTCGTGGCGTCCTTGCCCGTGTCGCCCGACAGGTCCTTCTCGACGAGCTTCTTCCGGTTGCCCAGCAGGTCGTACTCGTACTGCTGCCAGTAACCGGAGCTGTCCGCGCCGGCGGCGACGTTCAGGGTGCCGTCGGTGTTCTTCGGGGTGGTGCAGGCGGTCTGGTCCTTGGAGGTCCAGGCCTCCTTCAGCTGACCCAGCGGGTCGTACGCGAAGCACTGCCGCTCCTCGATCCCGGGGCCGTACTCACGGATGCCCGTGACGTTGCCGGACGGGTCGTAGGCGTACTCACGGTTCGAGACCAGGTTGTTGCCCGGAATCGTGGTCTGCTCGCGGAACACCTGCTGCTTCTGCAGCTCACCGGTCGACTCGTCGTACGAGTTCTGTGCCCACACCCGGTACGGCAGCGCGCCCAGGGTGGAGCGCATGATCTGGCCGTACGGCGAGTAGACGGTCTCGGAGCCGTACCAGTCCTTGCCGGAGATGGTGACCGGCTTGCCGTCCTTGTTGTAGCGGACGACGAGCTTCTCCTGGTCGAACCGTCCGGCCTTCGGAAGAGTCGCCTCTTCCAGCTGACCGGTGTCGGAGAAGCTGTAGTTGTAGGTGTAGTCCGGCAGCAGGCCCCAGGTGCTGGCCAGCGTCGGCGGCAGCGACAGCGTCGTCGACGTCGGCTGGTAGTCCTTGGTGTAGCCGTTGATCTTCTGCGTGTACGCCAGACCGTCCGTCCACCGGGTGGCGGAGGCGGGCAGCCCCTTGCCGCCGGCGACCGTGTCGTAGGCGAAGTCCGCCAGGACGGTGCCGTTGGCGTCGTTCAGGCGCTGCTGCTTCGGCCGGGACAGCTCGTCGTACGAGTTCCAGACGACGACGCCACGGGCGTTGGTGACGGTCTGGACGCGGTCGAACTGGTCGTACGTGGTCCGCGTGGTGCCCGTGTCCGGGTCCGTCGCGGTCTCCACCCGGCCACGCTTGTCGAACGTCCACGACCACGGGTGGGTCGGGTCCGTCGAGCTGATCGCCTTCGACATCTGGCCGGTCGCGTTGAATTCGTAACGCGTCGACGTGAAGCCACCGGGCGCCGCGGGGTTGAACGTGTCGGAGCGCACGGTGCGGCCCAGGGCGTCGGTGTAGACCCGGTAGGAGGACGTCCCCTGCGGGTGGATCACCTTCGACCAGTCGGCGCCGTACTCGTAGCGGGTCGCCTTCTCGGGGACCTCCTGCGAGATGGCCTCGGTCGTGCCCGTGAGCTTGACCTTGAGGACCGGCATCTCCTCGAGCACGCGGCCGAGGCCGTCGTACTTGTAGCGGGTGATGTTCGGGACGGTGGTGTCCGCCAGCGGGGTGAACAGCTGACCGCTCGGGTCGTCCTCGTTGAGGTAGGCGTTGTTGGTCTGGTAGATCTCACCGGCGTTGTTGTACAGCGTGTCGGTGATCAGACGGCCGCCGCCGTCCGCCTCCTCCTGCGACTGCCGCTCGCGGCCCAGACCGTCATAGATCGTGACGGACTTCTCGATCCGGTCCTCGTAGCCACGTGCGTACGTGGTGACGTACGCAGGCTTGCGGATCTTGCCGCCGTTCGGGTCGGTCGGGTCCGGCTCCTCGGCCGGGACGACGTACTCGGCCTTGAAGTCCGGCACACCCGAACCCGGGGTGCGGCCCGGGGCCCAGGCCTCGGCCAGACGGCCCAGCGGGTCGAACAGCGCCTCGCTCACGTGCCCATTGGTGTCCGTGGTCTTGACCGTGGTGGCGCGGCCCGGCTCCAGCTCCTGGATCTGGCTGTGGCCGAGCACATTGGTCGTGGTGACCTTGAAGATCTGGCCCTCGGCCGGTCCGATGGGCTCGTAGCTGATCGTGGAGGACTTCGGAAACGGCTTGGCCAGCTGCTCCGCATTGGTCTGCCGGATCACCCGGCCGATCTCGTCGAAACCGGTGGTGCCGTTGGTCTGGAAGTCGGTGCCGGTGCGGTTCAGCGACCACGACTCGGTGGCCAGGGCGCGGGTGGTGGAGATGAGCGACGTCTGGTTCGCGTCGAACGGCTGGCCGTCGTAGGCCGTACGCTGCGCCCCGCTGAGGGTGGACAGGTTGGTCCAGTTGGCGTTCGCGCAGGTCGTCGGGGACACCAGGACCTGCTTGGACAGACCGATCAGGTTTTTGTCCGTGCGGTGCAGGTACTCCAACTTGGTGCAGGACTCGTCACCGGTCTTGGTGGGATCGGCGTCCCCCAGGGACTCCACCAGCGTCGGCAGACCGTACGTCGACTCGTAGGTCGTGTGGGTCTTGACCGTCCGCAGCGTCCGCGTGTCGTCACCCGTACCCGAGGACTTCGTGTACGCGATCTCCTCGGGCTCCGTGACCCGCCAGGCCTTCAGCGGGGTGAGCCCGTCGCCGAGTTCGCGGCTGGCGAGCTCCGTCGCCTGCGGGATCGTGATGCTGCGGGTCAGCCAGTTGGTGTCCGCGTCCGTCGCCTTGGAGTAGGACAGCTCCTCGGCGATGCGGCCGGCGAAGGCCTCACGGTCGTACACGGGCTGGCCGTTGTACGTGATCGTGTTGCCGTGGATGTCCTTCACGGGGACGGTGTCGCCCATGCCGCGGTAGAAGCGGGTGACGGCCTTGGTCTTCGGGGCCTCGGCACCGGGGGCGTCCTCGGCGGGGTTGGTGCCCTCACCGTTGTCGGCCGCGGCCTTGCGCTCACCGGTGGTGACCGTGGTCTGCTCGAAGCCGGCGAACTGCGAGTAGGTCCGGGTCGACTTCTTGGTGAACTCGGCCTCGGCCAGCTTCCAGCCGGCGTTCTTGTAGTCGTACGCGGTCAGCGTGGAGAACGAGCCGTCGATATTCGGCAGCTCCTCGATCGAGTCGACCACGTACTTGTTGAACCAGTCGATGTCCTCGATCTCGGCGTCCGGGTGCCAGAACACCGGGTAGCAGAGCCGGGTGTTGGACTTCAGCGCGGCGGTCTCGGTCTTGCCGGGCAGGCCGGTGCTGTCGAGGCACTCGGGCGTGCGGGGCTTGTAGGTGACGGCCGTCTCGCCGCCGTACTCGTTGACGACACGGGCGATGCGCAGACGCGAGAAGCCGGGCCGCGGGTCCGTCGCCGGGCTGCCGCGGTAGACGCGGTTCGGCATGTCGTCGGAGTTCGACTCGAACCGCACCGCGTTCAGCTTCACCGAGGCGTCGGTGGAGCCGTTGCGGGCGTAGCCGGTGCGCTGGATCGATTCCAGCCACAGCGCCGTGTTGGCGCCGGTCTTCAGGACCGGGAAGCTCTGCTTGAGCTGGTACTCGTCGACGACCTGACGCGCGGTGGTGTCGGTACGCCGCTGCGCGGAGGTGGTGATCTTGTCCAGGCGCTTGCGGGTCCAGAACGTCGGACCTGCGTTCCAGCACTTGCGGGTGTACGTCGAGGTGACGGCCTTGCAGTTCAGATCGGCTGGGGTATCGTACCAGATGCGGTACTTGCCCGGGTCCTTGTCCGTGAAGTAGTCGGTCGTGTCGTTGGCGTCCGTGCAGGTCAGGCCGGCCTCGGGGAAGCAGCGCTCGGCGACGGTGAAGCCGATGCGCGCCGGGGCCTCCGCGGAGAAGAGCGAGTCCTTGCGCTGGCCGTAGTAGATGTGCTTCAGGTAGCCACCGCGGTGGTACTTGACCGGGCCCTTGAAGTAGAAGTTCTTCGCGTAGTAGTTCTGCTCGCGCGCCCAGAAGAGGGACATGGCGTTGCCGTGGATGTCCTCGACGTAGTCGAGGTTCCAGCGCCAGGCCTGGAGGCAGGAGGAGTTCTTCCAGTCGGCGGTCGTCGAGCCCGCGTAGCAGGGCTCACCCGAGTGGTTGCCGTACACCGGCACCGAGAGGACGGAGTCGGTGTACGGGTCGTCGGCGGCGGTGCCGTTGTCCGACCAGCCCGGGAGCTTGTTCAGACCGAAGTGGTAGCGGGTGCCGTCCTTGGTGGTGACGACCCAGTACTCGCCGTCCGCGTCCTTCAGGCCCGAGCGCGGGTCCTTGGACGTGTCCTTGATGCGCTCGATCTTCGAGCCGTCACCGTTGGCGGTGAACCACTGGCCGACGGGCTTACCGTCCGAGCCGAGCGGACCCTTGGTGTCGTCCCACACCAGCTCGGTGGTCATGCCGCCCAGGGACAGGGTGGCGTTCTCCGAGCCCCAGCACAGGTCGGCGGTCTTGTGGTCCTTGTTGTTGGCCCCGGCCCGCTTGGAGTCCTGGCGGCAGTTGTTGTACGTCCGGGTGATCGAGCCCGCGTTGTAGTCCCAACCGTCACCGATCCAGGAGGCCTGGTTGTTCGATGCCGAGGTGCGGCCGTCGACCGACTGGGAGTTGTACGACAGGTTGACCTTCGGCATCAGGCCGCCGGCGGTCTCCGGGGTCTGCACCTGGTACGAGTAGGTGAAGGCGCCGTTGGAGGAACCCGCGGCCCAGGAGCCGGAGGACAGCAGCGGCGAGGCGGTGAAGTCACCGGACGCCGAGGCGCCGGTGTCCATCGCGCCGACGACCTGGCGCCCGGAGGCGCCCACGTTGGACGAGAAGGCGGCCTTGCGCACCGAGGCGCCCGAGACCTTGGAGGTGTCCTTGTCCGGCAGCAGGTTCGCCACCGGGACCGTGCCGGAGAGGATCTGGCGGACCGCGGCGTTCTTGGTCTTGCCGGACGTGCCCTTCAGCTTGGTCTTGGCCGCCGGCACCTCCTTCACGGTGCTGCGCAGCCGCTCGACGTCGAGGTCCGGCTCGTTCTCGCCGGCCATGGTCTCGACGCCCGTGTCGGGCGCACAGTCGCCGGTATCCGGGGAGTCGACGACACAGCTCGGCAGCAGGACGAGGCCGAAGCGCTCGGCGGCCAGCTGGCCGTAGCGGTCCTCGAAGGCGGTGGTGTCGACGTCGACGAGCACCTGGGCCGCCGGGTCCGCCGTCGCCGGAGGCACGATCTCCATGATCATGCCGGGAACGCCGGTGTCCTCGGACGTGGTGGTCGCCTTGACGGCGACCTGCCAGTCACCGGCGATCGTCGCGGGGTCCTGACCCACGGGCACACCGACACCGACCGGCAGGAGCGCCTGGGTGGTCGTGTTCTTGACCTGGACCGTGGTGCCCGGCGTGGCCGTCGACGGGTTCGCCTGGCCGGCATCCGCCGCCCAGGGGTCCGTGGCGACCGGTGCGTACGGCGTGATCGGGTTCTCCGGCGCCGTGCTCAGCGTCTTCGGAGCCTGCGCATTGTCGGCGAGCGTGGTGCTCGGCGGAATGTCGGGGAGGTCGACCTCAGAGGTCGTCTCCTCACGGGACATCCCGGGCCCGGGCACCGCCAGGGCCTGCGAGCCCAGGCTGGTCACCGTCAACGTCGAGGACAGCAATAGGACGATCGCCGTGCGGCTTCGCCGACGGCGCCGTCGTTGTGACTCTGTCATGGCTGGGCGATGCCGCCCCAGCCATGACAGAGGACCTGAAGCACGCATACGCGTCGACTCCCACCCAGATGAACAAGACAACGGAGGTGCGGAAACACCAAAGAGCACGAGTCTGGATCAGGCGCGTGCGTGCGCACTCTCTGTGCTGTCCGCCGCAGATTCAAGATCGCCGAGAGCGGACCAGGGGGTCGGTAAGTGAGATTCACCACGGCGCATGTGCAAACAGACTGACGCACTGTCGGCTCACGTGGTAGATCGGGAATCAAGTGCAAATCAGATGTAACGTTCCGTCAAATCGTCGTAATGCAGGCGGCTTCACAAGGCAACGGGTTCTTGCATGAAGCTACATAACATATTCATAAATCCTTCAGATATGGACGGCACCTGACGATCGTGTGATCGTGTGCGCTCCCGTGCCCCGTGGTCTCTGCCACGGGGCTGTCTGTGCTGTCCGAAATCCTCTGGTTCTCACGGAAGTAGACCGCCGTGCCTGCGCCGCCTCGTCTTCTCAGCCCATTCGTGCGCACGCGCACACGGCTGAGCATCACTCTCGGCCTTGTCCTGGCCGCCCTCACCGCCGCGCTCCTGCCCTGGTGGCAGCCGAGCGGGCCCACGACCGCCGACGGCGGCACGTCCGCCACCGACGCCCGGCAGGCGTCGACCGGTCCGCGCGACGAGGCCGCTGCCGCGGCCGAGGCCAGGCGGACCGGGAAGAAGGTGCTCGTCGACACGGCGACCACCGAGAACCAGCTCATCTGGGCACTGCCGAACGGCAAGATGCGCACCCAGATCGACGCCCAGCCGCAGCGTGCGAAGAACGCCCAGGGCAAGTGGGCGCCGATCGACACCACGCTGCGCCGGACGAAGGGTGCCGGTGCGCTGAGCATCCGTCCGGTGAACGCGGTCGTGCCGGTGCGTTTCGCCGGCGGTACCCGGTCCGCGGACCGCGCCGACCGTTCGTACGTCCGCGCCCCGCTGGCCGGCGAGACCGTCCTCGCCGAGGTCGACCTGAACGGCCACACCGTCGCGTACACCTGGCCGGGCACCCTGCCCGAGCCGGTGCTCGACGGCCCGCGCGCCCTCTACCCCGAGGTGTTCCCGGGTGTCGACCTGCTGCTGGTCGTGCGCGCCGAGGGCGGCTTCGGCCAGCTCCTCATCGTCAAGGACGAGCAGGCCACGCAGAACAAGGACCTCGCGACCGTCTCGTACGGGCTGCGCTCGAAGACGGCCGTGTTCCGGCAGGACACGAAGGCCAACCGGATCCAGGTCCTCGGCAAGGACGGCAAGGAGGCCGGCAGCATCCCGACCCCGTTCGCCTGGGACTCGGCCGGCCGCGACCCCGAGCTGCCCCCGGGCACGCCGCAGCGCACCTCCGTGGCCACCACGGCCGACGTGCTGAAGCTGTCGGGCCTGACGGGCATCGAGCCGGGCGCGAAGTCCGCCCAGCTCCCCGTCGTCCTCGACGGTGACGGCACCGGCTCCGCGACGCTGAACCTGGACGTCGCGGCCACGGGCCTGTTCACCGACAAGGACACGCAGTTCCCGGTCTTCATCGACCCGCCGCTCAACAGCGACTGGCTCGCCTGGACCGTGGCGTACAAGAAGTACCCGAACTCCAGCTTCTGGAACGGTACGAACTTCTCCTCCGGCACCTCCGACGCCCGCGTGGGCTACGAGAGCGACACCGGCGGTCTGGCCCGCTCCTTCTGGCGGATGAGGTTCTCCACCAGCTACGAGGGCGCCAAGTTCGACTGGGCCACGTTCAAGATCGTGAACAACCACTCCTGGTCCTGCACCGACCGTCAGATGGAGTTCTGGCTGACGGGCGGCATCTCCTCGGGTACGACGTGGAACGCGCAGCCGAGCTGGTCGAGGGTGCTGCAGAAGAAGTCCTTCGCACACGGCTGGTCCTCGTCCTGCCCGGACGCGTGGGAGTCGTTCACCGTGACGTCGGCGGCCCAGGAGGCCGCGGACAAGGGCTGGTCGAACATCACCCTCGGCATGCGGGCCACGTCCGAGACCGACACCCAGACCTGGCGCAAGTTCGCCGCGACCGGTGCCCGGATCGAAGGCGAGTTCAACCGCGCGCCGAACCAGCCGACCTCCGGTACCTCCTCCCCGGGTGGCGCCTGTGTGGCCGGTCCGACGAACAGCATGCTGATCGGCCGGACGACCATCACGCTGAAGGCCAAGGGCTCCGACCCGGACGGCGCCGTTCCCAAGCTGCGGTTCCGTTTCTGGAAGTCGACGGACACCACCAAGAAGGAGTACGTCGCCACCGCGGACAGCACCACCGGGTACGGCCAGATGGTCATCCAGGCGACGGACCCGCTGCTGAGCGGCATCACCACGAACACCCTCTACAAGTGGGACGTGCGCTCCGAGGACTCCACGTACCCGGCCGCGGGCTCCACCTCGTCCTTCTTCCCGAACGGCAGCGAGCCGTGCCAGATCACCGTCGACCCGACCGCCCCGCCGCAGCCGGACATCACCAGCACGGTGTTCACGGAGGCCACCGACGACGGCAAGACGTGGGCATCGGTGAACTTCGGCAAGCCCGGTGACTTCACCTTCACCGCCGCCGGTGCGTCGAAGTTCCGGTACGCCTTCGAGGGCCAGGGCTACGTCGACGCGCCGCCCCCGGTGAACGGCAAGGTCACCATCACCGGTGTCACCCCGCCGCACGCCGGACCCGTCACGATCAACGTCTACGCCTACGACGCCAACGGCAACCAGAGCATCCGCGGCGACTACGGCTTCTACCTGCCGCCGCGTGACACCGCCGACGGCCCGATGGACACGGGCGGCGACAACATCGCCGACCTGCTCGTCCTCTACGCGGACGGCAGGCTGAAGAACTGTGTCGGCGCCCCCGCCGACCCGGCCGCCCCCGGCACCGGCGGTGAGCTGTACAACTGCCTCGCCGCGTCCTACGTCACCGCCGGCAAGAAGATCGACCCGGCGAACCACTGGATCAACGCCGCCGGCACGCCGTCGCTGATCGCGCACTACAACGACGCCTACCCGGGCGACGGGTCGACCGACCTGTTCGCCGTCACCCCGGACAAGCAGTTCTGGCTCTACCCGGGCGACGGCTACGGCACCTTCAACGTCGACCAGCGCATGAAGATCCGGCTGCCGTCCAACGCCCCGGCGCCGTCCACGTGGACACAGATCAAGGCGATCGGCGACATCACGGGTGACAAGCACCCGGACATCGCCCTGCGCGCGGGCACCGCGTTCTGGATCCTCTCCGGCTACACCGGTGGCAGCTTCCAGTCCGCCACGCTCATGGAGGGCACCGCCTGGGCCACCACCGCTCGCGACATCGTCAACATCGCGGACATGAACAAGGACAACACGCCCGACCTGCTGTGGCGGAACGTGTCCAACGGCAACATGTACGTCCGCCACGGCAAGCCCGGCCCGGTCGCCGGCAGCGTCGACCTGGAGTCGATCAAACTCGCGGCCAACTCGGTCAACGGTGACGTGTCGTTCGGCACCAACTGGACCGCGACCAACATCACCGCCGCGATCGGCATCCCCGACGTCAACAAGGACGGAGTGCCCGACATCTGGGCCCGCGACGGCGCCACCGGCAACATGAGGCTGTACAACCCGTCCACCACCAACACCAACGCACCCGTGAAGACGGTCCTGTCCGTCGACTGGAGCACCGTCAAGGCGTTCGGCTGATCCCGGCCGCCCACTGACGCACACCGAGCCCCGGTCGCCTGCCTCGCAGCAGGCGGTCGGGGCTCACCCCTTTCCGGTACGGCTACGAAGCCGCCGCCCCGCTCTCCGCGATCGCCTCCGCCACCCAGCGACCCGCTCCCGCTCCTCGGCTGCGAAGTGCTCCCGGTCCAGGGCCTCGGCGATCTCCTCGTCCTGGGTCATCAGCAGGTCCAGGTTGGAGTCGCCCAAGTCGAAGACGCCCATGTCGAAATATGTCTTCTGAAGGCGCTCGCCCCACGGGCCGATGTCCTTCACTGAACGGACTGCTTCTCGCGAGCGGGTGCGGCGACTACTTCGGCACCGCCCAAGGGATCATCTACCTCTCCTTGATGGGCCTGCTCCTCGACGAGGACCTGCAACGCGTCAACGCCGTCAAGAACATCCTCGGAGCCGTCGTCAACGGCATCGCCGCCTGCTTCTTCCTCTTCGTCGCCGAGTTCGACTGGACGGCGGTCCTGCTGATCGCCGTCGGCTCCGCCCTCGGCGGGCAGATCGGCGCCAACGTCGGCCGCCGCCTCCCGCCCACCACCCTTCGCGCCATCATCTCGTCGGCGTCATCGCGATCGTGCAGCTCCTGCTGCGCTGACTGCAATGCCGGAACATCATGGGAGTGGAATGCGCCCTCCCGGCGCCAACCGCAGGTCACGACGTTTCTGCTGGAGTGGGGCGGGTGGGACTCGAACCCAAACTGGTAACGCGTCTCACCTGCGGAAACGCCACAGAGACGGACATTCACATCCTGCTGGATCCCGCTGCATCCGCCTCGATCCCCGACATGCACGGTGCCGTGCGGTACGTACCGCACGGCTAAAGGGCGGTCTGGAGCATCGAGGCTGCCTGGCCGCGGCGGTTGCATCGCAGCCACCCGCTTCCAGCACCGCCAGGCGCAGACGGCGAGCACGGCGCTAGTGGCGAGGTCGAAGATCGCCGATGCAGTGTCGTTGCGTTCGATTGCGATCACGATGCCCCCAATGGCGAGCGCGGTAAGGAGCAGGGCGGTGAGTAGCCAGACGTACTTCACAGTCCCCCCAGGGTGCGGTGAGGGCGGCACTGTAGGCGGGGCTAGCGTCAACTCGTGTGCCGAATCCCGCTGGCGCTCGTAGGCCGGCATGCCCGCACCAGTCAGCCGTTGATCAGTTGTTGGCTACGTTAATGGTTACCTTGACCGTATCGGTCGCCCCTACTCCGTGATTTTTTACAGTCATCGTGCGCCCGTGACTACCACCCTCGACAACCTCCCTGGTTACCCCAGTAAGCGTGCCGTCGAGGTCAAGATTGTGGCACGACGACTCTTCGTACAAGCGGAGCGTAGGCGTGTACCTGACGTTTTCTGATGCGCGCAGTCGGAATGACACGTCGAGTATCCCTCGAGTCTCACCGCCTGCGCATCCCTCGACTCTGATGGAATTGCTCGTCGAACTGTGCGAGACGAAGGCCGTACGGTTGATGGAGAAGTCTCTCCTTTCGCTAGACGCGAAAATCCCACCACCGTTGTATACCATCATGGTTCCGGTGACTACGACACGGTGACGCGTGCTCGCCACGCTATTCTCCGTCACGCCTACGAACATGACGGGGGTTAATAGGACTGCGGCTGCCGCGACGTTTCGAAGTTTCATTTCAAGACCTCGACGATTTGGGGTGCCTGTCTGAGCGCGTAGCGCGACAAGGTGTACCCTTCGAATTCCCCCATAGCACCAGGATGCCACCGTGGCAATTCTCGTGCATCTCGGCCGGCGATTCCAAGGAAGGCGGAATGTCATTCATAGTTGAATGACGCAGAGTCCTCTCCGCGCGAGCGGAGGTGAGCTTCCCGCCCGCCCCGTACCGCGGGCCCAGCACACTGGCATCGGCCAGGTCCGCGTTCAACCGTCGTCGAGAATACCGGCGTCACCGGAGTGGGCGTCCTCTCCGCGCCCTTGGGTTGCTCCTGGCCTTCGACCAGGGCCCAGATGCTGGCAGCTGCCCGGCCGGCTCGGTTCGTGAAGCAGATGCGGGGCAGGGCGGGGTGCCAGGGTTGGTCCCGGGCCCCGCGTGTTCTACTCGTCGCCACCCGATGAGCCGGGACCGGCATACGCCGATTCCGCCCGATGCTTCCGCCGTGTGGTCTTCTGCTACGTAAGGTCACCACGTGCACCGTGATCGTTGGAGAGGATGGAAGCTCACGAATCCCGTTGCAGCGCAATGGAGCACGCGGCCATGGGTGCCGATCTCCCATCGCTCTTCAGGGTCCGACGCTGTCGCGGCGCCAACGCGGTGTGTTGGTGCGGGAGTTGGCGTCCATGCCCCATATCGACCCGGACGGACGGCCGGTGCGGATCACCCGGTGGACCCTGGACCGCTGGATCTACGAGTGGAAGCGGGCTGGGTTCGAGGCACTGGTGCCCTCGCCGCGGCAGTCCCGGCCCCGCACGCCGCAGGAGATCCTGGACCTGGCGGCGGCGCTGAAGAAGGAGAACCCCTCGCGGTCGGCGGCCCAGATCCGCCGGATCATCGGTGCTCAGCGGGGCTGGGCACCGGACGAACGCACCATCCAGCGGATGATCGTCCGCGAGGGACTGGACGCGCTGAAGGCTCCCACCGCAGCCGCGGTGTTCGGACGGTTCGAGGCCGACGGCCCCAACGAATTGTGGACCGGGGACGCCCTGCACGGGCCGATGGTCGCAGGCCGCAAGATGTACCTGTTCGCGTTCGTGGACGATCACTCGCGGGCTGTGATGGGGCACCGCTGGGGGTTCGCGGAGGACACTGTCCGTCTGGCCGCGGCTCTGCGTCCGGCCTTGGCCGCGCGGGGTGTCCCGCGTTACATCTACGTCGACAACGGGTCCGCGTTCGTGGACTCGTGGCTGCTTAGGGCCAGCGCGAAACTCGACATCAAGCTGGTCCACTCCACGCCCGGACGTCCCCAGGGCCGGGGCAAAATCGAGCGGTTCTTCCGCACCATGAACAGCGAGTTCGTCGTCGAGATCGCCTCCGGCGACGGCCAGGCGGGACGGCAGGTCGACAGCCTGCTGGAGATGAACCGGCTGTTCACGGCCTGGACCGAGAACGTCTACCACCGTCGGGTGCACTCCGAGACAGGAGCCGCCCCGCTGGCCCGCTGGATGGGCGACCGCCCCCTCGTGGTCCCCAACCCCGCCGACCTCGCGGAAGCCTTCCGCTGGTCCGAGCACCGCACCTTGTCCAAGACCGCGCTGGTGTCGCTGCACGGCAACCGCTACCAGGTCGACCCGTTGCTGGTCGGCCAGCGCGTCGAGCTGGTCTTCGACCCCTTCGACCTGTCCTTCCTGCGGGTCCGAGCGAACGGCCAGGATGCCGGCACCGCGCTGCCCTTCCAGGTCAGCCGTCACTCCCACCCCAAGGCCCGGCCCGAGACTCCCGCCGAGGAACCCAGGCCGACCACCGGCATCGACTACCTGGGCCTGATCGACACCGCTCACAAGGCCGAGCTCGCCGACAAGGTCAACTACGCCGCCCTGGGCGAACCCATGACGGCCGTCGACCTCACCGACCTGACCGGTGAATGATCCTGACCCCCAACTCTCGGGAGGAAAAGCATGATTGAGAAGCTCCAGGCCCACTACGGATTCAGCCGCATGCCCTTCGGCCGTGACCTCGCCCCCGGCATGCTGCACCGCCACGCGTCCCACAACGAAGCCGTCGCCCGCATCACCTGGTGCATCTCCGAACGCTCCATCGGCGTCGTCACCGGCGAGGTCGGCGCGGGCAAGACCGTCTCCGTCCGCACCGTCCTGCACGGCATCGACCCGTCGAAACACACCGTGATCTACCTGCCTAACCCCATGATCGGGGTCCGTGGGATCCACTAGGCGATCGTGACCGCCTTCGGCCAGCAGCCCTCCCACCTCGGCTCCCGTCTGACCGCCCAGACCGGCCTGGCGCTGGCCGCCGAACGCGAAGAACGCGGCCGCACCCCCGTTCTGGTCCTGGACGAGGCCCAGTCCTACGAACAGCTCGAAGCGATCCGGATGCTGACCAACACGGCCATGGACCAGGACTCGCCGCTGTCCCGCCTGCTGGTCGGCCAGCCAACCCTGCGGCGGACCATGAAACTCGCCGTCCTGGCCGCCCTCGAACAGCGGACCGCCCTGCGTTACACGATGCCCGGGATGACCTCGGCCGAGACCGCCAGCTACATCAAGCACCACCTCGGCCTCGCCGGCCGCAGCGACCAGCTCTTCACCGACGACGCCGTCACCCTCATCCACACCACATCCCGCGGCTTCCCCCGCGCGGTCAACAACCTCTGCCAGCAATCCCTCGTCGCCACGTTCGCCGCCGGCAAGTCCCTCGTCGACGAGAAAGCCGCCCAGTCCGCCGTCACCGAAGTCCTCGACTGACATTCCACACCCTCGAAACTCGATGTCGGTGGCGCCGGATACCTTGCATCAGTCGATGCGCACCACTGGAGGGGACATGCCGTCTCAAGGAACAGCTCTCGCCGCACTCACGGCGGTAATGCCGCCACATGACGGGGCCGATGAGCAGGTGGACTGGGATGCGATCAGGCAGGCTTGGGGGGTCGGCTTCCCCTCCGACTACATCGCCTTCATGAACACGTACGGAGCCGGCGGCATCGACGGCGCGCTGAGCGTCGTGCCCCCCGAAGCGAGCACGCGGCCGGCCGACAGCCCTGGCCTCGAGGGCATGGCGGCCGAGACAGCCAACATGCGGCACATGTGGGAGTCCGAAGGAGGACCGGACGAGGTCGATGCCGGACCTGATTCTGTCGTCGCTTGGGGTGTCAGCTGCGGAGCCGACATCCTTGGCTGGCTCACCGTTGACCACGACCCCGACAAGTGGCCTGTTGTCGTGTGGGAACGGCACGGCTGGCCCCACTGGAGAATCTACGACTGCGGAATGGCGGAGTTCCTTCGGCGCCTGTTCACCAAGGGCTTCGACGAGTGCCCGTTCAGCGACCTCTCCCGCTGGGGAGAGCCCTCTCCGCACTTCGTCCACTGGCGCGAGGAACGACGACGGTGGGAGGCCGGCGTCGACCCCTACACAGGCGAACCCGACCCGTACTTCGGCATGAAGTTCGACTGATTGTGCCTCGGCGCCTTGCCGACGACCGCGACACCTCGCCGACAAGCGCCCCGCTGGGACCACCCCATTGGGGTGATCTTGTTCTCGGTGATCGGCAGCTTCAGTGCCGGACCCGTCGGCATTTTCAGCGTCGGGCAACAGCAATCGCTGGTCACGATCGTCACCGACAACGGGGGACCGTTCCGCTCGGTCCGCTTCGAGGCATTCATCGTCGCCCGCCCCGAGCTGCGGCACGTCCGCACCCGTGTCCGAACGCCAGGGCAGAACGGCTCACGCGAGCGCGGCTTCGGCTCGCTGAAGTACGAGAAGCTGTTCCTCGAGGAGATACCCGACGCCCTTGACCTGGTCCGCCACGCCGAGGACTACCGGACCGAGTACAACACCGTCCGGCCCCACGAGGCACTCGCCTGGAACCGCTCCTACGACGTCCACACCGGCGGCGCCGACCCTCTCGTCCCCAACTTTCCAGAACCCGAAAACCTGCCAATTACTTGACGCGGGACAGACTTCGATGCCGATCAGCGAGCCTACTTTGGGCAGCCGGTCGGGGTGCGGATGCCGGACGGGCGGATCTGGAACCCACTGGGGAAGGTCCGTAACCGCTTCGAACTCGGGGGACCTGAAGAATCGCTGCAGACCTTCTATCTGACCATGCACGGTCGGGCCAGGCGAGTTATCACACGAGGAGAACCTCGACCGAGGTGATGGTCCTGTTCGCCACCGCACGGCATGGCGCGGGGCGCGGTGGTGCACGCAACGCCGGTGTCATGGTGACACGGTCGAGCACGGTACGACTGGCGGCTGGGGGAGCAGCGCCGCAAGCGTCTGCTGGTCAGAGGGCTGATCGCGGGCCTCGTCGTGGGGCGCTGGGTGGCGTGGCCGTCGCGGCGGCCAAGGGAGCGATCCCTTCGCCGTTCGGCGCCGGGACGGAGCCCGGTCCGGGCAGGCCGCAGCCGACGCAGAGCCGGACGCCGCAGGAGGCTAAGTGGTCGACTCCGCAAGTCCTTCGGGGGTTGACTCCGGAGCCGATGTCGTGCGTCGGGGCACGCGTATGTTGCCGTACTTGGGGTTCGGCTCCTCGTGTACCACCTCGGCCAGAGCGGGCCCGCTGATCTCTCCCGGGCACCCCTGCGGTGGGTGGCCGGGGATGTCGCGAAGCTTGTAGTAGACGCACACCAGCCGGTATTCGCTCGGCCCCCAGGATCCGCCGCCGTACGGCACCATCTGCTCACCGCAGACCGGGCACCGCGTCTGGGACCGCACGAACACCCTGGGTTCGGTGAAGACGTGTGGCAGGCGCCGGGCGGTGATGGCCTGCCGGGGCAGGGTCAGCCCGTAGTGCTCGCCCATGATCCGGTACACGTCCGCCATCGCCACCTCGTCGAACTCTTCTTCTCCGTCAATGTCGTCGGAGGACAGGACGAGTCCGGCCTCGGCGACCAGGCGGCGGGTGAGCGAGTGGTCCGTGTGGTCGGTGCTGTACTCCCAGAACATCCAGTCGTGCCTCCCAGCGACGTTAACGTTGATGATCGGCGGGTCCATGGTGCTGTCCCAGATGTTGACGACGGTGTGCTCGGACCACATGTCCCTGCCCGGGGCGAGCCGGTCGGCGCGATCGCGGGCTGCTGGGGACTCGATGGCGAACGCCCAGCCGTTGCTGGTGTTGCCCAGCATTGCGTAGTCCGGCAGGTCCCACGACCCGGGGGAGAGTTCCAGCATGTCGTGGGCGGTTTCGGGGTCCATGATGGTGCCTGGCTGCGCGCCTAGGTAGACGGCCAGTTCCTCGTAGCTGATGCCCGCCACCATCGTGAGGGAGAAGGCCCAGGCGCCCAGCTCATTGTCTATCCACTCGATTCCGTCACTCATGATCGGGACCCTAGAGGGTAGATACGACAGCAGCGCCGGGTGTTCTTGAGGGCCGTCCGGCAGGCCGCGGGATCGGCCCAGCCGCTGAGGTATCGACAGATGGGCCCTGAAGTGGTCGGCTCCGGGAGTCCTTCGGGGGTTGATCATGCTGTTGGTCGGGCGGAGGATTCTTCCTCGTGATCGGTGGTGTGCCGGTCGAGTCTGGCCAGCAGATCGTCCAGGTCGGAGGTGGTGAACTTCCACTGGAACGGCTGTGCTGTGGCGTTGTAGCGGTCTTCGAAGGCTCGGAGCCGGTCTCCGACCTGGGTCAGGCCGGTGAAGTCGTTGGGCGAGACGACCTTGCGCTGGACCACGGAGAAGTAGATCTCCACCTGGTTCAACCACGAGGCGTGGACTGGGGTGTGGACCATGACCGCGTTCGGGAACGCGCTGGCCAGCCGGTCGACGGCCTTCTGGCCGCGGCGGGAGGAGCCGTTGTCCACGATCCAGAAGACGCGTTTGGCGCTCGCGTAGGGCTCGGTGCTCATGACCTGGGTGACCAGGTTCATGAACGGGTCGATGCCGGTGCGCGGCTCGGTGCGGCCGACCACCTTCGCGTTGTGGACGTCGTAGGCGGCCAGGTAGGCCAGCGCGCCGCCGCGTCCGTAGGTGTGGTTGACGCGCATCGCTCTGGCCTGACCGGGGGCGAGGGTGGGGTGGCAGCGGCAGTGGGCCTGGATGGAGGTCTTCTCGTCGGCGCTGATGACGTACTCGTCCTCGCCTAGCGGTTCGCCCTGCCAGGTGCGGGCGTACAGGTCCAGCACACGATGGGCCTTGGGCCGGAACTGCGGGTCGGTGATGAAGATCCAGGAGCGGTGCTGCCAGGGCTTGAGCGCGTCCTCGGCCAGCCAGCGGCGCACGGTGGAGGCCGACACGAACGCGGCGAGGCCCCGCTCGATGGCCTCGCGGGCCAGCTCCGGGCACGACCAGCGGGCCAGCGGCATCCCGGTCTCGGCGGGCAACTGGCAGGCCAGCGCCTTGACCTGGGCGGTCTGCAACGCGGTGAACACGCGCGGGCGGACAGATCCGGCAGGCCCTGCTCGGCGAACCGGCCGCGCCAGGTGCGCACGGTGTCCAGGTGCAGTCCCGTCTCGCGGGCGATGCGCGCGTTGGAGCGTCCGCGCGCCGCGTGCAGCACGACCTGCGCGCGCAGGCGCATCCGGTACTCGGTCTTGTGGCCGTAGGCCATCCTCTTCAGCCGCTCGCGCTCGGCGGCGGTAGGGGCTATCGGGCGGGCCGGGGGAGCGGGCACGGGAGGCTGGCCGATCGGGAGAAGTGGATCACGACAGACCGCAGCCTGCCGTGCCCGCTCCCGGCCCTTTGGGCAGGATGGCCGTCATGCCCACACCTGCGGAATCGACGAGGCTCTCGCTGGAGCAGCAACTTGGCGAGCACGCCCGTACCGCCTGGCCGCAGCTGACGCGGCTGCACGTCCGCCACTGCGGCGCTTTCGCCTACGTGGCGGGAGAACTGGCCGACGGCGAACAGGTCAAGCTGATGCGCCTGCGCTACAACGGAACCGCCACCCGGTGGGGCTTCGCCCTCTACCTGGCCGGCAGTGACCGCTACGAAGACTCCATCCTGCCCACCGGCGGCTTCGCCGACAGCCCCGCAGACGCCCTCGACTGCGCCTGTGGGGTCCACCTCGCCGCAGCCGCACCCGACATCTGACGAGTCGACACGCACGACACAGATTCCGCAGTCAACCCCCGAAGGACTTCCGGAACGAACCACTACTGATCTTTTCGTAAGTTCGGTGGGTGTGGTGGGTGGATGGTCAGGCCGGTGTGGGCGATAAAGGACCATGGCAGTTGTGGGTTGTGGTTGATGCGGTGGATGCCTTGTTCGGTGGCGTCGGCGACATCGGCGGCCACGTCGCACGAGTCCCGGACGACGCCTACGACAATGTCGGCAGCACGAAGGCCTTCACCGAGCCCAAGGGCACGCTGACGACATCGGGTCTGACGCGGCGCCCCTCCTCGGACGGCAGCCAGTCGCCCGGTGGCGTGAGAGCCGACGGTCGCCGGTTCGTCGCCGGGACCGTACCCCTCGCCACTGACCCGCCGGGCTGGCCGTCGACGCCGGGCTGCGACAACGCCCTCGCCTGGAAGGTCCTGCTGGGACTCATACCGGCGACGCCCTTCGGATCACCGGCAAGGTCAAGGTCATCTGTAGCTGACGGCTCACGATGAGGGAGGGCGATCGTCCTGGCTGAACTTGGTGGGGCGGTGCTTCGCCGAGCTGACGAACTAGCAGATACGGTGAGGCGTCCCCCAATCAGTGCAAGCCTCGTGTCGCTCACGGCGGACGACGCCGAGTAGGGGGCTTACGCAACCGGCCCGAGATCGGCCTCGATGACCCTCCGGGTGATCGGGGGCCTGTTCCACAGCGCGAGGATCTCGTTGGCGAGTTCGATGACCGGCAGGGGGTTCCGCTCTCCCTGCACCTCGATCGCGGCAGCCGACAGGCCGCGCGGCACGGCGCCGGCGTCGAGCAGGACGCGCCAATCCTCCGGAGCGAGCTCCAGGAATTCGAGCCCGTCAAGGCGGGCGATCTCCAATGGGTCGGCGAGGGTGCCCGGGTAGGCGGTCAGGGTCCGCAGGCGCGGAAGCCCGACGAGGGAGCGAGGCTGAGCGGTTCGCCTTCCCACACACCGATGCTCAGGGCCTCCAGCCCTGGGTGAGCCGTAGCCGTCACGCTGGGGATGCCGCTCCTGTTCACCCACGCGACGAGCGGGGGCTGTTCCTCGCGATCCACACCCCGCCCCTCCTCGGGCCGCCGGTCGAGGACGAGGTCGGTGAGGGAGTCGGCGACCAGGCCCGCACCACAGTTCTCCTCGTGGCTCATCACGATGATCTGTCCGAGGTGTCCCCTCGGTCCTGGGGTCAGGTCGACGGCGATCCGGTCACCACCCCCCGTGTCACCGAAGACGATCCAGCCGGGCGATCCGACGAGGCCCTGCACGGCCGCGTCGGGCCCGGTCTCGACGGCGTCCATCGCGGCAAACTCCCAGGGCGCCGGACGGGACGCGGCATCGGCGACGTACACCTCGTCCAGCGCGAGAAGTTCACAGCCGACCGCTTTGGCCATGCGCGTTGCCGCGCTGTAGTCCTCGCCGAGATCCCTCCAGCGTCCCCGGGTGACCCGGTACAGCGCCTTCAACTCCTCGGGCAGCGTGACGCGCAGGCGGGTCTCTGCCGCGGCGAGCTCCTCCTCGGTGGCGCCGATCGCACCGGGCAGCCGTTCCCGGAGCGTCCGCTCCAGCAGGGCCGCGTCCGCTGTCGGGGCGGGCACCGCGTCCGGTGTTGGGTCCGGCAGCCGGCGCCAGGGCTCGGGGACGGCTCCCTCGACCAGGACGAGCGCGCCGAGGTGGTTGCCGACCCCCGACTCGACGGCGGGGCCGTTGTCGAAGAGATGGAGCAGGGCCTTGCCGGACGCCGGCGTCTCGAGCATGAAGGAGACCTCGTCGATGTCCGACTCCTCCAGGACGTCCCGTACGCGGCCGATCGCGTCCCACTCCGTCTGTATGTCACTGACCAGCGCGGCCCGCCCTGGCTGGAACGCCGGCCGGGCCGCGGGCACGCTCCAGCTGCCCCTGCCTATGTGGCCCGCCACATACCCGTCGGGTGCGGAGAGCCGCTCCGCATTGTCCTGGAGCAGGAGCCGCAGCAACGGCTCCCAGGTGGCGACGTCGTGGATCGAGGGCAACTCTTCCTCCGTCGTGTCGTGTGCTGAGCCGGAACCGGAGTGCCGCAGTGCGGCGGTCCGGGTCGTCATCGGATGGGGCGTCTCCTGCGCCCGGCGATCTCCGTCGCGAGCGCGCCAAGGAAGAGGACGAGCCCGAGCAGCGCCGTCAGCCCCGCCCCGACGAGGCCAGAGCGGTCGTCGAGTGCGCGTGCCAGGACCGCGCGCTCACTGACGGTGCCCTCCTGGTCGTCGAGGAAGTACCGGGAGTCGTTGGAGTTCGCCCGGTGGTCGCCGAGCAGGAAGAGCCGTCCCTCGGGGACCACCACGTCGTACGCGGTGGCCATGCCCGAGGGGTCGCCTTCCTTGACGTAGGGCTCGGCCAGCGGTTTTCCATTCACGGTCACCGGGTCTCCGGGCTGCTGCGCGACCCGGTCGCCGCCGATGCCGACGACCCGCTGGAGCACCGCCAGGCCGCCGTAACGGCGGGCGGTCCGCTGGAGCACCACATCGCCACGGCGGACGGATCCGGCCTCGATGCGCTCCAGGAGAACACGGTCGCCCGGCGTGTACGTGGGCCGCATGGCGTCGCTCGAGACCTCAGCGGTCGTGTACCCGGCGCCGACGTGCACGACCGCCCCTACCACCAGAACCAGCCCCAGGGCCGCCCCCAGCACCCGGAAGACCGTTCTCACTGTTCCCTCGCCCCGCCCCATGGTTCTTCCTTTCGCAACCCCAGAGACCCGTGTTCCTCGCCGGTCCTGAGGGATCGATCACCGCGCTCCTGCGCCGACTTCGGACGCAGTCGCGACGGATCTAGAGGTTCATCGCCGCACGCGCCGTCGGCCGCCTGTGTTCCAGGCGCGGCATCAGCACATCACCCACTTGCGAGCACCCCCACGGCGCTGCACTCTCCGACCGTCGCAGGGCTCGAGCGTGTTCGCCGTCCCCGGAAGCGATGGAAGGCGTGCCGGAGACCCTCCGGCTGACTGCGCTGGGCGGGCCCGGCCGCGTAGCGGCCGGGGGCCCTCCTGCGATCAGGACTTGACGAGGGTGATGTCGGCGCTAGGGAAGCCGGTGTCGACGGTGACGGGGTAGTCGTGGTCGTCGGCCCTGCCGACGCCCCGGAGCACGGCGTCGCCGGGCTGGAAGGAGGCGGTGGGGTCGATGTTGCTGGGGAAGGACACGGTCCACGGCACTGGGGCGCCGGGTTCGCAGACGACGACCAGATCCTCGTACGAGCCTGACGCGGTTCCGCGCTTCTGTGTTTGGTAGGCGCTGGCAGTGAGGGTGATGCGGGCCGACTTGTTGCAGGTCACCGAGCCGCCGACGGTGATCTGGCCGGTGCGGGTGTCGACCGTGCCCGTGGTGTTCAGGCCCATGCTGATGGCGAGCTCCGCCGGCGGCTCGGGCATGCGGGCGTGGAGCTGGCCGCGCACGGGCAGTGTGGAGCCGCTGCAGTAGCGCTCGAAGGTGGCGTCGATCTCGCGGATGTAGCCGTAGGGGCCGTAGGCGATGTGCGAGATGGTGAACGAGCCGGTGCCGCTCTCGCAGTACCGGTCGGTCACGCTGAACTGCAACTGGGGGTCTTCCGGCCCGGCGTCGGGCCAACTCGAGGCGTTGGTGTATGTCATGCCGGGGATCAGCTTCTGACCGTACGGGGCTTCCATGTGCAGGAACCAGCGCTCGCCCTCGGGTGTGACGATCGTTGCACCTACGGCTGACTGTGAGACAGGCCCCGAGATGTCGAACATCTCGGTCGTCTCCGGGGTGTAAGTGTGGGACTCACCGCCGGAGATGTATTCGCCCGGCTCACCGCTGAAGCTGAGTGATCCCGTCAACGCCTCGTGGGCCTGCGCCGTGCCCGTCAGTGGGACCGCCGTCACCGCCAGGGCGACTGCCGCCGTGAGGGCGGCCGCCGTACGGGCCAGGCAACGGCCCAGAACCCTGTTTCTCATCAAGCGTCTCCTTCATGGGAGCGGCCCCGGTCCCTGACGGACCAGGCTGAGTCACTGACATGGCCACCGAATCCGAGGTTCGGTCCGATCGGACTGGCACTCGGCGTGATGACGAGCCCTCATACGGCCTCGGGGCAGGTCCCCGAGGCCGCGGTGTGGGACTACTTGATGTAGACGAGGCCGTCGGTGGTGATGGTGGGGCGGCCGCTGGTACCGACGACCACGATCTTGACGGTGTGCTTGGCGCTGCTGGTCCAGGCCTTGGTCCAGATCGCCTGTCGGTAGAGCGTGGTGGAGGACTTCAGGTCGACTGTGCTGACCTTGACGCCGTCGACGTAGACATAGGCCTGACCCGAGGTGGAGGCCCGGGAAACCACCCAGGAGGCGGAGCGGCCGGTGAAGGTCCAGGTGAGGCTCGCACCCTTGGAGCCGCTGGAGTAGGACTTACCGCCGAGATAGCTGGTGGAGGACCGGGTCGTCCAGCTGCCGGACTTGGTGGCAGAGCTCTCTTGCAGGATCACGGGTGTGTAGGCGGGAGACGATGTGGTGTAGTTGCCGGCGAAGTCGTAGGCCCGCATCGACCAGGTGCCCGCGGTGCCGGACGCGGCGGTGCGGCTGGAGGTAGTGATAGTCGGGCCGAAGGTCGCCGTGGTCGGGGAGAGCAGCTTCACCTCGCGCAGCGCCTTCTCGTCAGCGGCCTTCCAGGTGAGGGTGGCCGGGACGGCGGTGGTGTTGACGGTTCCGGTTCGTAGGGCCAGCTTCGGTGTGGTGGTGAAGGTGGGCGCGGTGGCATCGGCCACAACGGTCAGCGCGGCAGTGGTTGTTGTCCTTCCGGACTGGTGCACGGCCCGCACTGCGACGGTGTGGCTGCCCACCGCCAGGGTCGCGTTCGCGGAGGTGGCCGTACCGGCGACGGTGGCCGCTACCTTGCCGTCGACCAGCACCTCGTACTTGGAGATGAGGGCGGCCGGGGTGGTCGCCGTCCAGCGCGGGGTGATGGCGCCCTTGGTGTAGTACGTGGAGCCCGACAGGCCCGCGCCGGTGATCGAGGTGACCTTCAGGCCCTGTACGGGGCCGGCCGCCCAGGCGCGGATGGTCGGCAGCTGGGGATAGAGGGAGTTGCCGGGGCACTCGGTGTTGAAGGCGTCGCGGTGGCCGGAAATACGGTTGAACGTGTACTTGGTGCCCGCGGTGAAGCTGGTGCCGGTGTAGTTCTTCTGGGTCGCCCCGGCGTTGAGCTGGACGGTGCCTGCCGGGTCGGCTCCGTACTGGCCGAGCTTCCAGGAAGCCACGCGGGCGACGGAGGCCAGGGCAGCGTTGGACGCGCCGATGGACGTGTGCTCGCCGAGTACCGCGATGCCGGTGGCCTCACGGTTCCAGCCGTAGGTGTGAGCACCGAGCACCGGCAGGTCCACGCCGCCCTTGCGGCCCTCGAAGACGGTTCCGCACTTGTCGACGATGAAGTTGTAGCCGACGTCGTTCCAGCCGCTGACCTGCGTGTGGTACGCGTAGATGCCCCGCACGAGGGACGCCGACTCGGCGCAGGAGTAGTCGTTGGCTCCGGTCGTGTGGTGGACGAAGACGGCCTTCACGTCGGCGTTGTACTCGGACGGGTCGGGGCTGAGCGACTCGTCCGCGCCCCAGCCGGCACGCGAGGTGATCGGCGGCCTGGGCACAGTCGACGGCGGTGCGGAAGGCGTGGTGGCCGACGGACTCGGGGACGCACTCGCCGAAGCCGACGGGGATGCCGAGTCGGTGGGTGTCGCCGTGGCCGTGTTGTCGGTCGGCTCCGGGGACGTGGGATCGCTCGGTGCCGGGGACGTGTCGGTCGGGCCGTCCGTCGGCGTCGCGGTCGCGCCATCGGACGGTGTGGCGGAATCGGCGGGAGTGGCCGCCGGACTGCTCCCCTCGGCGACGAACGCCGCCGGCTCGGTCGCACGCGCCTCGGCGTCGGTCACCACACCAGGGTCGACCAGGCTGACCTTCAGCCCCTTGGGCAGCGCGCCCGTGGTGCCGTCCTCGTGCACCACCCGGGCCTCGACACCGTTCGAGGGGCCGACCCACAGTGGCTCGGACGCGCCGCGCATTCCGGCCTCGGGGTCCTCCGGTGGGTCGACATTGACTTCGAGATCCCGCCAGGCACTCCACTCACCGCCGTCCAGACCACGCGTGCGGACCTGCGCCGTTCCGTCGAGCTGCTTGACGGCCCCCGTCCAGGAGACACCGACCAGAGAGAACTGCTCCGTGTCCGTACGCGGCAACTCCCGCTTGCCGCCCGCGGTCCCCTTCAGCGTGAGGTCGTAGACCTTCACGGGCCGCTTGGCCCGGCCCTGCGCACCGGGGTCCGAAGGGCTGGCGACGGCGTACGTCACCACACCCCCGCCCCCCACGACCACCGCTGCGAGCGTCAGCCACGTGCGCCGTTTCAAGCTCAGTGGTCTGTACGCATGCGACGTGCGACGACTCACGATGTATCCACCCCACAGAAGGCCCGCGAAGGCCACGGACGAACAAGTCACATGAGGCACACCCCTCACAGGCGGCCCGCATGTCCCAGCGCAACCCGACCGGCAAACATCACGCGGGAACCGGCTGCGGTGACGCAGATCACTTCGGCTGCGAGGTGTGGATGCCGCCTGTGCACGTCTGCCTGAGTGGCACAGCCAACGAACGCCAGCTGGTGCTCAAGCCAAGGATGTTGCTCCGGATCAGGGGTTGTGCTGCGTGACGGTGCGCGAGCGGACGGTCCGGCGCGGGCGGAAGGTCACGCTGAGCCCGTCGCACGACAACGCCGAGGCCAGGCCCATCGCGAGAGCATGATCCAGCGTCACGCTGAGACCGGACCAATCCGGGTGTGCGGCCCGATGAGAGCTCCGACGCGGCCCGCTGACCCGGGTCGGTCGCCGTCAGCCGCTTCTGGCCGGCTCACAGGGCTCTGATCTACGCAGTCGGCATGGGACGGCCGGACAGCTCGCCGATCCCTCGCACCTGGCCACCGCATGATCCCGAGTGACCGGCCGCGTTGGCGAGATACAGCCGCCGACGGCATGCGTCGAGGTGCGCCAGCAGTTGATCGAACATGTCGTTCAGAGCCACGACGGAGATCTGGCCGACCCACGCGAAGCCATGCCCGCGGTGTTCCTTCAACGCCCGCCCACCCCGAGCACTCATTGCACTACGACCCCTGGAGGTGTCGGACATTTTGCTACGAAACGGTGTCGTCGAGGGTCAGCGACTGCGTCACGTGTCTTGCCTTGCCTCTAGTATCACCAGCCATGTCATGGCAAGAGCAGGCCAACGGCGCGGCGCCGGGCACGCCAAAGGTGTACCGCCCGTCCGTCGAGACGGAGCCCGATTACCAGCGGTTTGCCGATCCGGCGGCCGCTCACGGCTGGGAGAACGCATACGACGAAACGCGTGAACTGCCAGTGATCCTTGGCGCCCATGATCCCAAGGGGCCTGATCAGGGGCGGGGGGCGCGGCGACGAGCACGGCCTGCGCGGGGCCCGCGGGTGCCCCGCCAGGCGGTCGCCGTCGGCGTTCTCGGGTCCGTGGGTCTTGCCGTCGCGCTCGCCGTGGGCCTCACCTCCGGTTCATCCGGGACTCAGGGAGGGGTCCAGGAGCCTGCGCAGCCGAACACGGCTCGGTCCGTGTCGCCAACAGAGGGAGGCGCTTCTTCCTCCGTCGCCGGCGAGCCGTCCGGCACCAGCGCCCCGGACCTCGGCGTCAAGGAGCCTCCCCCTGCAGGAGCACCCCGGAGTGACTCCCCCGCGGACAGCGGGACCTCGGCGCCCTCCTCCGCCTCATCCACGGCCCAGGAACCCACCGCAACCACGACCGGGCCGGGCAACATCAACGGAAAGCCCGCCCGGGGGCGCGGGGCGACCAAAGGCCCCAAGTAGGTGAACTGCCGGGCACCCGGCGCTGAAGGGCTGGTCCTGTGTACGTGTGCGCGAGGTGTCCTCCGGCCCGACGTAGGCGACGCGCCACTCCTCCCGTTTCGCTCGTCAAAGCGAGACGGCCGAACACCCTGCCCCCGGTTCACCACTGCAGCAACACCGGATGGTCCACGTGACGCAGCGCAGTTCGCGCTGCTAGCGACGGCTTTGACCTGGCTCCGTCGGTGGCTGGCGTGGCGTTGTCGCTGATTCATTGGCCGTGGATCGCGAACCTGCGTGGTCACTCTCCGTGTTGGCATCCAGCGGGACTCCCACCGCCCTTGCCATCGTCACGACCTGGGGGCGATCGCATCCGGACCGGCTCACGAACGCTCGACCCGATCACCGTCAACCACGCTTGTGTTGGTGAGGCGTGACATTCTGTTTGCTCCTGTCGCTGGCATGGATGGGTGTTTACATTCGGCACCTGTGTGTCGTGGGAGCGGAACGAAGAGGGACGCGTGGCCAAGGGTGGGGACGGCGGGCGCAAGCCGGAGGCGTACGACGATGAACTCGGAGCGGCAGTAGCGCGAGCGCAGAGCGGTGACGAGGGTGCCTTCTCGATGGCGTACCAGCTTGTTCAGCCGCCCCTGCTGAGGTTCCTGCGGGGAATGGTCGGAGAGGATGCCGAGGACGTGGCTTCCGACGCGTGGCTCGAGATTGCACGCGACCTGAGCCGTTTCCGCGGCGACGGAGCCGGCTTTCGGGCCTGGACTGCAACCATCGCCCGCCACCGGGCTCTCGATCACCTCCGCCGGCTCAAGAGCCGTCCGCGCTCGGCCCATCTGGAACATGAAGACGTCGCAGGCCTTCCGGCGCGCCAGGACACAGCCTCCGAGGCCTTCGAGAGGCTCTCCACCGAACGGGCCCTCGCTTTGATCCATACGCTGCCCCGTCAGCAGGCTGAGGCCATACTTCTCCAGACCGTGATCGGCCTTGACGGACCCTCTGTGGCGCGCGTCATGGGCAAACGCCCCGGCGCAGTCCGCTCCGCGGTGCACCGCGGCCTGAAGCGGCTCGCCCGGGAACTCGCGGCGCCCAGCCGCGAACATGTGACGAATTCCGACTCCCGACCGCTGGGAGATGCAAGATGACCGCCAACCGATCTGGAGACGCCGTGCGCCGCGAGGAGGAACAGCAGTCGGCAACAGTGGACGATGTCCTGACCGCCGCCGCTCGTACGGCTCCCTCTGCTCCGCAGACACCCGACCACATTCTGGCCGCGTTCCGTGCGGCACGCGACGAAAACACCCTTAGCCTCCCCACCCGCCCGGCTGACGACTGGCGTGCCGCCGAGCCCTCGCGGCGCAGGCGCTGGATCAGAGCCGGAGCCGGTGCTCTCGTCGGCGGCGTGCTGCTGGGCGGCGTGGCCATGGCCACCGGAGCCGTTCCCGCCCGTTCAGAGAAGCCCACCCAGCCACCTCCAAGTCAGTCATCATCCCCGTCACCTGTCTTTTCACCACCGACGGCCGAACCCAGGAGCGGAGTTGGACCATCCGGTCCGCCCGCCGGGGACGGCAAAGCCGCCATCAAACGACCGCTCACGGCAAAGGACCAGGTGGCCCACTGTCGCGTCTATGCGAAACAGTCACAGCGTGACACCTCGGCAGACAGCGCCGTACGACAGCGTCTGGAGGAAGCAGCCGGCGGCCCCGCGATGGTGGCCTCGTACTGCGCCGGAGTGCTGGCGCAGTCGACGCGCGCGGCCGCGGCCCCATCGCCCGAGGTGAAGAAGCCCGACCCCGTTACTCCAGAGAGATCCAGGAAGCCGCAAAAGGACCCAGCCGGCAAGGGGAAGCCGCCGAACGAGCCGCACTGAGGCCCCTGCGGAGCCATCGTCAGACTGGCGCGTCATGCCGGGCACATGGGTGACGTCGAGTTCCTCAACCGTAGGGGTGAGACATGAAGTGGGTCGGGGACGCGCGGCTGGCAGCCGGGCCTGAGGCCACCTGGTACTTGGAGACGGCTTTCACGCCCGGTGCCCACTTGGGGACGGTGTACGACGATCCGGCAACACCCGTCGTTGTGACGAACATCGAGGAGGTGACGTCCATCCGTGTACCCAGCGGCCGTCTAGTGGTCGATGCGCCGTGGGACGACGACGACACCTGGAGATATGAGCGCGGGTTGCCGACGAGGCCCCCGCGGGAGCTGGCGGTGCGTATTTCCCCGGGCGTCTACCGAGTGGAGATCGCGTGGACGGCGGGCCCGTACGCTTTCTGGACCCGTCGGCGGCGGTGTCGGCGGCCTGACGGATACTGCTCGCCCGTGCCGCGAGGTGCTGTTCCACCTGATCAGCGCCACGCGGCAGGACGCGCAGTCCAGCCTGTGACGGCTCGTTTTGCACAGTCCGCTCACGCATCGCTCACGCAGCCGGTCGGTGACACGGACGAGGCGATCGAGGGGCTGGCGACGGCAAGCGGTGTACATGGCCCTCGGGGGCGAGCAGTTGCGTGAGGCCTTCGAGGTCACCGGTGCTGGCCGCGGTCTGGAACGCGGCAACGAGGCGACGGTGTGACTCAACGGGGACTGGCCGGTCGCGGTCACGCTCGAGGCGGGCATGCGCGCGGTGGACCAGCACCCGTGCGTTCTGGACGCTGATCCGAAGCAACCCCGCAAGATCGGCATAGCTGTAGTCGAAGCCGTTCCGCAGTACGTAGGCCGCCAGCCCATTCGGCGTCAGCCTCGCCATGAGCAGGGCCAAGGCCGTCTCAAGCGCCACGGCTTGCTCGGCGCGCAGCACGGGATCCTCGGCGGCCCGGTCGACGACACCGACCAACTGCGACTCGGTCGGGGTTTCGCGGCGGTGTCGCGCGGACTGGATGACGTTGATCGCCAGATTGGTCGTGGCCGTGGTCAGGTACGCGGCCGGATTCTTGATCTTCGTGCGGTGGGTGAGCTGCCAGCGCAGCCACACCTCCTGGACCAGGTCTTCGGCTCCCGAGACGTCGCCGACAATTTGGTGGGCGATGCGGAACAGTCGTGTCCGTTGGGCTAGGAAGATGTCAAGGGCGAGGTCCAGGTCGTACTCGGCCGACGGGGCGACCGGGGGTTCGGCTGGCGTCGTCGTCTCCAGGCTGGGCGCGGACATCGGGGACTCCTCTTCGTGGACGGCGCCCATCGAGGGCGACGGCTCCACCCTCAGTCCGCGGCACAGCTCATCGCGCCCTGGAAGTCCGTGGTCGAGTCCGTGGTCGAGTCCGGGGGGACCCCGGGGGCCCCGAAGTTTGCCCGCACCGGCTCTCAGCCGGATTGCACCGTACCCGCGCCCCTGGTGTCCGCGGCCGGGGCGATCGCGAGGGCACCCGGCAGCGAGCGACGTGAGCTGACCCCGAGCTTCTTGTACACCTTCCGCAGGTGCCACTCCACGGTGTGTGGGCTGATGAACAGCTCCGAACCGATCTTCGCGTTCGTCAAGCCGCCGGCGGCGAGCGTCGCGACCTGCAACTCCTGTGAGGTCAGGGCACTCGCCGACTCGATTTCCCGCACCCGGACGTGCACGCCACTGGCGAGCAGCTCGCGGCGAGCTCGCTCGGCGAACGCGTTCGCCCGCATTCCGTCGAACATCTTGTAGGCCGTGCGAAGGTGCTCTCGGGCCAGCGAACGGCGGCCGGTCCGGCGCAGCCACTCGCCGTACAGCAGGTGGGTGCGTGCCACCTCCACGACCAGGCGGCAGCGGCCGAACTCTTCGATCGCGCTCCGATACAGACCATCGGCCTCCTCAGCGTCGTCGGTGAGGAGAGCCTGGCTGCGAGCGCTGGCGCCACGGGCCCATCCGGAATCGGCAGCGCGGGTGAGTTCGACCAGCCGGCCAAGCGAGACGCGGGCCTGGCCGAGCTCGCCGCACCGGGTCGCGGCCTCGACGTGTTCGACCAGCGACAGGCCGGTGAAGATGAACCCGTCGTGCTCGATACCCGAGCGGGCGGCTACCAGCGCCTGGTCGTAGCGTGCCAGGCCGTTGTACAGCACGCCTTGGGCATAGCTCGTGACACCCAGGAGGGACACTTCGCCACCTTGCGCGGCGCTCGCCTTGACGGCTTCGACGATGCCGGCGGCAGCGTTCTCGTCACCTCGCCACCCGGCCAGGGCAAGCTTCGCGTATTTGAGCGGCGCGTGGCCGGTCGCGGCGGCGATCGCGTCGGCTTCGTCGACTATTCGGGCTGCCTCGGCGAAGTCGCCGCAGCGGAGGTGCACCCCAGCGGTGTAGTTCAGTGCCAGTAGCAGCGCGCCGGGCGCTCCATTGTCGCGAGCCAGGCGCACCGCACGAGTCGCCAGCGTGTCCCACGCGTGCAGGTCCCAGGCCTGGTGAATGAACGCCTCGATCGCGACCGGGACCAGGAGAAGCCAACGCATCGTGGCTTCCCGGGTGCCTAGGTCCTCATGCGCAAGAGGCTCCAGCGCGCGACGCAGTGCCGGGACACCGGACTCGTAGCCGTCTGCGAGGAGCGTGGCTACACCGTCCAGGAGCAAGTCGGCGGCCTTGGAGCCTGACGAGGGCGCTCCGGATGCGCGGGCCGCGATCGCCACGGCACGGGCACCTGTCGGCCCCTGGATCCTGCCAGCGAAGATCGTCGCGCTGATCGCCTCGAGGTAGGTCTCGCGCGCCAGTGGCGACCCGGCGGCAGCAAACTGTGCAGCGGCGTCGAGGAACAGAGATGCCGCTTCGTCGCTGCGGCTGCGGGCGAAGACAATCCTGGCACGCAGGCGCGCCAAGCGGGCGCGGTCCAAGGGGCTGAGAGGGCACAATTCGGCCAGCGTCGCCAGTTCCGTGGCGCGGCCAGGCGATGCGGCCGAGAAGTGCGCCTCGGCGGCCGCGAGGGCTCGGCGCCCCCGCCACAAGGAGTCCGGCGTCACCTCGGCTGCGCGCTCCAGCAGTACCGCTTCTGCGGCCATGCCGCCGCGCTGCCGCGCGCGGCCAGCGGCCTGCTCCAGCCCTGCGGCGACCTCCTCGTCCGGCCCATCGGCGGCCTGCGCGGCATGCCAGGCGCGCCGGTCGGGATCCAGGACCGGGTCCGTGGCCGCGGCCAGGGCCCGGTGCACCGCTCGGCGTTCTTCGGGGTCGGCTTGTTGGTAGACCGCCGAACGGACCAGCGGGTGTCGAAACCGAACGGACTCACCGAGCTCGATCAAGCCGGCCGCCTTGGCCGGTGCGCTATTAATAGTGACCTTTAGGTAGGCCGCTGCACGGGACAGCAAGAGCGCGTCACCGACGGGTTCCGCCGCAGCGATCAGCAGCAGCGTCCGGGTCGGCGCCGGCAGCGAACCGAGCCGGCTGGCGAAGTCCCGTTCGACGCGGCTCGACACCGTCCCTTGGGCAGTCGGGGAACTCGAGTCCAAGCCGTATGCCAGCTCGGCGGCGCTACGGCCGCGGGAGAACTCGAGCAGTGCGAGTGGGTTGCCGTTCATCTCGGCAACGAACCGGTCTCGAACCCGCTTCTCCACCCGCCCGCCGACGGCGGCCTCGAGGAGTTCTCCGGCCGAGGCGGCATCGAGACCGCCGATCTGCATTTCCGGCAGACCGGCGAGTGCGGCCTGCCCTTCAGGGTCGCATACCGCGAACACCATCGCTACTGCCTCGGCGAGGAGTCGTCGAGCCACGAACTCCAGTGTCTGCAAGGACACCTGGTCCAGCCACTGGGCGTCATCGACTATGACGAGCACCGGTCGGGACTCTGAGGCGCGGGTGAGTAGAGTCAGCACGGCGAGACCGACCAGGAAGCGGTCAGGCGGGTCTCCGGCCGCCATCCCGAACGCCACGCGGAGGGCATCGCGCTGGGGTCCCGGCAATGCTTCGACCTCGGCCAGGAACGGCGTACACAGCTGGTGCAGGCTCGCGTAGGGCAGCTCCATGTCGGCCTCGATGCCTCGCGCTCGGGTCACCGTCACCCGTGACGCTTGTGCGGCCACATACTCCAAAAGTACCGACTTCCCGATGCCTGCTTCGCCACGGATTACCCATACTCGGGACCCACCTTCACGCAGGCCGACCAGCAGGTCATCGAGCGCCGTGCACTCGCGATACCGGCCAACCAGGACGGCAAGCGGGCTGTCGGTCATGCGAGGCAGACTCCTAGAGGACTCCTGGGACGACCCCCAGGGCGATTGTCGGACAATCGACGAAATGATACCTGGGAGGGTTCCCTCCCTCTATTTCGGACCACCGTGAGGCATGGGATGAATGAGTCCTTCCGTGAAAAACAGGACGGGGTGAACCCTCAAAAGCCACCAGTCACCACAAACCGCGCAGGCAGCCGGACATCTCAACGGCTGTGACGGACTGCACACCGTGCAACGCTCCGGGAGTGCCACAGCCGGCGCCGCTATCCGGTCGAGCATCGCCTATCGTCCGTCCGCCGCTACAGGAGGTCCCGTGTCATCGCTCGGACACCAACTCGCCACATCCGTGCTCGTGGTGGGAACCGGTGGCTCAGGCCTTCGCGCAGCCATCGAAGTCGCCGAGGCTGGTGTCACGGTCATCGCGGTGGGCAAACGCGTGGCTGACGATGCCCACACCGTCATGGCATCCGGTGGTATCAACGGGGCGCTGGCCACCACCGACCCCGCCGACACGTGGGAGCAGCATGCGGCTGACACGTTGCAGGAGAGCTGCTTACTGGCCGACCCACGCGCCGTGCTGGTTGTGACCCGCCACGCCGCGCAAGGAATCTCCGACTTGGAGCGCTACGGCATGCGTTTTGACCGTCAAGGCGACGGCCGGATCGCCCAACGCTACTTCGGCGCCCACACCTACCGACGCACCGCGTTCGTCGGCGACCACACCGGATCGGAGATGCAACGAGTGCTCGGCGAACGCGCGAACGAGCTCGCCATTCCCGTCCTGTCGAGCTTGTACGTCACCCGACTGCTGGTCGACGATGGGACAGTGTTCGGTGCCTATGGATTCGACCTCGTCAACGGCTCGCGCTACCTCGTGCATGCAGACGCCGTGATCCTCGCGACAGGAGGGCACACTCGTATCTGGCGGCATACGTCCTCGCGTCGTGACGAGAACACCGGCGACTCCTTCCGCCTCGCCGCCGAGGCCGGTGCCCGCTTGCGTGACGCCGAGTTGGTGCAGTTCCACCCCTCCGGGCTGATCAAGCCGGAGAACGCGGCCGGCACGCTTGTCAGCGAGGCTGCACGCGGCGACGGCGGGATCCTGCTCAACAACCTCGGTGAGCGGTTCATGACCCGCTACGACTCCGAGCGAATGGAGCTCTCCAGCCGGGACAGGGTCGCGCTGGCGTCCTATACCGAGATCAAGGAGGGCCGCAGAACCCAGGCCGGCGGCGTGTGGCTCGACCTGTCCCACCTGCCGCGTGAGACGGTTTTGACGTGGATGCCGCGGGTGCACCGGACCCTGTTGGACCTGCAGATGCTCGATGTCACCCGCGACCCGATCGAGGTCGCACCGACTGCCCACTACTCTATGGGCGGCGTATGGGTCAGGCCTGAGGACCACGGTACCGATGTCAACGGGCTCTTTGTGATCGGGGAGGCTGCCAGTGGTCTGCACGGCGCGAACCGGCTGGAGGGAAACTCGCTGATCGAACTACTCGTCTACGGCCAAATCGCTGGCCGGGCCGCGGCGGAGTACTCGGCCAAGCTCACCAGCCAGCAACGGTCGCCAGGAGCGATTCGCGACGCAGAGGCGGACGTGAACCGGCTTCTGGCCGCTGACGGCGACCAAAACGTTCGCGCACTGCAACGGTCGGTGCGCCAACTGATGACGGAGCATGCCGGTGTCGTGCGAAACGAGGCCGGCTCGCCGCCGGGCTCGCCGGACTCGGCGAGATCGAGACCCGAATGGTGGACGTGGGCGTATACGTCGACGTCAGCGGCTTTCAGGACCTTGCGTGCGCCTTCGACCTCAGGTCCACCGTACTCGCCGCTCGAGCGACACTCGAGTGCGCGTTGGAGCGGCGGGAGACACGAGGCTGTCACAACAGGTTCGATTACCCCGATCTCAACCCGGACCTGAAAGTCAACCTGGTGTGGTCGCCAGAGACCGGGGTGCGCCGCGAACCTGTCCCACCAATCCCCAGCGACATCGCTGAGTTGATGCACGGCGTATCAGCCGACGGCAAGTTGCTCGAGTAGAAGCACTCTGCAGGCGCTGCTACCGGATCGTGACTCTCGGGATCGGTACGCCGCGTCAGGGGCAGCGTCCAACTTCGCCCGGCAGCAGGTGGTCTGGTGCGGCTACGAGGGCGAGCGCCTGTTACCGGTAGTTCGTTAAATTCGGCGGTGGGGTGGGTTGACGGCAGGTCGGCTCGGTCGTAGGCCGGTGGTAGGAGTCAACTGCTTTGCTGGGGACTGAAGATGACTGCTCGCCGTCCGTGTCCGCCTGCGCCGGGTTGGTTGGAGGAGTACGCGGCCCGGTTCGACGACATCTTCTTCAGCCTGGCTCAGCGGCGGGGTTTCCGCGAGTCCCTGACCGGGTTGCTGGCGCCGCGGGACCGGAACAAGACGATCACCTGCCTGGCAGGATCGGAGCCGGTGGCGGGTGCGGGGATGCCGGGGGTGCAGCGGCTGCAGTTCTTCCTGTCCGAGTCGCCCTGGGAGGCCGAGCTGGTCAACGACCGGCGCCTCGAGCTGCTGTGTGAGGAGCCGGCGACGGCTCCGCACGACGGCGGGGTCATCGTGATCGACGACTCCGGGGACCGCAAGGACGGCACGACCGCGCATGTGGGCAGGCAGTGGCTGGGTCGGCTGGGCAAGACGGACAACGGCATCGTCACGGTGACCACGGTGTGGACCGACGGCCGTGTGTACTACCCGCTGCACGCGACTCCCTATACCCCTGCCCATCACTTCGCCCGCGGCCGGTCCGATCCGGCCTTCCGTACGAAACCGCAGCTGGCCGCCGCCCTCGCGGCCCGCGGGAAGAAGGCGGGCTTCGGCTGCCGGGCGGTGGTCGCCGACTGCGCCTACTCCGTCAGTGACGACTGGTACCTCGCACTGCGCGAGGCCGGCCTGGCCCACGTGGTCGCGCTCAAGCCGCACCGCGGCACCTGGGCCCCGGCCGACCAGCCGCACACCCCCATCGAAGCCGCCCAGGCCCTGACCTGGCGCGATGCCAAGCGACCCGGCGACTGGACGCCCGTGGAGCGTCACTTCCGCGACGGGCACACCGAGACCTGGTGGGCCGCTGACGCCCGCCTGGGCGGCTACGGCCCCGACTCACCCTGCCGGCTGGTCGTGGCCACCACCGACCCGGCAAGTCTGCCGGAGAAGGCAACCTGGTACCTGGCCACCAACCTGCCCCACCCCGACGCACCCCACGCCACCACCGGCTCGCACCCGCCGGCCGTCCTCGCAGAGATCGTCCGCCTCTACGGCCTGCGGCCATGGATCGAGCAGAGCTACAAACAGATCAAGGACGAACTCGGCTGGGCCGACTTCCAAGTCCGCTCCGACCGAGCCATCCGCCGCCACCAGACCCTGGTCAACTGCGCTTTCTCCTTCTGCTGGGACCAGTGGTTCACTCCACCCGGACCGCTCGATGCCGCCGCACCGGACCCGTGCCCCGACGAAGGGCCAGAGAGGGGGACCGGCCTTGTCCCACCGGCCCCAACAGCCCTGCTGGCCCAAGGCATTCCGCGCCATCCGTTCCTGGCTCACCCCCGCCATCACCCTGAACCGGTGGTGGCGAGCCTGGACGGACACGGACCCACCCTTCGAGCTCCAGGCCCTGATCGACGCGGTCACCACCGGACACGGCATTGACCTCTACCTCCGGATTTAACGAACTACCGGTAGATACGCGAAGCAGCTGCGGTGTCCGACGCATCGGTCGAAGTCTGCGAGTGAACCCTGCTCTTGATCGTGGACACCTAGAGACTGGAACCTGAGATTCCAGAGGAAGTAGCACCAGGTGGGAAGCAAGTGCACGAAGCGGTACATCGACCAGTTCGCTATGCCGAGTGCCTTGTCCATCGATGGATGTAATGCTTTCAACAGATGTCTTGTCGTAAGGGGGAAAGTCAAGATCCGAGGAGTGAAGTGATGACTCAGCCCATCCTTGAGCCTGCAGCTCTGGAGCTCGCGGAGGCGACGGCCAATCCGCCGTTCCTGTATGAGCTCGG